>JBCBDL010000024.1:0-30062 GCA_038529695.1 Pseudomonadota bacterium | reverse complement strand
TCATTCAGATAATATTCGCGCTGCGTCCGCTCCATCTGGGATTTGACGCGGGTCTTGATCTTTTTCTCGACCTGCAGCACGGACATTTCACCCTGCATCAGGCCAAACACCTTCTCCAGCCGTTCAGACACAGACAGGGTCTCCAAAAGCCCCTGCTTTTGGTCGACTTCAATGCCCAGATGCCCCGCAACCAGATCGGCCAGTTTCGCAGGCTCTGTTGCCTCGCCCACAGCGGCCATCGCCTCTTCGGGGATGTTTTTCTTGATCTTCGCGTAACGTTCAAACTCAGCCGAGACATTACGCACCAGCGCCTCAACCTCAGCTTCATGCCCCGGCACTTCTTCAAGATATTCGGCAGAGGCTTCGAAAAAGTTGTCATTCGGCACGAATTTCGTGATCCGCACGCGACTACGCCCTTCAACGAGCACTTTCACTGTACCATCAGGCAGCTTCAACAGCTGCAGCACATTGGCCAGCACGCCTGTTTTGTAGATGCCTTCCTGATCAGGATCGTCCTGTCCGGGGTCAATCTGGCTGGACAGCAGAATCTGCTTGTCGTCCTGCATCACCTCTTCCAGCGCGCGGACGGATTTATCGCGCCCCACAAACAGCGGCACGATCATATGCGGAAACACCACAATATCGCGCAGCGGCAGGACGGGATAGGATGAACTCAACGGTTCTTGCATGCTCTTTTCCTTTTTTGGCAAGACGCGCCCGTCCCGCTTGGCGGCAACCTGGAGCGTCTCCTTGGCCTCAACATGTGGGGTGATGTCGCAGGCGTTTCAACCAGACATGTTCAATGCTTGGCGCAGAGTGCCTGTCCGTGCGCCGCTGTGCAAGCATACAAGGCGAAAATGATTAATGTTTGCCAAGAAAATGGCCGCCTTGTGAAAGGCTACTGGTTTTTGTCGGTGTCATGGCCGCCTTCGCACCCGATGCCAACACGATGACACAGGCCAAAAAACACCCGAAAACAACAACACGCATAACACCCTCAAACGAAATTCATCTTGAAAACAACATGAGAGTTGCATGTTTTTTTGGTGTCGTCAGGTCAGGATTTCCGCACTGTTATACATCTTCGGCTTCGGGCTCGCCGCGGCCCTCTTGGCGGACCAGCCAGTCAATCACGACCGCGGCAACGCGGGGATCATTTGGCTGTTTGAGCTGGCGCATGTAGTCAGCCAAGCCGTCATCATTTGTCGCCCTCAGAATATGGGACAGACCCGAAATCTGAACCAATTCCGCCTTCGGATTGAGCGCGGCAATCTTGGCACCATCTTCCGGGGGGCATTGGGCGTCATGCTCTGCAACAACCAGCAGGGTTGGACGTTGATTGCTGCGATGGATTGCATCCAGATCGGATTGAATAAAGTCACGCAACCAATGGGCGGGCACTTTGCGCAGCCCAACGCGGATAAACGCGCAATCTGTTCGTTCCAGCTTGCGGACCATGCGGGCCTGTATCTGGCTGGGCCGCCCAAAGATGAAGGTGGCCAGCCGCGCCAACCAACCACTCACCCCCGTCAGATCATCAACAGCCTGATCCGACCGCTCCGCCTGACGGATCAGGATCTCGCGTCCCGCCGTGATGTAAGGACACACCAGAACCAGGCCCGCCACATTCTGTCCCTGGGCGGCTTGCGTGGCGATGGCAGTGCCTTCCGAATGCCCCAGCAAGTAAATCGGCCCTGACCCTTGCGCCGCACCGATCCATGCCCGCACATCCGCCACAAGCTGCGCCTGCCGCAAGGCCTGATAATCTCCGCCAGAAGCGCCTATCCCGCGCTTGTCCCACCGGATCGTGGCAAATCCTGCGTCATGCAGCGCAGCGGCAAGATGGGAAAAAGTCTCTAGCTTTGCGGCCTTGCTATTCTGGTTACGATCCAACGGGCCTGAACCGTGGACAAGCAATACCGTCGCCCTTGGGGTGTCAGGCTCCACGCGGGTCCCCGAAAGTTTGACCCCATCACTTTCGATGGTGACTTGCGTCGTGTTCATAGCGGGTCGAGATCGCCAAGCGTGCGAGTGCTGTGGAATTCCCTCTCCCACGCTGCAAAGCGGCCTTCATCGATGGCTGCGCGCATGCCCGCCATGATTTCTTGGAAGTAATGAAGATTGTGCCAGGTCAGCAGCATGCCGCTAATCATCTCTTGCGCGCGGAAGACATGGTGCAGATATGCCCGTGAATAGTTGCGGCAGGCCGGACATTTACAATCTTCGTCAAGCGGTCGCGGGTCATCAGCATGGCGTGCATTCTTGATATTCACAACACCCCGGCGCGTGAACACTTGCCCGGTCCGACCAGACCGTGACGGCAGCACACAATCCATCATGTCGATCCCGCGTTTGACTGCCCCCACGATATCATCTGGCTTGCCCACCCCCATCAGGTAACGGGGCTTGTCGGCGGGCAGTTGATCCGCAGCGAATTCAAGGCAGCCGAACATGGCCTCTTGCCCTTCCCCGACCGCCAAACCGCCCACTGCATAGCCGTCAAACTCAATTGCACGCAGCGCTTCAGCGCTTTGTGCGCGCAGATCCTCCTCCAGCCCACCTTGCTGGATGCCAAACAGCGCATGACCCGGACGGTCACCAAACGCATCCCGCGACCGTTGCGCCCAACGCATGGAGAGCTCCATGCTGTCTTGAATGCGCTTTCGATCCGCAGGCAGTGCCGGGCATTCGTCAAAACACATGACGATATCCGACCCCAGCAGTTTCTGGATGTCCATCGACCGTTCTGGCGTCAAATGATGTTTCGATCCATCGATATGACTTTTGAACGTCACACCATTTTCGGTCAGTTTGCGCAGGTCCGACAGGCTCATCACCTGAAACCCGCCGCTATCGGTCAGGATCGGTTTCGACCAATTCATGAACTTGTGCAGCCCACCCAATCGGTCAATCCGCTCCGCCGTCGGGCGCAACATCAAATGATACGTGTTGCCCAGCAGAATATCCGCCCCCGTCGCAGCAACACTTTCGGGCATCATGGCCTTGACGGTGGCCGCAGTCCCCACCGGCATGAAGGCTGGCGTGCGGATATCGCCGCGCGGAGTGTGGATCACCCCGGTCCGGGCCTTGCCATCAGTGGCGTTCAGCGTGAATGAAAAACGATCTTTCATGGATAGGTCCTTTGCACTGGCCGCATATGGCCCAAGCCAGCGCAATTGAAAACCCTTTCACCCGGTCAAACACGCACCTAAGGTCGCGACATGACCGATACCAAAGACAGCCCCGCCGTCACCGCCGCTATCTACGCAGGCTGCATCATTGCGTTCATAAGCTTTGGTTTCGCAGCGACCTTTGGCGTGTTCCTGCGCCCGATGACCGAAACGCTTGGCTGGCCCCGCGAGGTCTTTGCACTCTCCATGGCCATCCAAGCGATTTGCTGGGGCGTCACACAGCCGCTGGCCGGTATGGTCGCCGACCGCTATGGCAGCGGGTTAGTGCTGGTCTTCGGGGCGCTGGTCGCCGCCGCGGGTTTTGCCCTGCGTGCTTTCACCATCGACCCGCAGGTCTTCATCTGGTCCGGTGTCATTGTCGGCATCGGGACCGGCGCCGCCGCCTTTCAGATCGTGATCATCGCTTTGGGCAAGGTCGTCTCGCCCACGCGGCGCAGCTTTATTCTCGGTCTCGGCACGGCATCTGCATCGGCGGGTATGTTCATTGCGGCACCCATGTCAGTTTTCCTGATGAACCAGATCGGCCTGCAAAGCGCGATCATGGCCATCGCGATCAGCTTCCTTCTGATCGTCCCGATGGCCCTTTTTATCAACCGCGTCTCTGTCCCCACGGTCGAGGCGGGCAACAGCCGCTTTGGCTACGCCATCAAATCCGCCTTTGGAGACCGGGCTTATGTCCTCTTGTTCTTCGGTTTCTTCGTCTGCGGCTTTCACGTCGCCTTTATCCAGACCCACCTGCCCGCCTATATCGCCGATGAAGGGCTCCCGGTCAGCCTGGGCGCCTGGTCATTGGCCCTGATCGGCCTCTTCAACATCGCAGGGTCTTTCCTGTCGGGCTGGTCCGGGCAGCGGATGTCCAACAAACGTGTGCTGAGCGGCATTTATTTCGCGCGCGCCATCGTCATCATGCTTTTCATCCTTGCCCCGCTCACGCCAGGCAGTATCTATGTCTTTTCGGCAGCGATGGGGCTCTTATGGCTGTCCACTGTCCCGCTCACCACCGCCCTCGTGGCGCAGACCCAAGGGCTGGCCTATCTGTCGACTTTAGGCGGCATGATCTTCCTCAGCCATCAATCAGGGGCCTTCCTTGGCGCATGGCTCGGCGGGCGCATCTACGATATCTATGGGCATTACGAACCAATGTGGTGGGCGGCGGTCGGGTTTGGCCTGCTGGCGACATTGCTGCACATGCCGATCCGCGAAACGCCTGGGCCCCTTGCCAAGGCCACAGCGCCAGCGGAGTAGACAAATCGGCTACAACCGACACTTCCTGACAGCCACCGGCATCATCGCCGCTGTCATTCTGGCGCAGAACATGCTGTCCTTTGCCCTCCCTCTGCTCGCCTTGGAAATCAGCGGGACAGGCAGTGGTTTGGCCCTGATCAAGGGCGCAGGGTTCATCCCGAACATCCTGTTTGCGATCTTTGTTGGCGTGATCAACGACCGCATGCGCAAGGCGACCGGTTTTCGGATTTACAGCCTGCTGCTCGCCGGGTCATGCGCGGCCCTGTGGGCATTGATGCTGGCCGATCTGGTCAGTATCGCAAATCTCGCCCTGTTCGTGATCTTTCTGAATGCTGTCGGTTACGCGATCAGCAACCTGCAATTCACCCTGTTGCGGCTGACCGTCCCGCAAGAGCGGCTGAGCGACGCGACAGCACTTGGCAGCGCAATCAATTCGGTGATCACGACAGTTGGTCCGGCTTTGGGTGGGTTGGCGCTTTTCACTTTAGGCGGTACCGGTCTGGTGGGCTGCGTGACATTGCTTTTGGTCATCAGCGCAATTGCCGCCTTTACGGTGCAGCCTGACGAAACACTTGCCCCACAAGCCCCGTTCTGGCCATCCTTGCGCGAAGGTTTCAGCGTCTTTGCCAACAATCGCGAACTGGTGATGATGACGATTGCCGTCGTCCTGACCAATGCCGCAGCAGGTGCGTTCATGGTGGGGCTTCTCTTGAAGCTGAAAATCGATCTGAGTGCGAATGATTTTCAGACAGGGCTGGTTGTCGCAGCGGCGGGTGTTGGCTCGGTCATCGCCGCAACCTATGCCCCCCGCATACGCCGTGCGCTTGGCTACCGCGCCGCGTTCTTCTGGCCCATCTGGCTCTTGGGGCTTCTGAGCCTCGCCACAGCCGCCGCCCCGACGCTGCTGATCCTCTTCGTCGTCAGCTTTTGCGAAGGGGCCGTATCGATCTTCTACGACATCGGCATCTGGTCGTACCGCCAGGAAAGCACCGAGGCCGCCCATATGGGCCGGGTCGCCGGGATTACCGGCGCGATCTTCAAACTGGGCATGCCGCCGGTCATCTTTCTGGCCGGATGGCTTGCTGACGCCAACGCCCTCACCTCCGTCTTTGTCCTTGCCACCAGCCTTTTCGTCACTGCCGCCCTGTTCCTGAGCTTTATCGCAGGCTGGGGCTGGCCGCGGCGCACGGCGCAGGCCACCTGACGCGACATCCCAACCCCTTTACGCCCCCCAACCCAAACCCTATATGTTTGCTCAGGAATTCAGGGAATGATGCCATGACCGACAGCAATGCCCAGCTTGAAGGCGCGCCGATGATTGCGCCATCGACGACCGATCATCCGCTTTATGAGGATATCGTGCAGGCCTGCCGGTCCGTCTACGACCCTGAAATCCCCGTCAATATCTATGACCTTGGGCTGATCTACACGATTGATATCAAGGACGATAATGCCGTCAACATCATCATGACTCTCACTGCCCCCGGCTGCCCCGTGGCGGGCGAAATGCCTGGGTGGGTGGCCGATGCCGTCGAACCCCTGCCCGGTGTGAAACAGGTGGATGTCGAAATGACGTTCGAGCCGCAATGGGGCATGGACATGATGTCGGACGAAGCACGCCTCGAACTGGGCTTCATGTAAAGCCTGATGCCAACGAGCCAGAAAGACCGGATGATCGCGGGCGAAATCTATCTGCCCGGCGATCCCGAACTGGTGGCCATGCGTCAGCGCGCGCAGACGCTGATGCGGGACTATAACGCGACCGTCTATGGCGACGATGCTGAACGCCAGCGGATCCTCGACGCACTCCTTGGCGCGCATGAAAGTGCCGTGATCCGACCGCCCTTCTATGTGGATTACGGCAGCAACATCCACCTCGCTTCGGGTGTCTTTCTGAACTTTGGGTGTGTACTGCTCGACGTTTGTCCCATCACAATTGGTGCAAACACCCAAATCGGCCCCGGCACCCAAATCCTCACCCCTGACCACCCGCGCGATCCCGCAGAGCGTGCCGAAGGTGTCGAACTGGGCAAACCCATCACTATCGGTGCAAATGTCTGGATCGGCGGCGGTGCGTTGCTGTTGCCCGGCGTGACGGTGGGCGACGATGCGATCATTGGCGCAGGTGCCGTGGTGACCCGCGATGTGTCAGCGGGTATGACTGTGGTTGGCAACCCAGCAAGCCCGGTTCGCGCGCGTTAACGCGCGGCAACGCAACACGGTGATCCAAATCATCCCAACGCGTCAGGCGTTGTCCGCCGGATGACATTTTTTCCACAGGCACCATGCGCTTGTGCGAATGGCAAGCATCCACGCTTTATCGACCTTCCCGATCATATCTAACAGACGACCAGTTGGCGGCATGCCGTGCCCCCTGTTGACGAGTTTTTGAGCGTACGACTTGCCCAATCCGCTTGTCGTTGCGGCGACACCAACATTTCTGGCCGATCAGGCGCGGGTGGCCAGATGTATCAGCCTATTGCAGAAATCGCACCGTTCGTCCGGAACGGAGAACCGACCCCCTTTGCAACCAGTCCTGATACCACGTCATCGGTCTTGAAGCAGTTCCAGCACATTCCTGATAAGCTCCAGTTCGCGCACCGGTTTGATCAAATGCCGATCTCGCGGCTTCACACCATTGCCGTGAATTGCGGCCTCGGTCGGGTAGCCCGATATAAACAAGACACGAAGCTCGGGCATAAGCTTTCTCGCGCGCTCGGCCAGTTCGGGGCCTTGCAAGGATCCAGGCATCACGATGTCTGTCACCAAAAGATCAGGGCGCAGGCCGCCAATAAGTTCTTCGTAAGCGATATCGCCCGACACAGCTTCGATGACCCGAAGCTGCTCCGTTTGCAGTTGCCGCGCAAGCACCCTGCGAACGCTCTCCTCATCCTCGACCAGAAGAATAGTTTTGCCAGCGATGCCGGCACGCGACTCAGGTTGGTTTGCAGGCTCTGGTTGGGCCAGTGGCTCTGCGATCGGAAAATAGAGTTTGAAAGTCGAGCCCACACCGCGCTCACTATAGGCGCGGATCGTGCCTTGCGACTGACGCATGAAGCCAAAGACCATCGACAGGCCAAGACCTGAACCTTCGCCCACAGGTTTCATTGTGAAAAAGGGCTCAAATACCTTTGTGAGCGTCTCGCTGTCCATGCCGCATCCGGTGTCAGAGATCGCCAGCATCACATAACGCCCCGGCGAAATCTCTTCGTGCCGGGTATCGATGTATTCTTCATCGATCCTGACATTGCGGGTTTCCATAGTGATACGGCCACCGTCAGGCATTGCGTCCCGCGCATTGTTCAAAATGTTCAATACGGCTGTTTCAAGCAAGGCAGCATCGACATTGACGTGCCACAACCCGCCACCAGTCACGGTTTCGAGCTCCACATTTGCTGGGAATAACCGACGCACCAGACGATCCGCCCGAATGACGGCCTCATTCAGATCGAAAAGGCTTGGGGTCAGTTTTGCTCTGCGACCGTAAGTCAGCAATTGTTGGGTGACGATCCCGCCGCGCTTTGCCGCCTCTAAAGCGCTGTGGATAAATTCCAAACGGTCCGCGTCTTCTGGATCACGTTCCAAGAACTCCAGATTGCCTTGAACAACCGCCAGGAGATTGTTGAAATCATGCGCGACGCCGCCAACCAAGGCGCCAATCGCGTCCATACGTTGTTTTTGTTGGAACTCGCCCGCAACGCGTTTCGCCTCGGTATTGTCAAACATGATCGCAAGCGATCGCACATAGGCGCCTTCCGCATCGTATTGGGCAATTGCGGACATCAAAACCGGTACGATCTTTCCATCCTTTCGGACAAAATCGTAAGGGATATTGTAGATGCTGCCTGTGCGAAAGAACTCTGGCAAGACGACGTCGCGGGCGTAGATTTGCGACTGCTCAGTCAGGAACTCGACAGATTTTCGACCGACCATCTCATCTATCTTATAGCCCAACTTGTCGGCCCAGAACCGGCTGGCCTTTAGCAATACACCATGTTTATCAATTGAGTGCATCAAGATAGGGGCCGCCTGAAACAGCGGTTCGAAGGGATCCTCAGCGTCGCTTGATTGCCAAAATCGAAGGATATTATTCGTCAAAACACGTTTACCTTTTCCTATTGCGCGTGCCGACTTGCTTCGATCCGCCCTGCATTAGTGGACAACAGTATACATATATGGTCAGCGCTCGGCTACAGGTTGTGTCACATCCCCTTGCGACCAATCCTGTCGCAGTCCAGCCAGATGACATTGGCTTGCTGAAACGAAAACGCTGTGCTTCGGTCCCACATGAAAACGGGGCCGTGCGCGGGATGCATGATCTGAAAATCACGGCCCTATCGCACGCGCGGACGGAACCAAATTTGTCGTCACACTTTCACCAATCTGTTAGTGTCTCGTTACAAACGCCCCTCATCCCGACTCTATAAACAATACTGGAGTCTGCCATGACACGTCTTTCCCTTACCCTTATTGCGTCCCTCGCGGGCACCTCAGCCATCGCCGAAGTTGCCCTGACCTACGGCCCACGGCCGGCGTTTTTGATCGCGCAAATGGATGACAGCCCTCTGAAAACAAAACTGGAATCCTGTGCAATGCAAACTCCGCAGAAGTCGGATTTTTCCATCGGGCACCGTGGTGCACCGCTGCTGTTCCCCGAACACACGGTCGAATCGAACGTGGCTGCGGCACAGATGGGTGCCGGGATCCTTGAATGTGACGTAACCTTTACATCCGATCTGGAACTCGTCTGCCGCCATGCGCAAAACGATTTGCACACAACAACAAATATCGTCGTGACGGATTTGGCTGATCAATGCACCACCCCGTTCAGCGCTGCATCAGCTGATGCTGAGGCGACCGCAGAATGCCGGACGAGCGACATCACCCTGGCGGAGTTCCGCACGCTGGAACCGAAGATGGACGCATCAAATGCGGCAGCAACCACGCCTGAGGAATATCTGGGTGGTACTGCAAACTGGCGCACGGATCTCTATGTCAACAACACCACGTTGATGACCCATGCAGAGTCAATCGAGGTTTTCCGTGACCTCGGCGCAAAGTTTACACCAGAGTTGAAAACGCCATCGGTCGACATGCCCTTTAACGGGTTCAGCCAGGAAGACTATGCCCAGAAACTGGTTGACGAATACAAGGCCGCTGGTGTTCCGGCCGCGGATGTCTGGCTGCAATCCTTCAACCTGGAAGATGTCCTTTACTGGATTGAAAACGAACCAGAATTCGGCGCGCAGGCCGTCTATCTGATGGATGAGTACAATATCGACGGCTATTCGCCAATGGACCCCGCCACATGGCCCAATACGATGGAAGAGCTTAAAGCGATGGGCATCCAGTATATCGCGCCACCCACATGGATGCTGCTGACGCTGGAGGGCGGTCAGATCGTGCCATCTGCCCTGGCCATTGCCGCAAATGAGGCGGATTTGAACATCATCACCTGGACGCTTGAACGGTCCGGCCCGCTGGCAAATGGCGGCGGCTGGTATTTTCAGTCCGTGGCGGATGTGACCGACAACGATGGCGTCTATTTCGAGGTGCTCGACGTATTGGCCCAAGAGGTCGGTGTCGAAGGCGTGTTTTCTGATTGGCCAGCGACAACCACCTATTACGCCAACTGCATGGGGCTCTGACCTGCCCAGCGCCCTGATCCGCCGGATCAGGGCATTCTATCTTGCACTCGGCCCCGGCCCGCGCCAGCATGGCGCAAAGATACGAGGGGCCGATGCCGAATTATGCCGTCCTGACAGGCGATATCGTCAAATCATCGCAATTGCCGACAGGCGGGTTGGATCGGATTTTCGCGAGTCTGACGAAGGCGTCTGAGACGATTGGCCGGTGGCAGGACGCCCCCACCTATTTCACCCGCAACCGCGGCGATGGCTGGCAAATGGCCGTCTCTGCTGCTTTTGCACTGCGCGCCGTCTTTGCAGCACGCGCCGCGGTGCGAATGGTGGATAAACGGTTCGACACACGCATCGCACTGGCCTTTGGTGAAGGCACCATCCCAGGCGATACACTCGCCGACGCATATGGTCCGGTCTTTACGGCATCGGGACAGGCGCTGGAGCAAATGCCGCGCAAACGCGACATGGTGATCGCCGATAGCGGCGGCACTTACGCGGTCACATTACGGCTGGCCGAAGAAATCATCAAACGCTGGACCGAGGCGCAGGCAGAGGTCGCATTGCACGCCCTGGCACCCGATCAACCGACGCAAACGGCATTGGCATCGGCATTGAACGTGACGCAACAGACCATTCAGGGCCATATCGACGGCGCGGGCGTCGATGCCCTGATCGCAGCATGCGAGGCTTATGATGGCGCATGATAGTGATCACCAATCATCCCTACCGCCTGCGACAGCCATATGCGGCTGTTATACAGAATTACAGCCATATTGGCCTGTTACTAGAAATTACAGCCATATTCGGCTGTATTCACGAATTACAACCAGATAAGGTTGTGACATACGCAAGGTCCACCCCATGCTGACCACCGCCCTCGCCCTGTTGCTCGCCCATCTTCTGGCTGATTATCCGCTGCAAAACAGCTGGATCATCGCCAACAAGAAAAAGCCCGAAGCGATGGCCGCACATATCGGCGTCGTTTTTGTGCTGAGTTTCCTTGCGCTGAAGGGTGAAATCATCCCCGCGCTCACAATCTCGGCCCTGCATCTGATCATTGACCTGATCAAGACGCATTACGCCCCGGACCGGCTCTGGGCATACATCACCGACCAACTTGCCCATTACGCCACCATTATTGGCGTCTTGTGGTTCTGGCCCGACCTTGCCTTGCTTTGGCCCGACGCCACGATCTGGATGCAATATGCCCTTGCTGTCAGCGCTGGGCTGATCCTCTGCGTCCATGCAGGCGGACCGGCAATCGGGTATTTGATGGCGGATTTCCAGAATATCGAACATGCTGGTCTGCCAGCTGCGGGCCGTATGATCGGTATTCTCGAACGCGCACTGATTTATCTGATGGTGCTGACGGGCCAACCTGCCGCCATCGGGTTTTTGATCGCCGCAAAATCGATCCTGCGTTTTGACACCGCATCCAAAGACCAGCGCGCCAGCGAATACGTGATCATCGGCACGCTGGCGTCATTCGGCTGGGCGCTGTTGATCAGCTATGCGACACTCTCACTCATCACAATCACGGGCATCAACCCGACCCCATCTTGAGCGGAACCAACCGATGCCCTACATAAGGCGCTGAAGGAGACCACCATGTTCGGCATTCCAGGCAAGCAAGCGGTCACAATTACCGACAAAGCCGCAACGCAAATCGCGAAACTGATGGAAAAGGACGGCCATCAGGGCTTGCGCATTGGCGTCAAAAAAGGCGGCTGTGCGGGCATGGAATACACGATGGATTACGTCACCGAGGTTGATCCGCTGGACGAGGTTGTCGAACAGGACGGCGCGCGGGTGATGATCGCACCCATGGCGCAGATGTTTCTTTTCGGAACAGAGATCGACTATGAAGTATCGCTGCTTGAATCCGGCTTCAAATTCCGCAATCCCAACGTGACCGACGCTTGCGGCTGCGGTGAATCGATAAAATTCGACGAAAGCCTGACAGCCAAGTAATGGCTGTAAGCGATGCGGATATCGCGTTCGCAACCGACCTGTTCTCTGATCTTGGACAAATCACTTCGCGCAAGATGTTCGGCGGGCTCGGCCTTTATCATGACGGCGTGATCTTTGCGGTGGTCAGCAGCGCAGGGCGAGTCTACGTCAAGACCACAGCCGACGCTGCGGCAGCCTTGGCCGCAGCAGGCGCCGAACAATTCCACAACATGCCCTACTGGTCTCTGCCCGAAAGCGCACTGGACGATCCAGAGACTGCATGCAACTGGGCGCGCCGCTTCCTGAACGCCTAGCCGTCCTGTAGATGCAAATAGGTTTCGGCAAACCGCGCTTCCAGATGATCGCGTGCATTGATCACGCTGTCTGACCCCAAGGGCGCAACATTCGCATCGTGATTGGGGTTAAAAAACAGCGGCACCGAAATCCGCTCGGCAATGGTGCCCACCACCCGATGCGGTGTCGCCTTGATCCGGCCATTCGTCCACATCTCCAGCATCTCGCCGAAATTGATCACGAATTCGCCGGGCCGCGCAGAGAGCGCGATCCAACCGCCACCGCGCTTGCGCACCTCCAATCCTGGCGATCCATCGGTCGCGAGCAGCGTCAGGCAGCCATAATCGGTATGCGTCGCAATCCCGAAATCTTTTTCCCCTGCCCAAGCGGGGCGTTCAGGATAGTAGTTGCCCCGCAACAGGGCCATGGGCCGATCAAACTGATCGCGGAAGTGATCACCATCCTCGCCCACTGCATCAGCGATGGCGCAAAGCAGATCCAGCGAGAACGCTGTTGCCTCCGCATAGTATGCCCTAAGCGTGTCCGCGAACCCCTCCGGTCGGTCCGGCCAGAGATTGGGCGCGTAGCTCGGCAATGTGGTCAGCGGATCATCCGGCGGCAATTCCAGCCCGCAATCAAAGACCTGCTTGTAATCGGGATTGGCCTCCGGATCCACCTGTTCGGATCCCGGCGCACCCCAGCCCCGGTTCGATCCCGTTCTGGCCATGTCATAGGCCGCTTTTTCGGCCGCGGGCAGCGCAAAGAACGCGTGATAGGCCGCCAAGACCTGTCGCGCCGTCGCATCCGATATTGGGGTATTGTGCACGGTCATAAAGCCCACACCGGTCGCAGCCTCAGCGACAAGCACCTTTGCCTCGGCATCACCTGCCAGCAAAGCGGCGGCATCAATACGCGGAATACGATGTTCAGCCATGGTCCTCTTTCCGTCCGGTCACGAAGTTGATAGCAAGTCCGAAGACCAGACAAAAGGATGCTGCCCAATGCTTCGCAAACTCGCTGCCGGGAACTGGAAAATGAACGGGCTGCGCGCCGATCTGGAAGAGCTTGTGAAGTTGGAAGAAAAACATGGGGATGCGGATGTCGATATTCTGATCTGCCCGCCGGCAACGCTGATCAGCGCATGCGAGGATACACCTTTCGACATTGGCGGTCAGGATTGCCACATAGCCGTCAGTGGTGCGCATACCGGCGATATCAGCGCCGAAATGCTCGCTGATGCAGGGGCGAGCTATGTCCTGACAGGGCATTCCGAACGGCGCACCGACCACGGCGAAACGGATGCGATGGTCGCCGCAAAATCGCAGGCGGGCTACGATGCGGGTTTGATCGCGGTCATTTGCATTGGCGAAACGCTGCAGGAACGCGAAGCCGGAGCGACGCTGTCGGTGATTGGCAGTCAACTTGCGGGATCCATCCCCGACACGGCGGACGCCGAAAACACCGTGATCGCCTATGAACCGGTCTGGGCCATCGGCACGGGCAAAGTGCCCACCACAGATCAAATCGCCGAAGTACACGCGCATATTCACGGCTACCTCACGGACCGCTTCAGCGACGGGGCACAGATGCGTATCCTTTATGGCGGCTCTGTCAAAGGCAGCAATGCAGCAGAGATTTTCCGTGTGCCGCATGTCGATGGCGCGCTGGTTGGCGGGGCCAGCCTGACAGCGGCTGACTTTTCTCCGATCATCACCGCGCTGGAAAACAGCTGAGGCCAAGTCTTCGTCACGAAGACTTGGCCTAAATGCAGACTTTTCGTGACGAAAAGTCTGCAACCAGCACCGTTAATTCACAATGATCTCCGGCCCCATAAAGTACGTCGGCAGGAAGGTTGATATGGCCGGAATATAGGTGATCATGATCAGGAAGATGAACAGCACGCCGAGGAATGGCAGTGCCGCCTTTACAACAGCCATCATCGGCATCTTCGCCACACCAGAAGTAACAAACAGGTTCAGCCCCACAGGCGGCGTGATCATTCCGATCTCCATATTGACCACCATAATGATGCCCAGATGAATGGGGTCGATACCCAGTTCAATCGCGATGGGGAACACAAGCGGTGCCACGATCACGATCAGACCAGACGGCTCCATAAACTGTCCGCCGATCAACAGGATCACGTTCACGATGATCAGAAACGTCACCGGCCCCAGCCCGGCATCCAGCATTGCACCCGCGATATGCTGTGGGATTTGTTCATCGGTCAGCACGTGCTTCAACAACAGCGCATTTGCGATGATGAACATCAATGTGATGGTCAACTTGCCACCCTCAAACAGGGTCTCACGCGTGTCTTTGTGAAAGAAGGCTGTGACCAGTGCCCACGGCCTTTGCAACAGACTGGCCTTTTGTGGCACCGCGGCTGCAGACAGGCTGATGGCAGTCCCCTGATATATCTGTCCCTCTTCATCGCGCGCGGCCAGCGGTCCCATATCGCGGTAGATGAAGGTTGCCACGACAAAGGCATAGAACGCTGCGACGGCTGCTGCCTCGGTCGGGGTGAAGGCACCACTTTGCCAATAGATCAGGCTCAAACCTTCCTCAAACCGGATCCAGGGATGGCCGTAAATACCACCCATGATGATCAGGATCAGCAAAAGACCCCAGACCGCATCGCGGAAACTGGCAAAGATTTCGCCCCACCCCTGCCATTCCCCTTTGGGCATGTTCTTGATGCGTGCAATCACATAAATCGTCACCATCAGCATGAAACCGGCCAAAAGCCCCGGTATCACGCCAGCCAAGAACATCCGGCCAACGGAAACGTCCGTAGCCGAGGCATATACCACCATGACAATCGATGGCGGGATCAGGATGCCGAGCGTACCTGCGTTACAAATCACGCCGGCCGCGAATTCCTTAGTATAACCGACCTGCCGCATCGCAGCGATCACGATTGTCCCGATTGCCACAACAGTTGCAGGTGACGACCCTGACAGCGCCGCAAACATCATACAGGCAAACACACCTGCAATTGCCAATCCACCTTGCAAATGACCCACGCAGGCGATGGAGAAGCGAATAATCCGTTTGGCCACACCACCAGTGGACATGAACGACGAGGCAAGGACAAAGAACGGGATGGCAAGCAGCGTATAATGCCCGGCCATCGCCAGATAGAGCGACTGCGCGACGGCAGCCAGCGACGTATCCGAGAAGGCGAGCTGGAAGATGATCGAACTGACACCCAGCGACACCGCAATAGGCACACCCAGCAGCAAAAGACCGATGATCATCAGGAAAAGGAGTGCGACTTCCATCTGCTCAGACCCCCTTGCTCAGCTTTTCGGCGGCTTCTTCGACCGCGTCTTCTGCCTCGTGGCTGACGATCAGGCTGTCCGCCTCGTCCGTCCAGACGCGCCAGACGGCCTGGCAGACACGGAACAGGATCAGAACGGCAGCAATCGGCAGGATCGTATAGGGGATCATTCGGGGCATCTTGTCATAACGTTCCCCATAATTGATCCAGTCTTCCAAAAACCGCAGCCAGTCAAACATGGGGATCTGATCGGTTTCAAAGAAACTGCGCCCCCGCGCACCGGTGTCAAAACCGGTGGGGAACCATTTGCCTGTTGTCGGGGGGAGATCCGCAAATGGGGCCCATTGATCCCAGGCCCCCTTTAGGAGCAACACGGCATAAAAGATCGTGATCGCTCCTGCGATCAGGGCCACCACCTTGCGCGGTTTTGGCGGAAGCAGGTTGGTGATTGCGTCGACACCCAGATGCGCGGTGACTTTAAACCCGTAGGCCACGCCAAACAGAACAAGCCATGCAAACAGGACCAGCACGACCTCCAAGCTCCAGATGATCGACAAATTAAAGCCGTAACGCAGCACCACATTGGCAAAGGTCAGCAAGGTCATCAGACCAAGAAGAAGCGCGATCACGTTCTCTTCAAACCCGTGTACGGCGCGGCCAACCGGCCCTTTCGGTGTGTATTTGCCGCTCATCAGTCCCTCCCCCGGACATCTGAAATGGGGCGGCACATCACACGCCGCCCCAAAGATCGCTTACATGGCGTCGTTGATGGCTTGTGCAGCGTCGATGTTTTCCTGTCCAACCTCTTCGGCAAATTGCGCCCAGACTGGCTTCATCGCTTCAACCCAGGCGGTCCGCTGCTCTGGCGTCAACTCGCGCACCACACCACCGGCATCGATAATTGCCTGCCGGTTCTCCGCATTCACGCGTGCAGATTCCCCATTGCGGGTATCGGTTACCTCTTCCAGGATCGTCAGGAACTGATCGCGTACATCCCCATCAAGGCTGTCGAGCCAGTCGATGGACGCCACGACCAGGTAGTCGATGATCCCATGATTGGTCTCGGTGATCCCGTCTTGGACCTCAAAGAACTTTTGGCCGTAAATGTTGGACCAGGTATTTTCTTGCCCATCGACAACACCGGTCTGCAAGGCACCATAGACTTCCGAGAACGACATTGGCTGCGGTGAAGCGCCCAGTGCCTCCATCTGTGCGACCAGCACGTCCGATGGCTGCACGCGGAATTTCAGCCCGTTGGCATCCGTCGGCATTTCCAGCGGCACATTCGCGCTGATCTGCTTCATGCCGTTATGCCAGAATTGCAGACCTTGCAGGCCGCGCCGCTGCATCGCGTCTTTCATCGCCTGTCCGGCATCGGATGCCTGGAACGCATCAACCGCGTCGATGTTTTCGAACATGAATGGCAAATCGAACAAGCGATAAGCCTTGGTGATCGATTCAAAAAGCGACAAAGACGGAGCGGCGAGTTGCACGTCACCACGCAACATCGCCTCGATCACTTGCTCGTCGGTGTAGAGTGTCGAGTTCGGAAACACCTCCATACACATCGTGCCGTTCATCTCGGCGTTCACGCGCTCGGCCAGCAGGGTCGCTGCGATGCCCTTTGGATGACGGTCTGAATTGGTGACATGGCTGAACTTGACCACAATCTCACCGCTGTCACATCCTGCTTCACCCTCTGCCTGCGCCGCAGTCGCCATGACCGAGATTGCAGCCATTGCGGCTGCTGCTTTCAAAAATTTCATACTTACCTCCCAAGGATAGTCCTGCCGCCCTTTACCGGACGTACACGCAACACCAAACCGTCCGGCAGGACGGCAAGCAAGCGATTAACCAAGAGGAAGGCAAAACGTTGTAAACACTCACCTTTCTGAGATGCGTCGATAAAATAAATCAGCTTTTGTGCGGATTTCCACACAGGTTTCGCCGCTAACAGTGCGAAAAGTCGCACATCGCAAGGACGTCAGGCGCGTGGTATATCCATAACGGATCGCAATTGAGCAATCGCTGTTTCAATGTCTTTTATCATTGCGTCCGCGCCGACCATGTAAGTGATGTCCGGATAGTGGTCGATAATATTTCCTGCCACGACGATATGCGCGAGGGGCTGCGTGATCCGCAATGCCAGGATGAGGCGGATCAATGGCTGCATCATTGCATCACTATTGGCAACAAGAACGATCGCGCGGTAGCTGCGCCGCTCCGCCTGATCGATCAGAATGTTATGGTCCAAACCAACCATCATATCGACATCCCAACCTTCCCGGCGGAAAAGATCAGTCGCCATTTCGATCCCAAGCGTATGTGTCTCGCTGGGGACGAGTGCGAATAAGGCTGGCTTTTCATCGCGGCCATAAATGATGCCAGGTGCCACGATGTGCCGCAGACCGCGAATGATGCGGTACAGCTTTGCGCAACCCAAAGTGACGTCAACAAAGGATATCTCATCCGCGTCCCACATCTCGCCGAGACGCCGGGCAGCACCGGCAACATACCCCAAATAGATGGCGTCGACATCAACGCCATCGCGTCGGGCATTCATGATGAACCGGTCGGCCGCATCCTCATCCGACGACATCAGCGCCCCGCAAAGCAGATCTATGTCTGCGGGACTTGGCAAATCCTCTTTGCGGACCGTTCTTGGCATACGGAACCTCAGACGCCTTACGACTTCACGCGCAAGGTCGTTAATGGCCTCGCGCGGTAGCTTTTGTTCTGCCAATCGGAATTGCTGATCGGCTTTGTCGTATTCGGAGCGGTCGAACGCACCTTCGTCCATTGGCACTTTGGCCATGAACGCTCCCTCCCTTGCTGGCACATCAGGTGCCGCGTCGTTCCTTGTTCCCATAAGGACGGCATCCAATTGCATGCAGGCTAGCACAAAAAATTGCCGGGCTTGGCGCGTCAGAATGTCGCGCGAAACATCTATAGATTGCGAAAATTCTCAGCGCGCAATCCATGCTTGTTCAGCTTGTCATAAAAGGTCTTGCGCGGAAGTTGCAAATCGCGGGCCACGTCTGTCGCACGCCCCTGGTGGCGCTGCAGCGCTGCAATCAGGAGTGATCTTTCGACTTGGGCCATCTGCGCCGATAGCCCGATCCCAGCGTGGCTTTCGCTCTCATCAAGTCCCATTGCAAAACGCATTGCAACATTCATCAATGCTCGCGCATTTCCGGGCCAATCCTGCGCCATCAATCGGGCCGTTAGATCGGATGTGATCGGCGGCGGCGTCAAATTGGCCTGTTCGCTGGCCTGCGCGACATAACGTTGAAACAAAACGGGAATATCTTCGGGACGTTCGCGCAGCGAAGGGATCCGCACGCGCATCACATCCAGCCGATAAAAAAGTTCTGTGTGAAGACGACCCGCCTCCATCGCCGCCTTAAGATCTTGGGTGCTTCCGGCAAGGACACGCGCGCGGCTCTTTTCTTCAAGCCGGTCCAGCAGGGCCAATTGTGCCGCGGCATTCAAACCACCGATCTCATCAAGATACAGCGTTCCACCCTCAGCCGCCTCAAACGCCGTGGCAAGCGCGATGTCGTCCAGTGAAGAGGCCGCGCGTTTCAGAAACGGAAAAGCAGCGACAGAGGACAGCAGGTGTATGACTTCGGCGATCTTGGATGTGCCTGATCCCGGCTCACCTGTGATTAACACGTCTGTCCGATTGCGTGCGGCGGCACGGGCCTGATTGCGCAATTCTTCTGCCAGCGTCGAATGCCCAAAGATCATGCGCGAGGCTGCGTCCCCTTTTTCCAGTTCCGATTGCAACCTGCGGCTTTCAAGCACCTCCGCGCGCGCCTCCAGCGCACGGGCCACCACCGTGACGAAGTCTTGTGGAGCACATGGCTTTTCAAGAAAGTCATAAGCGCCAGCAGACATCGCCCGCACTGCCATGGGAATATCGGCCTCTCCCGTCAGCAGAATAACAGGCAATTCGGGGTCCAGATCGCGCGCATAATCCAACAGGTAAAACCCGTCACGACCCGGCATGCGAATATCCGATACGATCACGCCATCAAAAACGGGCGTAAGATGATCTTTTGCTTCGACAAAAGACCCGGCCACCATCGGCACCAGATCCGCCAGTTCGAGGGTCTGCCCAAGCGCCTCGCGGATGTCGCGATCATCATCAACCAAAAGCACACGTGACGTCATGCCGCTGCCTCACGGGCGACGGCATCAAGCTCCACGGTAAAGATTGCGCCCCCATCGGGATGGTTGCGCCCGCGAATAGCGCCGCCAAAGCTCTGCACCAAACCATAAGACAGCGACAGCCCCAGACCCATCCCTTCGGCCGCACCAATGGCTTTGGTCGTGTAGAACGGATCGAATATCTTCTCTGGTTCCGCGATACCGGGGCCAGTGTCCCGCACCGACACCATTGTGCGGGCACCGTTTTGGCCCAATGTGATGGTGATCTGTTTCTGCGCGCTCTGCTCCATTGCGTCCATGCCGTTGGTGACAAGGTTCAAGATCACCTGCTGCAACCGCACCTCGCCCCCGCGCACAAATACAGGGGTGGCGGGTCGATCCCATGACACCACAACCCGCTCTTGCGCGGCGCGCGGTTCGATGATTTCCAGCACGGCATCAATCACCGTAACCAATTCGACATCCGTTGGCGGTTCATCCTCCTGGCGGGCAAAAGCACGCAAATTGCGGATGATCCGCCCCATCCGCCGCGCAAGTTCCGAGATACGACCCAAATTCTGCGCCGCAATTTCGGGCTTGTCGCGATCAAGAAAATCCTGCGCGTTCTCAGCAAAAGACCGGATCGCCGTCAGCGGCTGGTTCAGCTCATGACTGATCCCCGCCGACATCTGGCCCAGCGCTGACAGCTTGCCTGCCTGCACCAGATCATCCTGTGCCTTTTTCAACTGCTGCTCGGCCATAGTGCGTTCGGCCACTTCACGTCGCAGGTCAGCGTTCAGCGATTGCAACTCCGCCGTCCGATCACGCACCCGCTGTTCAAGTTTTGCATTCAGCGCCGCAAGCGTGCGCCGCCGCTCTGTGGCCAGAAACAACAGCATCCCGAAGGCCAGACAAACGGCTGCGAAAACCAGGGCCTGCAACGTCGCAAGCTGCCGCGCCGGTGTGACATCAACCAAAACCTCGCCCGTCATATCAATGACCGGCAGCGCCAGCGTCAGATGCAATGCATTATCTGGCAGGTATCGCCCCCCATCCACGGACCACAATGCGAAACCTTGCAAAGTCCTTTGCGTGAAACTGACAAAAGGCGCGATCCGCTCGGCGGGGTAAACGGCGGGCTGCGTCGGTGGCGCGCCGCGCGCGCGAAAAACAAGCTCCGACCGGTTTGATAGAAAGACGATACCCTGGGCATCGGTGAAAAAAACCGCCGGGCGCGCCCCGCGCCACGATGCCTCCACCGTTTCAACATCCGCATAGACCACAAGCGCACCCACTGCCGGCCCTTCCGCCGAAAAGACGGGTGCGGCGAAAACAAATGCGCGGCGCCCATATGCCGCGCTGAAAAGATGTGACACACCCAGCGCGCCGTCCATTGCGCGTTCGAAATATCCCCGGCCAAGATGGTCGATACGTGGTGCCGCCTCGGTCGCGACAATGGATTGGCCGTCGGTCCCGACCAGCATGATATCAAGCGCACCGGTCTTGTCCGACGTTTCCTGCAATACCTGTCGCAACCTGTCAGCTGGGGTCTGATCACCGATCGCCGGGCGCACCAACGGATGATCCGCCGTCAGAACCGCCAATTCGCGAAACCTGCGCAGCTCTGCCGTCAAACTATCGGATGCCAGCGCCAGATCGGATCGGGCGCGCTGTTCAAGAGGGGCCAGCGCCGCGACATAACCATACCACCAGACCATACTCGCAAAAGTGGTTACAGCGGCCAGAAAACCCGCAATGACCATCAACCTGGTTTGCCCAAATCGTCCCATGCGCGTAGCATATCCAGCGTCCCTTGCATTGACCAGCACACGCTGCCAAAGCTGCGGACATGCAACGTATCGACCAATCCCCCACTGATCCCGCCTTCGTTCAAGACCCTTACCCGTTCTATGATCGCGCGCGCGCGGCAGGCGACTTTTTCTGGTGGAATGACTACGACATGGTCTGCGCTGCCAGCCACAAGGCGGTGCATGCGGTGCTGCGTGACAAACGGATGGGTCGCGAATGCCCGCCGGAATGCGCCCCGGACATCCCGCCCGCCTTGCAACCGTTTTATGATGTTGAGGCACATTCGATGCTGGAACTCGAACCGCCCCGGCACACGCGGCTGCGCGCGTTGGTCCTGCGCGCCTTTACGAGCCGCACCATTGCCGCTCTTGCGCCTGACATCACGCAACTTTGCCACGATCTGATCGACCGCTTTCCAGATCAGCCTTTCGACCTGCTGACGCACTACGCGCAGCCCGTGCCGGTGGTCATTATCTCCCGCTTGCTTGGCGTGCCCGAAAACCGCGCGGATGATCTTTTGCGATGGTCGAACGCCATGGTCGCGATGTATCAGGCCCGCCGCACGCCCAAGATTGAGGCGACAGCCATTGCCGCCACCAATGATTTCACCGCTTTCATGCGCAGCTATATCGCAAAGCGCCGCAAAAGCCCCACCGATGATCTGATCTCAACCCTGATTGCCGCGCGCGAAGACGGGCAAAAACTCAGCGAAGATGAACTGATCACAACCTGCATCCTGTTGTTGAATGCAGGGCATGAGGCCACGGTACACACACTGGGCAATGGCACCAAAACGCTACTGGAAAACAATTGCCGCGATATCACCGAAACATCGGTCGAAGAAATCATTCGCTATGACCCGCCCCTGCACATGTTCACGCGCTGGGTCTATGAAGACGTCGAGATGGACGGTCACCCGTTCAAACGCGGTGACCAGATCGCCTGCCTCTTGGGTGCCGCCAACCGCGACCCGGCAGCCTACGACAGCCCCAATGTGTTCGACCCGCTCCGGCAGGGCCCTAAGAACACAAGTTTTGGTGGCGGCATCCATTTTTGCGTGGGCGCACCGCTCGCCCGCTTGGAATTACAGATCGCGCTAAAGGTGCTGTTTGACCGCTGCCCGCGGCTGCAAATTGCAGCCACACCGCAATATGCCGATGTCTATCATTTTCATGGCTTGGAAAAACTCATGGTTCAGACGTGAACCAGACGCTATGGCTGTTTTAACGCATCTGGAACGCATAACGCGGGGACCTGAAACAATGCATTTCAAACGCTTTGGCATCGTGCTGAGCACGGCACTCATCTGCACATTTGCTGCTTGCATGGATGGTTCACGATCCGCATCCGCGGCATTGCCACAACAGACGTCGACCACAAACGCAGCTGGCACGGCATTTTTCTATTTCAAGATGCCGGAAGTCACCAACCGAGACCGCTATTTGTCTGTCAGTGCATCACGCTCAGCGAACAATGGCGCAACGCCCGGTTTTCCAGTTCGCATTGACATTGCTGTCAGACAAAGGGGGAGCGTAGGCAGGTCGGTTGAACGGCTTGCCCCACTTGATCTTGATCTCGCCGAACGGGTGGCCGACGACGATGAGCGCGGCGAAATACCAGAAAGCGAGATGTTGCGCTTTGGCAAACAACTCGCTCGCCAATCGGTCTGTCCAAACGGAGCGCTGTCAACAAACACTGTCGGACGACGGCTCAGCGACCCCGCGGCGATCTCCGAATTCCTTGCCGCCAATGGCGGCAGGGTTCTTGGCGGACGCCTGCCCGATGGTATGCAAACAGAGCCGATCCCACCGGTCAGCCTGGACCGCTTCGGGTGGGAGATAAATCTGTGGTGCACGTAAGTTCAATACTTGTCATGCCAATCAGGCTCAGCATCGCCCTCGCGGCATTTTTGATGGGCTGTGCGGCAAGCGACCAACCCCGCGACATCTCCGAACGACGCGCAGAGTGGGCCGCCGAAATCGCGACCTACCCGCCGCAGACCTTCACCAAAGACGGGTTGCGCGCACATTACGCAGACACGACAACGCTGGACTATAGCGTTTCGCATGGCACGCAAATCGCACATCTCGCAGCCGATGGCACAGTCTACCTGTGGTATCCCGGAAACCGCGCGATCCTCCGCGGCGAATGGAAGACCGAAGCCCCCGCAAACCAAAGCGCCTTCGCACAAATCTGCTTTCGCTACGGCGCCAATACATTCAATCCCGTGACCCAAAGGTCGGGTGGCACCTATGATTGCGTCAATGCAGATCTCTATATCATCTATGAAGATGAATATGCCAAAGGCGACCCTTACGCACTTTCAACGGGCCGCCTGCCCTTCGTTCTTGATAAAGACCGGCGGTACACCTTTGCTGACATAGACAGGCAAAACGCGCGGTAGCATCAGGGCGCGCGATGACTTCGCGCTACACCCTGGCCAGAAAAACGGCGCGGCGCGTTCAACCGGTTGCTTTACGCGGGCAGAGATGCTTTGGACCCGCCAACGCAAGAGAGGATAACCAGTGACCAGCCGTATCTACCTGACAATCTTGGCTGTCTCAGCCATCGCTGCTTGCGAAACAGTGCCCGGCCCGGACGGGCAGCGATATCTGCGCGATGTGCCCGAGGGTGTTCTGGCCATCGCCGCACCGTTTCAGGACCTCGAAAAGGTTGTCTTGCTCGAAGACGACAATTGCTATTGGTACAGCCATGCCGGCCCGGTTGAGACCACGCTTCTGCCCTTACGCACGAACGAAGGGCGCCCGATTTGCGCACCCAAACCGGATGCCGCGCCTGAAAGCTAGCTGCGCGCTGTCACGCCATCCTCGGTTGCATAAAGATAGGCGGTAGAGCCTGTCGAGACCTGATCATAAAGCCCGATGATATGGGCCATCACCATCCGCACGCAGCCAGAGCTTGCCCGCCCACCGATGGAACGGGGTGACGGCGTGCCGTGGATGCGCAGATACGTATCGCGCCGTCCAACATAAAGATAAAGCGCGCGTGACCCCAATGGGTTACGGGGCCCGCCATCCACACCGTCCTTGAATTGTTCAAAGGCGCGCGGATCGCGTTCGATCATGTCATCGGTCGGCCGCCATGTCGGCCATTTAGCCTTGCGCCGGATTGTATAGGTACCCGGCTCGTAAAGATTGCCGCGCGCAATGGCCACGCCATACCGCATGGCCGTGCCATCAGGCCGGATATGGTAAAGATAGCGCGCGATTGCATCGACATGGATGTCACCAGGGGTCAGATTGTCGTTCGCTTCGACAATCGTTGGCAGAAACCGTGGATGCAAATTCCATGGGTTCGACGTAAACGGATCATAGTTGCGCGGTGTGACACGCGCATCCCACCCCGCCCAGCGCGATGGCGGCGAAACTGGCGGGCGCGGTGGCTCTGGCTCTACGACCGTTTCCGGGGTCGCGATCAGGTCATCGCCTTCAACATCCTGTGCGAAAACCGGTTGGGCCAGTGGTGCCGAAAACATCGCCGTTGTTGTCATAATAAAATGGCGTCGATTGAACATGATATTCCTATTCACGCTTGGCTACAGTCAAACTCTTCCATCGCAGGATTACGCAGAAAAGTGGCCATAAACAACGGTTTTGGTGTCACTTTCAGGTCATTTGCCCCGCACTGTACCCTGGCGGTCGCGCCGTCACGCTCATCCGGGACAAATGCGGGGGCAATCTAAAACCTGACCAACCGATCTGGTGTGATCCGGTAGGTCAGCGTTGATAGCGCGTTTGTCTCCATGAACCGTGCAATCGATCCAAATGTCGCAGTGCGCACAACTGATCCATGATCCGCCGTGGTCAATGCCTGCGACGCTGCAGGTGCCAAAAGCCGTTGCAAACCGTTCAGGCGCACCTGTTGTGGCGCGAAATGCGCGGCAATATTCGCCTTGATCTGGCGTGGATCAGCAGTGTCATAAAGTGCGGCCATCAACACATCCAATGTATGTTCGGTACAGTTTTGAAATTGCGATGATCCCGGATTGGCGAGGACCGAATAGGTCGGATTATGCAACGCCGCATATGTCGGGCTGCCAATCACATCCAAAAGCTGCTGTTGCAGGCGTGGGTCTGGAATGATCACCCCGGCATCCAGACTATGGGCGGCAGCAAAGAAATCAGCCGGGCTGTCCTGCACCAGATCGCTGCGCGTCAGATCGCCATTGCGCTGATACAGATTATGGACGCGATAGCCCATGCCCATGCGCCCATCCGCCTGCCTGATCCGCGAATAGACCCAGAACGCCACATGGGTATAGTCAATGCCCGCAGGCAACAGCGCCGGGTCACGCCCGACACGCGCCACGATGGCAACATTCGCACCCCGCGCGGCCAGATCCTGTTGCACGCGATTGGAAAATGCCGCGACATCAGCTGCAGGCAAAACCGGGTTTGCCGCTGCACTACTGCCTGCGTTAACGGATGCGGGCAGAATGCTGCCCGCAACGATCGCCAGAATTGCGATAAGTTTTTTCATGATCTTTCCCCCTAGCGCAGCCGCGGCGGACCATCAGGCGCCTGACATGTGGCCTGCACCGGCACATAACCGCCCGGGCAACGTGGCGCGGGCACATGGCCCAGCCCGGTATCCAGTACCTCTAACCCGGACAGCGCCGCCTCGGTGCCGACTTCTTCAAGCGCGGACCCCGTCACACTCAGCACCGACCCCGCGGCGACAACTGGCACTGCGGTCACCGTTGCGGCACTGGTTGCCACTGCACTCACCCCGTGGCTGGTCGCTTGCGCGCTATGGTCGGCAGATTGTGCTGCATGCTGGGCACTGGGACTTGCACATGCGGCCGTAATGGCCAGCGCAGCAGTAAGGGATATTACTTTCAATCGTTTCATTGGGTGTCTCCTTATGAACATTGTTCAATCTGATACGAGCCACAATGCGGCGCGTCAACAGAAAAATGAACATTGTTCACGTTAGTACGGATTTCCTGACCCCACCGGCTCTCATGCACCAACACCGATCAATGCCTTGAACCGGGCGCTTGCATCCTTACTCTGCAACTCAAACCAAATGGACCGAGGTGACGAAGCATGGCGAAGACGGCAATTTTTGGTCTGGGTTCCATGGGGTTCGGTATTGCGACATCTTTGCTGCGCGGTGGCCATCAGGTCTGGGGCAATGACATCGACACAGACAGGATCGTCACGTTCCAAAAACAAGGCGGAGAGAAAGACCCACTTGCCCCCACAGCACTTGACGCCGCCATCATCGTTGTCTTGAACGCAAACCAGACCGAGGACGTCTTGTTCGGGGCGGACGGCATTGTGCCGCAAATGACAGCAGGATCAGTGGTTCTTGGATGTGCAACTGTGCCGCCGGATTTTGCGCGGGATATGGCCGCACGCTGTGCGGATCACGATATCCATTACCTTGATGCACCCATTTCAGGCGGGGCAACCAAGGCGGCAACCGGACAATTGTCGATCATGGCATCCGGCACGGCTGACGCCTTTGCTGCCGCGCGCCCGATCCTCGACGATATCGCCGAAACCGTGTTTGAACTGGGCCATGACGCCGGGGCCGGATCGGCGATGAAAGCAGTTAATCAATTGCTCGCCGGGGTCCATATCGCCGCGATGGCCGAGGCGCTGACATTCGGCATGACCCAAGGCGTGGCCCCCGCCCAGTTTCTGAACGTCATCAGCAAATGCGCGGGCACATCCTGGATGCTGGAAAACCGCGCGCCGCATATCGTTGATGGCGACTACACGGCCCGGTCGTCGGTCAATATCTGGCCCAAGGAGCTTGGCATCGTTCTGGATATCGCCAAGACCGCAGGCTTTGATGCGCCGATCACCGCGACAGCTTTGGCGCAATACGACAAAGCCGTCGCAATGGGCTTGGGGTCACAGGATGATGCGGCCATCGCCAAAGTCTATGCAAGACAAGCTGGTGTTGATCTACTGACAAGCGAAAGCTGACCATTGTCACGATGGCGCAGGCCGCTATGTCCCCCGCCATGTCGAAAACACCCGCATTACCGCCCGAACACCTCAGCCACGTGATTGAGATGGCCCTGTCTGACCATGTCTCATTCGCCGATATCACCGCCGAATACGGGCTGCGCGAACCTCAAGTCAAAGCATTGATGCGCGCCAATCTCAAACCCGGCAGCTACAAGGCCTGGCGCAAAAGGGTGCGCGTCTTCGGCGACCGGCGCGCCAACTATAAGTAAGGCTGTACGTACAGGATATGTACAGTTTCTGTACGGGATCTTTACAAGGGTAAGGCGACCGTCGATTTGATCTCTTCCATCGACAAAAGTGCGGTCACATTATGCACCTTCACCTCTGAAATCAGCGCTTGATAGAACGTGTCATAGGCCCGCGCATTCTGCACCCGCACTTTCAGGATGTAATCGATATCGCCCGCCAACCTGTGCGCCTCTTGCACTTCTGGCCGTGATTTCAACGCCTTAAGAAACCGCCCCTGCCACTCCGCATCATGCTCTGACGTGCGGATCAGGACAAAAAAACAGGCCTCGAACCCAAGCGCTTCGGCATCCAAAAGCACTGTCTGCTGCCCGATAATCCCGGCCTCGCGCATTTTCTTGATTCTGTTCCAGACAGGCGTCTTTGACGAACCCACCGACCTCGCGATTTCGTCAAGTGATCGGGCTGCATCCGCTTGCAACGCCCCAAGGATTTTCCGGTCTGTCGCATCAATCCGAACCGACATTCTCAATTCTCCATTTTTGCAGGACTGGTGGTCCAAAATGGCACCAACCTGGAACGCACGTCCTTACTTAACGCCGAGGGGGCGCAACAGAAAGAACGTTGTTCTATATTGAACGAAAGAAATCAAGGGTCGTTCGATGAAGCACTTCCCCATCTTCCTTGCCGTCACTGGCCGCCGCATCGTTCTGTCGGGCGGTGGCGACGCGGCCATGGCCAAGCTGCGCCTCTTGATGAAAACCGAGGCGCACCTGACCGTCATAGCGTCCGAGATCGCCCCCGACATCCGGAAATGGAGGGACCAGGGCAAGCTGCGCATCATCGAACGCGCAATGGAACCCGGCGATGCGCTGTGTGCGTCCCTTTTCTATGCGGCCAATGAAGACAATGCCGAAGACGCGCGTGTCTCGGCGATTGCGCATGCGGACGGCGCGCTGGTCAACATCGTCGACAACCTCGCCGACAGCCAATTCATCACCCCAGCCATCGTTGACCGCGACCCGGTGACCGTCGCCATCGGCACCGAAGGCGCGGCACCGGTCCTTGCCCGTGCGATCAAGGCGGATTTGGAAGAGCGCCTGCCCTCCTCCCTCGGCAGCCTCGCCCGCATCGGCAAGACATTCCGCCACGCGGTTGAGGTCCTGCCAATGGGCCGCAAACGGCGCGATTTCTGGTCTGCTTTCTATTTCGGTAAGGGCCCGCAAGCCATTGAAGAAGCGGGTGAAAGCGGCGTGATCCCGGCCCTTGAAACCCTGCTGGACGATCACATCATGGCGGAAGCGAAAGAAGGCCATGTCGACCTTGTCGGCGCAGGCCCCGGCGATCCGGAACTACTGACACTGAAAGCCCGCAACGCGCTGGATAAAGCCGATGTCGTGATCCACGACCGGCTGGTCACGCCCGAAATCCTCGAACTCGCACGCCGCGAGGCGATCATCATCGATGCTGGCAAAACTGGTTTCGGCCCGTCGATGAAACAGGAAGATATCGACGCGTTGATCGTCCAGCACGCGCAGGATGGCCATCATGTTGTGCGGCTTAAGGCAGGTGACCCAACCGTCTTTGGTCGTCTGGATGAGGAAATCGAAGCGCTCGAAGCCGCCAACATCACGTACCGCATCATCCCCGGCATCACCGCAGCCTCTGCAGCCGTCGCCAATATCGGGCAAAGCCTGACAAAGCGGCAGCGCAACTCCTCCGTCCGTCTGATCACCGGCCACGACACCAAAGGTTACGCTGATCACGACTGGCGCGCTTTGGCCCAGCCGGGTGAGGTCGCAGCCATCTACATGGGCAAGAAATCCGCACGCTTCATTCAGGGGCGCCTGCTGATGCACGGCGCGGACCCTGCGACGCCCGTAACGATCATTGAAAATGTCAGCCGCCCCGACCAGCGCATCATCGCGACAACTTTGTCCGAGATGGAACCAACAATGACCAACGCGAACCTCACTGGCCCAGCCATCACCTTCTACGGCCTCGCACCTCGCGACGCCCAAGCCAATGCATTGAAACTCAAGGAGTTTGCCTGATGCCTCGTACCTTCACACCAAAAGTCGTGACCGCCAACGCATTGCTGGAAGGCGACGCCGTCTGGCTGACCGAAGACAACACTTGGACACGCGACATGGCGCAGGCTGAACTGATGACGGATGAGGCGCATGCCGACCTACGGCTGCTGGAAGCGCAGGCGCGTGTCGATGAAATTGCCGGGGCTTATCTGGCCGAGGCAAAGGCAGGCAAAAGCGGCCCAGAGCCCACGCATTTTCGCGAGGCGTTCCGC
>JBCBDL010000023.1:0-30842 GCA_038529695.1 Pseudomonadota bacterium | reverse complement strand
CTCATCACCGAAAAAGATGCTGCTGGCCTTGGTTTCAAGTTCCGCGTCAACGGACGCGACATCTTTTGCAAAGGCGCCAACTGGATCCCCGCCGACGCCCTGCCGGGCCAAATCACGGCCACCAAGACCCGCGATCTGCTGCAATCCGCCGTCGATGCCAACATGAACATGATCCGCATCTGGGGCGGCGGCCGGTACGAGCCTGACAGCTTCTACGACGCCTGCGATGAACTGGGGCTGTTGGTCTGGCAGGACTTCATGTTCGCCTGCAACCTCTACCCATCCGATGATGCCTACCTGGCCGAGGTAAAGGCGGAAGTCATTGATAACGTGTCAAGAATTCAGCACCACGCCTGCCTTGCTCTCTGGTGCGGCGACAACGAACTCATCGGCGCGCTGGGCTGGTACGACTGCTCGGTCAATGATCGCGACCGCTATCTGGTCAACTACGACCGGCTGAACCGCGCCCTCGAAACCACGCTGAAGGATACCGATCCAAACGCCATCTGGTGGCCGTCATCCCCGTCACCAGGCCCGCTGAATTTCGGCGATGCCTGGCACGATGACGGCTCGGGCGACATGCATTTCTGGTCGGTCTGGCACGAAGGCCGCGACTTTGACCATTACCGCGATGTCGCCCCGCGTTTCTGCTCTGAATTCGGCTTCCAAAGCTACCCGTCCATGAACGCGATCCGCCGCTTCGCCGGCCCCACAGATCAAAACATCGCCGCCCCGGTCCTTGAAAGTCACCAGAAAAACGAGGGCGGCAACGCCCGCATCGCCGAGACCATGTTCCGCTACTTCCGCTGGCCGGAAAAGTTCGATGATTTCGTCTATCTTTCCCAAATACAACAAGGACTTGCGATCAAAACTGCCATCACATATTGGCGCAGTCTAAAGCCACGCTGCATGGGCACGTTGATCTGGCAACTCAATGATACATGGCCCGTCTGCTCCTGGGCGTCGCTCGACCATGGCGGCGATTGGAAGCTGATGCATTACATGGCGCGGGACTTTTATGCGCCACTTCTGGTGACCGCGGTTCCAAAGGACGGCCAGATCATCCTGCGCGCAGTCAATGACAGCCCTGACCCCGTCGAACTGAACGTCACGATCTGCGCGATAAAGCTTGACGGGACCCTGCGGGACTTGGGCACGGTGACAGCCACGGTCAGCGACGAGGCCGTGGACCTGATGAAGACCCCTGAGACAGCGCTCGCCCCAGACGAGATGTTTCACTACTACTGGACCGACATGACCGGACGCACAGGCAGCGACACTTTCGCGCCGCGCCCCTACAAAAGCTACGATCTGCTGCCGTCAGACCTCACCAGCGAGATCGACGGAAACGAGATCACCATCAGTGCCAAGTCCCTCGCCCTGTTCGTCGCGGTCGAGGCGGATGTGCCGGGACGGTTCGATGACAACGCGTTCACCCTACTGGCTGGAGAGCACAAGACGGTGCGCTTCACACCAACCGACCGGGATGCCCACCCCATATTCACGCTGCGCGATCTGCACAGCGCCACTTACGCCTAAAGGACCATCCAGATGACGCGGATTTCTTACCAACTCTATTGCTCGCGGAATTTCCCACCTTTGGGGGATACTCTCCAAATGCTTAGCAAGGCCGGATTCACAGAGGTGGAGGGCTATGGCGGCCTGTTTGACGATTTAAGCGGGTTGAAGGCTGCATTGGATGCCAACGGCCTGCAGATGACCAGCTGCCATATCGGGCTGGATATGATCGAAGATGACCCGGCGGCCGCCTTGGCCATCATCAAGATGCTTGGGATCAAGAAAGTTTTTGCGCCCTTTATCGGCCCTGACGATCGTCCGACTGATACCGCAGGCTGGCTGTCCTTTGGCATGCGCCTGGCTGCGGCAGCCAAGCCACTGCAGGATGCCGGAGTGGTTTTTGGCTGGCATAACCACGCATTTGAGTTCGACGCGACCGATAGCGGGGACATGCCGTTAGACCTGATCATGCAGGCATCTGATGACCTGATGCTAGAACTCGATCTGGGCTGGGTCCGTGTCGCCGGGCATGACCCAGTGGAATGGATCAACAAATATGCTCGCCGCATCAGCGCGGCACATATCAAAGATATTGCGCGTGACGGTGAATGTGTGGACGAGGACGGTTGGGCCGATGTCGGCCACGGCATCATGGGCTGGCCCGCCATTCATTCAGCACTTCAGGCGGTGGGTGTCGATCACTACGTGCTCGAACATGACAACCCCACAGACGACACACGCTTTGCCACGCGCAGCCTGGCATCCGTCAAAGCATTCTAAGGATCAGACCCATGACTCAACTCGGCGTCGGCATTATCGGCTGCGGCAACATCTCAACCTCCTATCTGGGTCTGATGCCGCTTTTCAAATCACTCAAGGCCGTCGCTGTGGCGGATATCAACATGGATGTGGCCGGGGCGCGGGCGGCGGAATTCGGCGTGCGTGCGGACACGGTCGAAGATCTGCTGAAGGCGCCGGATGTGGATGTGATCGTGAACCTGACGATTCCAGCGGCGCATTTTGAGATCACCAGCAAAATTCTGGAGGCAGGCAAACACGCCTATTCCGAAAAGCCGCTTGTGCTGACGCTGGAGGGGGGTGAGACCCTGCGCGAACTTGCGGCTGTCAAAAATCTACGTATTGGATCCGCGCCCGATACGTTTCTGGGCGGCGCGCATCAGCAGGCGCGGGAAGTCATTGATGCCGGCGAAGTCGGGCGGATTGTTGGCGGCACCTGCCCCACGTCATGGGCCACGGGATGGAATCCTGGCATCCCAATCCGGATTTCTTTTATCAACCGGGTGCAGGCCCCATCCTGGACATTGGCCCCTATTACATCACCAACTTGATCCAACTGGTCGGCCCGGTAAAATCTGTCGCGGCACTGGCAACAGCAACGTTTGACGAACGCACCATCGGCAATGGGGATCGGTTGGGCGAAAAGGTCCCAGTGGACACACCGACGAATATTCATGCGCTTTTGGAGTTCGTGAATGGTGCGACCATCACGCTCGGAGCCAGCTGGGATGTCTGGGCGCACCGACATGCCAATATGGAGCTTTACGGCGAAGATGCATCGCTCTTTGTCCCGGACCCGAATTTCTTTGGCGGGACGGTCGAGATTGGCGGGCAGGACAGCGAAATCAAACCGCTACCCGCATGGGATCACCCCTTTGGCGTCAGCAATCAGGGGGATTTGGCCAATTACCGCTGTGCCGGGCTGGCGGATATGGCAGCGGCGATTGATGAAGGCCGTACGCATCGTTGCAATATCGATCTGGCCGTGCATGCGGTGGATGTAATGACCAGTATTCTGAAAGCGGGGGAAGAGCGTCGGTTTGTCGATTTGACCACGACATGTGAACGCCCGGCGGCGCTATCGCCGGATGAAGCGCGGGCGCTGTTGGCTTAATCGACCAGCGCTTTACGATAGAGATAACGATGGCCGTGCCCCGGAAAAGGGGCGCGGAAACGGCGCATCAGTTTGGAATAGCTGTAGCCGAGGTCTGATCCTTTGCAGAGACGCGCACCATGCAGGTCATGCAGGGCCAGGCCACCGCCAGCCTCCTGCAACTGATACCCCTTGCGCGAAAGACGGCCCTGCAAATCATCCCAACCGGTTGCATAGGCCAGATCGTCAGCGAGAAGCGCCCGCAAGGGCGCGACGAGCCGCTCATCCGCTCTTTGAGCGGTCTTCGCTTTGCTACGCCGGTAAAGATCACGTTTGACAGCGTCGCGGATCAGCCCGCCAAGTGTCGCATCCTCCTGCAGCGCAATTTGTTCCAATGCAGCCAGCATTTCCGGTTGAAGGCGCAGTGAGATCGTTTTCATCCGCCCAACCTCATCCAATCTTGGTAAAGATCGGATTAAAGCCCGGCTTCCTGTGCAATCTGTGCCCGGCTTTTCCGTGCCCGCTCCGTCGCGGATTTCAACTGACCACAAGCTGCCATGATATCCTCGCCACGCGGGGTGCGGATGGGCGAGGCATATCCGGCCTTGTAGATGATATCGGCAAAGGCGCGGATACGGTTATTCGATGACCGCTTGTACGGCGCGCCTGGCCATTCGTTGAACGGGATCAGGTTGATCTTGGCGGGAATGCCGTCGATCAGATTGATCAGGCGGCGGGCGTCTTCATCCGTGTCGTTCACCCCGTCCAGCATCACGTATTCAAACGTGATCCGCTCGGAATTCGACACTTTCGGATAGCTACGCAGCGCATCTAGCAATTCCGCGATATTCCAACGCTTGTTGATCGGCACCAGCTTGTCGCGGACCTCGTCCGTTGTCGCATGAAACGACACGGCCAACTGACACCCAATCTCTTCCGCCGTCCGCGCAATCTCTGGCACGACACCCGAGGTCGATAGCGTGATCCTTCGGCGCGACAGTTGAATACCATGCGGGTCCATCGCAATCTTCATCGCGTCGCGGACATTTTCGAAATTGTAAAGCGGCTCGCCCATGCCCATCAGCACGATATTGGACAAAAGCCGCGTCTCATCCTTGGGTGCGCCCGGCGTGGGCCATTCGTCCAGGTCATCGCGGGCGATCATGACCTGGCCGATAATCTCACCCGCGGTCAGGTTGCGCACCAGTTTCTGGGTGCCGGTGTGGCAGAACGAACAGGTCAGCGTGCAGCCGACCTGGCTCGAAATACACAAAGTGCCACGGTCGGTTTCGGGGATATAAACCACCTCAACCTCATGGCCGCCTGCGATCCGCACCAGATACTTCCGCGTGCCGTCATCCGACACCTGACGAGTCACAACCTCTGGCACCGCAATCACAAAGTTCTCGGCCAAGAGTGCGCGATAATCCTTGGCCAGGTTCGTCATCTGGGCAAAGTCGCGGACACCCCAATGATAAATCCACTGCCAGATCTGGCCAACGCGCATCTTCGCCTGTTTTTCGGGCGTGCCAACAGCAATCAGCGCTTCGTGCATTGCCTCACGCGTCATGCCAACAAGGTTCGGCGGCCCGTCCGGCGCTTTACGCGGAAAGGTCATGACGTCCTGTGTGATCGGGGCGCTGGCTTGCATGAGGCGACTCGTTTGGATGCTGAAGCTTGGCATATAAGAGAAAGGGCCGATTTTCACAAGAAAACCGGCCCATATGTCAGTTATGTCGCGCTCGCTCTAGCTGGAGCAGCGGTTCTCAGCCTCTTCAACAGCCGCTGTGAAACCCAATAGGCTGAACGTATCTTCGGTCTGCGTGCCCCGGCCAGAGCGTCCGGTCACAACCGCGCTCGCGCCCCGTTTCATCGCGGCGACAAATCTCGCGTCATCTTCTGGTGTTGCTGGCCACGCGGTCTCACCTTCGGTGAACATCTGGAATGTCGTCTCACCCACTTGCATTGATACAGTTGATCCGCTGGCAAAGGGATAACCGCCGGTGAACATCACCTGGCCGGATACATTCTCTGACGGCCGGTAAAATACGATCAGGCGGATGTCGCCGCGACGCACGGTGACTGTGTTGCCGTCGCGCGTGTTCACGGTTTCCTTCGGCGCAGACACGGCCCAACATTCTGTCGGATCGCTTTCGACGAACACGCTCCAATCCGTATTTGCTGCGACCCTTTGGTCGCTTTCTTCCTGCGCAGCTACAGACCCGGCAACAAAACAGGCCGCAATCATACTCAAGGTCCGGGAAGTTTTCAAAATCATCTCACAGCCTCCAAGCTGTCCTTGCCTCTGGATGCCTCGTTTCAGCCCTATGGTGCATCTGAAGCGCACCTTTTCGACTGGCGAGACTTGTTTCAACTCGATACCGTGGATGCTAGCAAGAAATCGCCCGACGGGGAAAGCCCCCAAATCCACGCTGATGGTGCCCAATATATCATCCGAAAAGGCAAGAACATGACACATCCCGTTGATCTCGTCGAAGTCTGGCGCGGGGCGCTTTTGGAATGCGTGCATCAGGGGCATGCGGTTGTCTGCGACGATACCGGTCAGATCGTGCAGGCTTGGGGTGATCCGAGTGCGCTGATTTATCCAAGGTCATCTTGCAAGATGATCCAGGCGCTGCCGCTTTTGGAAAGCGGGGCAGGGGCGCATCTGACCGATGAACAGCTGGCATTGGCCTGCGCGTCCCATCAGGGTGCTGCGATCCATACAGACCGCGTCGGTGCGTGGCTCAAGGATCTTGACCTAACTGATGACGCTTTTCGCTGCGGGCCACAGATGCCGAGCGATAAAGACGCGCGATATGCCTTGATCCGCGCCCATCGCGATCCGTGCCAGATACATAATAACTGCTCTGGTAAACATGCGGGCTTCCTGATGCTGTCCAAATATTTGAATGCGGGTCCGGAATATGTTGAGATTGATCACCCCGTGCAGCACGCCTGCAAGGCCGCGTTTGAAGATGTGACGCAAGAAACCAGCCCGACATATGGCATCGATGGCTGCTCGGCCCCGAACCACGCCTGCACGGTTCTTGGGCTGGCCCGCGCAATGGCGTTCTTTGCCGCTGCCGATAACAGGTCCGACACACGCAATCAGGCCGCGACACGGCTGACGCAGGCGATGGTAACTTATCCAGAATTGGTCGCCGGAGAGACACGCGCCTGCACTGATTTGATGCGCGCGATGGGCGGTAAAGTCGCGATCAAGACCGGGGCAGAGGGGGTCTTTACCGCTATCATCCCCGAAAAGCGGCTTGGCGTCGCTCTGAAAATCGCGGATGGCGCGACCCGCGCGAGCGAATGTGCCATTGCCGCCATCCTTGTCCGCTTGGGCGTGCTGGACGCAGAACACCCGGCTACACAGGCACGCATGCACCCACCGGTAAAGAACCGGCGCGGGATTCTGACGGGTGAGATCAGACCGGTTTCGACGTTATGCTAAGACGCGTTTGGCTTGAATGAACGCGTTTTCGCGGGGGCGACAAACCTCGCTTTCGGGGGCGCGTATGATGGACCTGCGACATTCAGCGGCTTGCCGGGCTGCGAGACGGCCTTACCTCCGCTGACATGACAAGGCCTGATCCAAATCATATACGCCGATTGTACCACCTGATCGCCGGTAACCTCCGCCCACCGCCCGGACGGAAGCGGATTATCATTGCATTCCTTTATGGCCTGGTCTGCCACGCGATTTTCGCGCTTGCGGTGCTGGCAATGATGACAGCGATGTTTTTTGGTATGAGCCAAAGCTGGGGGGACGTCCCGCAGCCCTGGGCGTGGGCGGTTAATTTCTTACTTGTTTTGCAGTTCCCATTGGCCCATTCATTTTTGTTATCCGACAAGGGGCGCAGTATTCTTGCGCGGCTTGCACCGCGCGATTACGGCAAAACGCTTAGCACCACGACCTATGCGATCATTGCATCGCTACAGCTTTTCGCATTGTTCACCTTTTGGACGCCCAGCGGCATTATCTGGTGGCAGGCAGAGGGTGCGGCCTTTGTCGCGATCTGCACGGCTTACGCAGGATCGTGGCTTTTGCTGATCAAGGCCAGCTATGATGCGGGGGCAGAGGTGCAATCGGGTGCGCTGGGCTGGATGTCTTTGCTGCAGAAGATCAAACCGGTCTTTCCCGATATGCCCACGACCGGCCTTTTCCGATTGATCCGGCAACCGATCTACGTTGCTTTCGCGCTCACGCTGTGGACGGTGCCTGTCTGGACACCTGACCAACTGCTACTTGCCGTCAGCTACACGGCCTATTGTCTGTTCGCACCGCGCCTGAAAGAGCGCCGATTCACACGCATCTATGGTGATCGATTTACGCGCTATCGTGCGCAGGTGCCTTATGCGATCCCGCGGTTTCGCGGGTCCCCGGCATCAGACCAAACCAACCTGCGCAACAGTTAATGATAGGCACCCTCACGCGCATGACCGGCAATATGATTGCGGAGCAATAATGCCTCGAACTGGCGCAGTGGAGGTGCGACAGCCCCGCCAAATGCGGCAATTCCCTCTGCAAGCGACGGAAAAAGTGCGAGCAATTCACGGCGCTGTGCAGCGTCAACGCCAGAAACAGAGTTGCCCGACAAGTAGAAGCTTTCGCATGCGACCCCGTTGGCATAGACGATCTGGTGGTCGTCAAACATCATATGCACATAATGCACGGTCCCGCCTTCGTGCTGCGCGATACCTGGCAGACCGCAAAGATGTTTTGCTGCCACCAATACCTCTGCCGCGCCGAACAGCAGCTCGGCCTGGGCATGGTTCACCAAGACCCGATGTTCGGGAGACAAAACAAGCTCGGTCACATTTCCCAAGCTGCCAGGCGCGAACATTATTGGCGCAAATCCACCCTGAGCAGCGACTTCGGTGCCACCGACCCAACGCACCGGCCGAAACCCGTGATCTCGCGTCCGCACCATATCACCAATCGCGATGTTTTTGGCCTGTATTGGCCCATTTTTGGTGTCAATCAGCGTATCCGCCGCAAAACAGGGGATGAAATCGGTGTAAAGAACGTCACCATTGTTGTCGCCGTCAACTTTGATGTAGGACACGCCGTCAACAAGCTCTGCATCCGCCGAAAAGCCCCAAACGTTCTGGGTCACACCGCCTTGCGAGAACACCGTCAGCGTGATGGTCGGGCCGGTCGGATTACCATCTCCGTCAAGCGCCTGAAGCAAAATTGTGGACTCCGCCTCGACGATTTGGCCGTTCGCAACAATACCGCCGCCGTCGGTCACTACGTGGTCAGCGGCCTCATCATCATTGAAGAACAGATTGTTGTCTTCGGGGATGGCATCTGCAAACGTGCCTGCGTCATCAATCGTGACGGATGTACCGCCACCCGCGCTGTACGTGAATATCGTGCCATCCGGCGTATCGGAATTGTTGATAATGCCATTCCCGACCAAGCCACTATTGGTGCTGGACGTCACAACGAGGTTATCGTTGTCAATCGCAAAGAAAGTACGCAGAACCATGATCACTCCGGCAAGAAAATAGGCTGATTGCAACTCATATAGTAGTGTACGGACTTGGCAAAGCCGATCTGACCAATTGTAAGTATTGCGTTTGCCTGCGCCGGTCGCAGCATCGCGGGGTCATTCGGTTGAACAATTGCACCGCACAGGGCAGACAAGGACGAACGGTGCCGCCACCAACATCAGCAGAAAGCCAGCCCCATGCCCTTTACCCTTGCTACATGGAACATCAATTCCGTCCGCCTGCGCGAGGATATCGTCGCGCGTCTTATGCGGGAAGAAGCGCCAGATGTGCTGTGCCTGCAGGAATGCAAAAGTCCGGTGGACAAAATCCCCACCGAACAATTCACGGCATTGGGCTACACCCATATGGTTGCTCGCGGGCAGAAAGGGTACAACGGTGTCGCCATTTTTTCGAAGATCGCGATGCAAGAGGCGGGCGCCGAAGACTATGCGGGCCTTGGCCATGCCCGGCATATCGCGGCGCGCTTGGACAACGGGGTCACGATCCACAATCATTACGTCCCTGCGGGCGGTGACATTCCCGACCGCGACATCAACGAAAAATTCGGCCAAAAGCTCGATTATCTGACCGATATGCGCGATGCATACCACGCCAAAAAGCCAAAGAAATCCATCCTTGTTGGCGATTTGAACATCGCCCCGCGTGAAGACGATGTGTGGAGCCACAAGCAGCTTTTGAAAGTCGTCAGCCACACGCCCATTGAGGTCGACCATTTCGCACAAGTTATGGAGGCAGGGGATTGGACAGACGTTACCCGCAACGATATACCAGACGGCCAGCTTTACAGCTGGTGGTCCTACCGTTCGCCAAATTGGGATGCGTCTGACAAAGGCCGCAGGCTGGACCATATCTGGGCAACGCCAGATATCAAAAACGCGGCCCATGCCAGCCGGATCCTTCGCGACGCCCGCGGTTGGGAAAAACCCAGCGACCATGCGCCCGTTTTTGCAACCTTTGATCTATAGGTTCGTATCATGACACTTCCCGCGCAGATGAAAGCTCTGGTGCAATTGCATGATGGCTATGCCGATACCCAAACCGGGCCGGACATCACCGACATGACCCCTTTCGTGGCGTTGCAAAACGTCGCCACACCTGAACCCGGCGATGGTCAGGCGCTGATCAAAGTGCATCTGGCGGCGGTGAATCCGTCCGACATCCACTTTATCAAGGGCGAATATGGCCAACCGCGCGTCAGGGGCCTGCCTGCCGGTTTCGAAGCGGTGGGTGAGGTTGTCGCAGGTGAGACGCCACTGGTTGGTCAACGCGTTAGCTTTTTTGCCAGCGCATCGGGTACATGGGCTGAATATGCAATGACAGATGCGGCGCGATTGATACCGTGTCGGCCCGATTTGTCAGAACCCGATGCTGCTGGCCAATTGGTCAACCCGCTGACCGCAATCGCGATGTTCGACATCGTAAAGGAAAGCGGCGCTGACAGTTTTGTGTTGAACGCCGCTGGTTCGCAATTGGGCAAACTTCTGATCGCCTTGGGTCGTGATCACGGGATCGCACCGATCGCCGTCGTGCGGCGCAGCGCGCAAGCCGATGCGCTGAAGGCGCTGGGCGCGTCAGAGGTGATCGTGACAGGGGAATTGGACCCGCTTGGTCAGGCGGAACAGATTTTTCAGCGCCTGAAACCGCGCATCCTGCTGGATGCGGTCGGTGATCAGTTCACGTCGGATCTGTTTTTTGCGATGCCGGCACGTGCGAGGTGGGTGAATTACGGGAAATTGTCGACAGAGGCGCCGGCGTTGACACAGCTGGGGCAGATGATCTTTCGTGGCAAAGTGATCGAAGGCTTCTGGCTGACCCGTTGGATGCAACAGGTCGATCCCGCGCGTATTCCAGCGGCCTTTGTGGAAATCCAGGAACGGTTTGTGACGGGCAAGTGGACCACCGATGTTGCCGGGATCGTGCCGCTCTCACAGGCCATGGATCAGCTGCCGGGGGTTCTTGCGATACCAGATGGCAAGGCATTCATTGATCCACGGAAATGACGGATAGGATTAATGCGCGCGTTCGGAATAAGCGCGGTAATCGTCCAGCAGCTTTTCCAGATCATGCAGTTCAATCTGAAGATCGTGGAAGATTTCGTATTTCTGATCTTCGGTCAGTTCGCCACCATCTACCAGCGTCTGTTGGTTCACCTTGATGATGTCCCAACGGGCCAAAAGGATGTCGAGATCCTGGCGGATAATATCCGTTGGTGCCGCCGATAAACCGGCATCAGGCATTCCGTAACGCAAGGCATTCAATGAGGTTTCGAATATCTCCATTGTGGCAGCCAGGTCTTCTTTGGCAGCTTCGGCATGATACCCCGTCCACACCTCGCAGGAATCCTTGGCCATCTTTTGGGTCAGCATGAGTTGCCGCCCAGCAATTTCAATCATGAGCGCATCTGCTGAAGTCATCTCATAAGGATGCGCGTAACGCCCGGCGATATCCGCGCTCAGAATCGTTGTCAGTTCGAGCAGTTTGAGATTGTGGTCGTCAATGACATGCGCGCTGTCGACGTCGTAGCCGTCGGCAAGTACCTTATCGATGGCGCCGTGAATGGCACGCCATTCCGCCAGCACATTATTCAGATCAGTGACAATACGAGCGCTTTGTTCAGGTTCCAGGATATGCAACCCCAGATCACCATCGCGCAAAGCCACGATATAGCGGTCAAAATCTGCTGTGGCTTGGCCCAGCACGTCATGCGCCTCGTCCACATCAATGCGAGAGGTGAGCGCGCAGGATGACGCAGCAACCTGTTGCGTCAATGTCCGCAGCTTTCCGGCAAGCAGAATACGATCCGCCCCGTCAGATTCGATGGTGTAGTCAGCGTTTTCGACCAACGGCTTGTCATCGGCTGTCTGCGCATGAACTGCGTTGCAAAAACCAAACACAAATAAGACGCAAATGGGTTTTGCATGCAGAAGCGACGGCAAATGCCGCAAGAAATCTCTCTTTACCATAAACTCATTACCTCAGGTGGCACTCACTATTTCGGCAAACTACATATTCAATATGGAGCAATTTTGACGCTAGGTAAACTTTGCATCTGCGTCGGGTAAGGCGCCAGGCGTTACTGCCTCAAGCAGGTCGCCCGGCTGACAATGCAGGACGCTGCAGATTTTGGCCAATGTCTCAAACCGTATCCCCTTAACCTTCCCGGATTTTAGCAGGCTGAGATTTTGTTCCGTAATCCCAATTTGCTGTGCCAGATCGCGCGACTTCATCTTGCGCATCGCGAGCATGACATCCAGCCGGACCACGATCTCTACGCTGCTCATACGAAAGACCTGTTTTCAGCGGCAGCAGCAGAGGCTTCGCGCATCGCCCAGCCGATGATGATGATCAGGCCCCCTGATAGGGCAAAAAAGAGCATCTCACTATTCAGCCCGATGGTCAGACTGCGTTCGCCTGGCGGGTTTGCCATGGTCAGCAGCACCATCTGTACGGGGCGCAGCACAAAGGTTGCGATCGCGAGCGCCACAAACCCCTGTCCGATTTTCTGAATCAGTAGTGCGCAGTCATCGGTCAGTATCTCACCGCGGGTATAGGCCGCAAAAAGTCGTCGCATTTTGTTCAGCGTCCAAAGCAAGATCAGCGGATTAGCCAGACCAATGACAATCGCGCCCAGCAATTGCCCGCGCGTCGCATCCGGCGAGACCGGCATATCGATGTCCAGCATATCCGGAACAAGCGGGGTCACCAAAAGACCGCCTGCAATCGTGATGGGCAGAACCACCATCGCGGCGATCGTGACGCCTCGCAGGATAGCCGCCAGGCGGGCGACATTATGAAGTTTTGACATGCATCACCTTTTTGTTTCTAAAAATTAATGTAAAACAATAAAAAATAACTGTCAAAGGAGATTCGTATGCGACTTTTACTTCTGTCCACTCTCGCCCTGTCCGCCTGTACCAGTATCGTCCCGACCACAGCGATGCGGCTGAGTAACCTGTCACCAACAACCGCAAATCCCGCAGATATCGCAGTGGACCTGACACTGCCGACGGGGATCGATGTCAGCCCCGGCTCTGCGCGGATGCTGTTTTCAATGATCCGCACCGACACGGGCGAGACGGCAGAGGGCGCGTTCACGCTAGACCGCGATGGGTCGGTGTTCACAATCAATCCTGCCGATTACGCCGCACTTCGCGCCCTGCAGGCCACCGCACGTCAATGGAAAGCAGAAAATGCAGACGCCGCCACAGGGTCCTTGTCGATCAGCCTGTCGCCTTGCAGGCTGGGCGCCGGGCCTGATGATGAAGCCCGCGTCGGTGTTGCAATTCAGATGAAACAAGACGGTGCGTTCCTGCCGCTTGTCCGCGATGGCCCGCTCTCTGCCGTGACGTCAGAGGCGCAATTGCGCGATATGCCGGACTGTGCATAACCCAATTGTTGAAAAAATGGCGATGCATTGCTATTTTCCACTCATGCCCTGCGTCGGGGTCGTGACGGCGCGCTTTAAGGAGGACAATGCACTGTCTCTTAACCCTGCGGCTGCATCAGCAGCCACTTCCGGGGCCGACAAGATGAAAGCCCCCCACACCGCGACCAGCGAAAGCCTTTTGGCTGCTGTTCTCAAATCCCTCGATGATGACAAAGGCGAAGACATCGTGCAGATCAATCTGCGCGGTAAGTCTGAGATTGGCGATTACATGGTCATCGCCTCTGGTCGATCGACGCGTCAGGTCACAGCGATGGCAGAAAAGCTGACTGACCGGCTCAAGCAGGACTTTGGCGTGATCTGCAAGGTCGAGGGCAAGGATACCGGCGATTGGGTGCTAATCGATACCGGTGATGTGATTGTTCACATCTTCCGCCCCGAAGTGCGCGAGTTTTACCAGCTTGAAAAGATGTGGCAGCCCGGGGCAGCCGTCGCCAGCTGATGCGCGTCCATATTTGCGCTGTGGGCCGCCTGCGCAAAGGCCCGGAGCGTGATCTTTACGACGACTACCTCACCCGGTTTGACCGGACCGGGCGGGCCCATGCCCTGGGCCCCGCGCAAATCACGGAAGTCGAAGACAAAAGGGGCGGTGGCATGGCCGCTGAGGCGACGCTTTTGCAGCGCGCGATCCCGGATGGGTCGCTGATCTGTACGCTGGATGAGCGCGGTAAGGTAATGTCATCTCCCGACTTTGCCCACCAGCTTGGCACCTGGCGCGATCAGGGGCGGCAGGACGTGGCTTTTGTGATTGGTGGCGCCGATGGGATTGATCCTGCCTTGCGCGCGCAGGCTGATGCATCATTGAGTTTTGGAAAGATGGTGTGGCCGCACATGCTGGTCCGGGTGATGCTAGCCGAACAGCTATACCGTGCGGCATCAATTCTGGCAGGCGGTCCCTACCATCGGGCCTAGGGATGCGCTAAACCGCCCGCAAGAGATCAGGAGTTCGTCATGCCCACCCCCAAACCCGTAGTTCTGTGCATCCTCGACGGGTGGGGTTTGCGTCATGACAGCACGGCGAACGCGCCCAAATTGGCCAGCACCCCGCATTTCGACAAGGTGATGCAAGGCCCTCATGCCCAGCTCTTGACCCATGGCAATGATGCAGGTCTGCCCAAGGGTCAGATGGGCAATTCAGAGGTCGGCCATACCAATATCGGCGCGGGCCGGGTGGTCGCAATGGATCTAGGCCAGATCGAGCTGGCGATTGAGGACGGATCGTTCTTCAAAGCGGACGCGCTGCAGGCATTCATCGGCAAGATGCAAGACAGCGGTGGCACCGCACATCTGATGGGCGTGGTATCGGACGGTGGTGTTCACGGCCATATCAACCACATCGTCGCAGCGGCCCAGGCCGTCACCGATGCCGGCGTTCCGGTCGCGATTCATGCTATCACCGATGGGCGCGATGTTGCGCCGTCATCAGCCGCAGAATTTATGACCGAACTGGAAAAGAAACTGCCCGATAATGCCAAGATCGTCACCGTCATCGGGCGATATTACGCCATGGACCGGGACAACCGGTGGGAGCGGGTCGAAACCGCCTACAACGCGATGATCAAAGGGCAGGGCGCGCATGCCGATGGCCCTGATGCGGCAATTCAGACAGCATACGCCGCCGGCAACACCGATGAATTCATTCCAGCAACCGTCATCGGCGACTATGCTGGGCTGAAAACAGGCGATGGCTTTTTCTGTCTCAACTTCCGCTCTGACCGGGCGCGCGAAATCCTTGCGGCCATCGCTGATCCGGATTTTGACGGGTTTAGCCGCAACCGACCGGACCTGGCGGCAAAGCTGGGTATGGTCACATATTCCGACAGGCATGATGCCTGGTTTGACACTGTGTTTCCCAAGCGCGATATCCAGAACACGCTGGGGGCTTGGGTGGCCAAGCACGGGCTGCGGCAGTTCCGGCTGGCCGAGACCGAGAAATATCCGCATGTGACCTTTTTTCTTAACGGTGGTATCGAAACGCCGGAGACAGGCGAAGACCGGTACATGGCCCCATCGCCCAAGGTGGCGACCTATGATCTTCAACCCGAAATGTCTGCGGGTGAGGTGACCGAACACTTTGTCAAAGCGATAGAAGATGGCTACGACCTGATCGTCACGAATTACGCCAACCCGGATATGGTCGGGCATACCGGTGATCTGGATGCGGCCATCAAAGCCTGTGAAGCGGTTGATCAGGGTCTTGGCCAAGTGCTGCAGGCGCTTGAAAAGGTTGGCGGCGCGATGATCGTCACCGCAGACCATGGCAATTGCGAAACGATGGTCGACCCCGAAACCGGCGGGCCGCATACGGCGCATACGACAAACCCTGTTCCCGTTGCGTTGGTCGGCGGGCCAAACGGCGCTGGGCTGCGCAACGGACGCCTTGCTGATCTGGCACCGACCCTTCTTGACCTGATGGGTTTGGACCTGCCCCCCGAAATGACCGGTCGATCACTGATCACATGAGGCTCGCGGCACTTCTCTTATGTCTTGCAACGCCGCTGGCGGCCCAGCAGGACGCAGCAGATGCGGTAGAACAATTGAAGGCAGCTGGCGCGCGTCTTGAGGCCGCGGCAGGTGGGCGCGATCAGATCAAGGCTCTGACGGAAACGGTCCGGGCCTATGAGGCCGGGTTGATTGCGATGCGCGATGGGCTGCGGCAAATCACCATACGCGAGGGCGAGATAGCCGCAGATCTGAATGACCAACGCGAAGAATTGGCACGTCTGGTTGGTGTATTGTCCGTCATCAGCAAAACGCCGCAACCTGTGATCTTGGCACACCCCGATGGCGCACAGGATGCCGCCCGCGCAGGCATGCTGACCACTGACATGGCGGCGGGCCTACAGGCAGAGGTTGATGGGCTTCGCGCGCAATTGCAAGAAGCGCAACAACTAAAGGCGGAAAGAGAGGTCGCCGCCCAGACGCTGCGGGACGGCTTGGTGGGGGCACAGACCGCGCGTGCCAGGTTGGGGCAGGCGCTCTCTGACCGGACGACATTGCCCCTTCGCTTTGATGAAGATCCGGTACAAACCGCGCTTTTGGTGGCAAGTGCGCAAACATTGGGGGATTTCGCAGAGGAGCTTGCCGCAAATACGCCACCGCCTGAAAATACACTGTCTGCTTCGGGTGACTTGCCCTTGCCTGTGGCTGGCATTGTCTTGCCGAACCATGAACCGGGTCGCCCCGGTGTGACGATTGGTACTGCTCCCAGGGCGTTGGTCACCACGCCTGTCAATGCAACCGTTCTGTTTCAAGGGCCGCTGCTGAACTACGGCAGCGTGGTGGTTCTGGAACCAACCGTCGATGTGATGTTCGTTCTTGCAGGCTTTGCTCATGTATTCGTTCAACCCGGCGAAATCCTGTCGGCCGGGGCGCCCATCGGGCTTTTGGGTGGCATCGACGCCGGTGTTGACAGTATTTTGACCTCGAATGGCGATACAAATACGGGTCAAACGCATCAAGCGCTTTATCTTGAGGTACGAGACGGGCAATCTGCCGTCAGCCCGGACGCATGGTTTGCGTTAGAGTAGACAAGGAAACGGAATGAAAAAGGCGATGATAGCCGCGTTCAGCGGCGCAGCACTTGGACTATTGGTCACAAGCCAAATAGCGGGACCATTGCTGGCACAGGAATCCGACAGAGCAAATGTATACGAACAGCTGGATTTGTTTGGCGACATCTTTGAACGTATCCGCGCGCAATATGTCGAAGAGGTCGATGACAAGGAACTGATCGAAGCCGCGATCAACGGGATGCTCACCTCGCTTGATCCACATTCCAGTTATCTCTCTGCCGACGATGCGGCCGCAATGCGTGTGCAGACTTCGGGGGAATTTGGCGGGCTTGGTATTGAGGTCACCCAGGAAGAGGGCTTTGTGAAGGTCGTTGCACCAATGGATGGCACACCTGCGGATGCGGCTGGCATCCTGGCGGGTGATTTCATCACTGCTGTCGATGGAGAAAGCGTGCTGGGCCTGACCCTCGATGATGCCGTGTCGATGATGCGCGGGCCGGTCGGGTCTGAAATTATCATCACCGTGGTGCGTGAAGGCGAGATTGAGCCATTTGATGTCTCTATCATTCGCGACACGATCAAGCTGACGGCCGTACGCAGTCGCACCGAAGGTGACGCCGTTGTCCTGCGCGTGACCACGTTTAACGATCAGACTTTTCCCAACCTCAAAGAGGGGATGGAGGAACAGATCGAAGCGGCAGGCGGAATTGACAATATCGACGGGATCGTAATCGATCTGCGCAATAATCCTGGCGGGTTGCTGAACCAGGCGATCTATGTGTCAGATGCCTTCCTTGATGCAGGTGAGATTGTCTCAACCCGCGGGCGTGACGCATCAGATGGAGATCGGTTCAACGCGACGCCTGGTGACCTTGCCGAGGGCAAACCGATTGTCGTTCTGATCAATGGCGGCTCTGCCTCTGCGTCCGAAATTGTTGCCGGTGCGTTGCAGGACCATCGGCGTGCCATTGTGATTGGAACAAATTCATTCGGCAAAGGGTCGGTGCAAACGGTGGTGCCACTGCGTGGTGACGGCGCGATGCGTCTGACAACATCGCGCTATTACACGCCGTCTGGCCGGTCGATCCAGTCCTTGGGCATCTCGCCTGACATCATTGTCGAACAGCCCCGCCCGGTCGCCGCCGTCGAGGACGAAGAGGACACGCCTGCGCGTCGGTCAGAGGCTGATCTGCGCGGTTCGCTCGACAATGACAGCCTGACCGAGGATGAAATCCGCCAGATTGAGGAAGATCGCGCGCGGGCTGAAGCAGCGGCTGAACTGCGCGAGCAAGATTATCAACTGGCGTATGCGATTGATATTCTGAAAGGCTTGAACGCGCTGGGTCCGACGGCGTTACTCAATCCTTAGGACAAAATATGGGTGGCAGGGGCCACGCCCCCACTGGCACCGCCTTGAACTGTATTCAGCGTGTCGGTGAACTGATGTCGATAATGGTACCTGCGGGATCGCGCAGCAACAGTCGCGTTTGACCATATGGCAACGCAACTGGCGCTTGAATAATCTGCGCACCTATCTGCACGGCCCTGTCATGATATTCTGCAACATCAGCGACAACGAAGGTCAAAATGATGCCCGGTGCCAGTCCCGCAAGCGCACCAGGAACGCTGTCATGTGATTGATCCAATAGACCAAGTTCAAAACCGGGCATAGTGGGATGCCCAAGTAGCATAAACCACCCAAAATCACCATGTTCCGTCATCCCAAGCATGTTTTCATAGAACCAGGCTGACGTTTTGACATCGGCGCAGAGGATGTTTGTAAAGGCGCGGTTCATCTCACCGTCTCCCGGTCATGATCTCGGAAATCTACATACACATGTGTATTCGACTTATGACATACATAAGTGTATGTCAACATCATGAAACCCGACAAACTGAAACTGACCCGCACCGACTGGCTCGACCTCGCCCTGCAAGAACTTACGACGCACGGCTACGGCGCGCTGAAGGCGCAGCCACTTGCAAAAAAGCTCAAGGTGACGCGCGGCAGTTTCTATTATCATTTCGACAGCCTCGAAGATTTCCATGAAGCGGTCATGCGGCATTGGAGCGACAAGACGACCGTGCCCCTGATTACCGATCTACAGGATCATCCGACACCACAGGCAGCATTCAACGCATTGCTCGCCATCACATTGCGGTCTGGCGAAAAACTGGAGCGTGCCATGCGATCCTGGGCCACCGTTGACGCGCAAGTCGCCGGTTGGGTTAAAGATGTTGACGATGCACGCATCACCTATACAGAACAATTGCTTACGGATTGCGGTGTCGCACCCGTCGATGCAAGGCTTCGCGCAAGGCTGCTGTATTGGGCTGCCATAGGGCGGCTGATGATGCCTTTCCCGGATGCCAGCAGGCTCGCCGATGAACAGGTGTCCCGTATCGCGTCATTGATGCTGACGCCTTAGGCAACGTACTCAGCGCAATATTATGATCAGATTACACCTTCACGCGCTCACTCGTCGGGTCATAAAATGGCTTTACCTGGGCGTCTGCCTTAACCCGTGTACCTGCGACGTCAATTTCGTAAGTGCTGGCCAGCATATCCGCGACCTTCTCACCCGGCTGCGCGCAGGGGACATACCCCATGCCAATCGCCGCCCCCAGATGGTGGCCATACCCACCAGAAGAGAGATATCCAACCACATCACCATCTCTCAGCACAGGTTCGTTGTGATACAGCAGCGGTTCGGGATCTGTCAGCTTGAACTGAATAAGCCGCTGGGCCAGCCCCGCTTCGCGTTTGCGCAAGACGGCGTCGCGGCCAATGAAAGCAGGCTTGTCGGTCTTGACTGCAAAGCCGAGGCCCGCCTCAAGCACATGATCTTCAGCCGTGATGTCGTGGCCGAAATGGCGGAAGCCCTTTTCCATCCGGCAGGTATCCATCATATGCATGCCGCAGAGCCGCACGCCGAAATCACGACCCGCTTCGGCCAATGTCTCAAACACATGGCCGCACATATCCGTCGGCACATAGACCTCCCAGCCCAGCTCACCCACGTAAGTCACGCGATGCACACGGGCCATACCCATGCCGATCTCGATCTCTTGTGCGGTGCCAAACGGGTTCACATCGTTTGAGAAATCGTTCGGTGACACCGCCTGCAACAGCTCCCGCGATCGGGGACCCATGACAGCCAGAACGCCCTCACCAGCGGTGACATCCGTGATCACCACGCTGAAATCGCCCTTTTGCCGCCGCATCCAGGTCTGGTCGGCCAGCCGCGTCGCTGCCGGGGTCACGACAAGAAAGCAATCCGGTTCAATGCGGGTCACCGTCACATCCGCCTCGATCCCGCCGCTGTTGTTGAGGAATTGGGTATAGACGATCTTGCCCACCGGCACGTCATATTGCCCGCCGCCGACATGGTTCATAAAGGCGATGGCATCGGGCCCTTCGACACGGATTTTCCCAAAGGAAGACATGTCGTACATGCCGACATTCTGGCGGATCGCCATGTGTTCTTCGCGGACATTGTCGAAAAAGTTCTGGCGCTGCCAACTGTATTCGTAGCGGGCCTCTTGCGAGCCGCGCGCAAACCAGTTGGCGCGTTCCCAGCCGGCCAACTCGCCCATGACGGCACCGCGTTCCAGCAGGTGATGGTGGAACGGCGTCCGGCGGACACCGCGTGCGGTGTCCTTTTGCCGGAACGGAAAGTGATCGGCGTAAAGCAGGCCCAGCGTTTCCTTTGATCGCTCAAAGAGATACGTCTTGTTGCCCTGAAACGGCTGCATCCGCGCGATATCCACATCGCCCAGATCAAACGGCTTTTCACCGCTGTCCATCCACTGCGAAAGGGCCATACCGGCGCCACCCGCTGACTGAATACCGATGGAATTGAAGCCCGCAGCGACCCAGACATTGTCCATCTCAGGCGCAAGGCCAAGGTGATAGGCGTCATCCGGTGTAAAACTCTCTGGCCCGTTAAAAAACGTATGGATGCCCGCCTCCGCCAGCATGGGCATCCGTTCGACAGCCGCTTCCAAAATCGGCTCAAAATGATCGAAATCTTCGGGCAATTGGTCAAATTCGAAATCTGCCGGAATGCCATCCATCGCCCAGGGCTTTGCATTGGGCTCAAACGCGCCCAGCAGCATCTTGCCTGCATCTTCCTTGTAATACGCGCATTCATCCGGCACGCGCAGCACCGGCATCTGCGTCAGCCCCTCGATCGCCTCGGTCACGATATAGAAGTGCTCGCAAGCATGTAGCGGGACATTGACGCCCAGCATGCGGCCCACATGATGGCCCCACATGCCGCCGCAATTGACGACCATGTCGCAAGCAATGTGCCCTGTTTCGTCCCCTTGCGCCCAGTCCACACCAGTAATGCGGCGCCCTTCGCGGCTGACACCTGTTGCAATGGTGCGTTCGATGATCTGCGCACCGTTCTGGCGCGCACCCTTGGCCAGCGCCAGTGCGATATTGGCCGGATCACCCTGACCATCCAGCGGCAGATACACACCCGCCGTCACCGCATCGATATTCAGATGTTCATAGCGCTGTTTGACCTCGGCCGGTGAAATCTCCTCAACTTCCACGCCAAAGGCGCGGGCCATTGCCGCCTGGCGGTAAATCTCTTCCTTGCGTTCCTCAGTCAGCGCAACGGTGATCGACCCGCACCGTTTGAACCCGGTGGACACGCCGGTTTCGGCTTCCAGATTTCCATACAGTTCCTGGCTATATTTGGCGAGTTTCGTCATGTTCGACGATGCCCGCAGCTGGGCGATCAACCCGGCGGCATGCCATGTCGTGCCGGATGTCAGCTGCTTGCGTTCCAGCAGCACCACGTCTTTCCACCCCAGCTTGGCCAGGTGATACGCCACCGAACAGCCAATCACACCGCCGCCGATAATCACAACGCGGGCTTTGGATGGAATCGTTGCCATTTCAGGAATCCTCTCACAGGTCACGCTCTGCCAAATCATTGCCGCGAGACAACAAAACAGTCATCTCAAAAAGCGTCAGATCTGGCGCAAAATCGCTATTTCATGCGGCCTTTCTTGCGGGCAGCATTCGGTGTCATGCCAAAGGTCGCGCGGAAGATCGTTGTGAAGCCGCTAGGAAACCCGCAGGCCAGCCCGATCTCGTTTATCCGCATGTCGGTATTCAGCAACAGGTTGTTGGCCTTGTTCAACCGCAGCTCACGATAATAGCCGTTTGGTGTGGTCCCCAGCATGCGGTTGAATTTCCGTTCAAGCGACCGTTTCGACAGCCGCGTCTCGTCCGCGATCTGGCTGATCGGCAAGGGAAATTCGATATTCGCCTGCATCAATGCGATGGCCGCGTCCAGCGTTGCATCCCCCGTCGCCAGCACGGAACTGCCTGAAAAGGGTTGCAATGTGCTGTGATGGCGGATCCGTTCATGCAACAGCACATCAGACACCGTCATCATCACCGCCGATGATACATGGCGACTGGCAATCGTGAGCATCAGATCAACCGTGGCGCCCATGCCGGCACCTGTAATGACCGCCCCCGTCTCTGCCGCCAGCGCCGATTTCGTGTCAAACAACCCGTACCGTTCCAAAAGCACGGTGCGGTTTTCCCAGTGGGTTGTGTGCCGCGCGGCATCCTCCCCGGTTTCGGCGATGTAACGGCTTGCTGCTTCGGACAGTAACACAACGCGGGCCTGCCTGCTGGTATAGGCCATAATCGATGCCCCAAGCGATAGCGCGGGGAGGTCCGCATCGCTGTTGCCGAGCGCGACCAGATAATCGGCGTCCGGACGCGATGTCAGCGCGGTGGTGTCGACTGCGGCACCGGCGCTGCTGGCAATCGGGCCGCCACTGACGGATTTGTAATGCCACTGGAAAATCTGCTTTGCGCTGATGCGGTTGGTCAGACGCAGGACATCCGCCACCCCTGCCAGCTCAGTCAGGACAAAGCCCTCGGCCACAAAGATATCGAATGTTGCAGGCGTCATTTTGGACTATTCAATTGCATGGCCCGCGGCCCGGATCGCCGCGGCGAGCGTTGCGATATGCACCGGACCGACCTCGCAACACCCGCCCACAATGGTCGCGCCCTGTCGGATCCAGCCGAGTGCTGCTTGCGCATAGGCGTCCGGGTCAAGATCGCGGCGCGCGGTCAGCGCCTCCACTGTCGGTTTGTCCTGCAGAAATTCCTTCGTGATCTGCGTAAAGGCATTGGCATAGGCGCCGAACGGTAAGTCCCCACCAGACAGCACATCCATCGCGGCCGGGATTGCCTCTGGCGCAGAGCAATTGACAAGGATCGCGGCAGCCCCCGCGTTCGCCAGGGGGATCGCATCCGCCAAGGCCTCTCCCGATCGCAATTTGGTCCCATCCTCGTCATCCACGGTCAAGGCAATCCAAATCGGTTTGTCAGCGGCCTGCGCACCCGTCAGAACCGCCTTGGCGTGGGTCAGAGAGGCGACCGTTTCGCAAATCATCAGATCGACGCCGGGTGCCAGCAATGTGGCAACCTCTGCATATAGCGGCGCTGCAACATTCGGTTCAGGATGAATGTCGGGCCGGTATGACGCGCCGAGCGGACCGATTGAACCCGCGATACGTCCAACACCCTGCGCCTCCGTCAAGGCTGCCTGATGCAGGGCTGCAAACTGATCTTCAAAAGGCGTACCTGCCAGCCTGTCGCGATGGATCGCATAGGTGTTGGTCGTGTGCACCGTCGCCCCGGCATCGCGGTAATCGAAATGTACCGCTGCAACCATACCAGGATGATCGACCATAACTTGCGTCGACCAAAGCGGTGTTGGTTTATCACCGGCCCGATGGATCAATTCCTGACCCATCCCGCCATCAAGCAAGGTTATCGCGGTCACAGGTCAGGCCCCGCATTCGGGTAGCAGATAGTGGCAGCGCAGTGTGCCGAATGCGTTGCAACCTGCTCCTTGTTCAACTTGTGCAGCATCAGGCCCGGATGCGCTCGTTTTCAGGGTCCCAGAGCGGCTGGTCTTCATGGATCGTCGCGGCGTATTTCTCACCGTAGATTTCGATCTCGACCTTGCCGCCGACGATGTTGACATCGGACCGGATCATGCCCAGCGCGACTGACTTGTCGACCCGGAACCCCCAATCGCCTGACGTGGTCTCGCCCACGACCTCTCCGTTCGACCAGATAGGCGACATATATGGTGCGTCCGCAGGTCCCGGATTGTCGAGCGTCATTGTCGCAAATCCCTTTTTGCTGCCTTGTTGCTTTTCATTCAGCAAAGCGGCTTTGCCGGGGAAATCCTGTGGTTTGTTAAACCGGATGAACCGTTCCATCCCGCCTTCCAAAAGTGTGTAGTCGGTGGAAAGGTCACCTTTCCATGTCCGATACCCCTTTTCGATCCGCATTGTGTTCAGGGCGAACATGCCAAAAGGCGTCGCACCCGCCGCGCGGATCGCGGTATAGGCATTGGCGCTGTCTTCCATGCGTGTATGCACTTCCCAACCCAGCTCACCGGCAAAGTTGATGCGGAAGAGTTTCGCAGGTTTGCCCGCAAAGGTCGCGTCCTGAATTGTCAGCCAACCGGTTGACAAATCGGCGTCCGTCAGACCTGACAGAAGATCACGCGACTTCGCCCCGCTGACCAGATGGGTCGACCATTCATCCGTAAAATCAGTCAGTTCCAGCCCAGGTGCCAGCCTGTCGCGCAGGAATTCAAAGTCATGCCATTGGGCCACGGCTGCGGTCATCAGCCAGAAATCATCTTCGCCCCAACGGATGATGGTGACTTCGGTGACGATCCGCCCTCGGCTATCGGTGAAATAGCCAAGGTTCATGCGTCCCGCCTTCGGCAGCGCACCTGCGATCTGGCCACGCAACCATTCAGCGGCACCTTCGCCCGTCAGTTTGTACCGCGAGAAACCCGGCATATCGAGCACGGCAACGCCATTGGTTGCGGCCTCAACCTCACGCGCGACACCGGCTTTCCATGGGCCTTCGCGCTCCCATGTCTCGGTCGCTTCGGTAGAGGTATCTTCCCCTTCTTTTGCAAACCAGGTGGCCCGTTCCCAGCCATTGAACGCGCCCATCTGGCCACCTGCGGCGATCAGCGCGTCATGGTTGGGCGACAGTTTCTTGTTCCGCCCAGCGGGCCACATCTTGTGCGGGAAGTGCATGCCGTATTCGTGGCCATAGGTTTCCAGCGCCTTCTGATGACAGTAATCATGATCAGCATAATCGGTATACCGGCGCGGATCGACCGACCACATATCCATCTCGGTCTCGCCTTCGACCAGCCATTCGGCCATCACCTTGCCCGCGCCGCCGCCTTGGACGATGCCGAAGGTAAAGGAATGCGCCTCATACGCATTGCGCACACCCGGCATGGGGCCGATCATCGGCAGCCCGTCAGGGGCATAGGGTATCGGACCATTGATATTGCGGCCGACACCACCTGTCGCCAGAACCGGCACCCGTTCCATCGCGTCCTCAATGTACCATTCCAGCCGGTCCAGATCGTCCGGATAAAGCTGGAAGCTGAAGTCTTCGGGCATCGGGTCGTCCGGTGTGACCCAGTGCGCCTTACAGTTTCGCTCATAGGGGCCAAGGTTCAACCCGTTCTTGTCCTGCCGTAGGTAATAGCTGCTGTCGACATCCCGGATCATCGGGGTCTTCTTGCCGTTTTCCTTGGTCCAGGCTTTGATCTCGTCGATTTCCTCGGTCAGGAAATACTGGTGCGACATGACCACCATTGGCACATCGCGGCCGCCAAAAGGTTTGAACCATTCCCCCACGCGCGCCGCATAGTAACCCGCAGCATTCACCACCTTTTCACATTTGATATCACCCTTGTCGGTCTGCACGATCCATTCGCCTGTATCGGTTTGCGACACACCTGTCGCGGGACAGAACCGTTCGATCCGGGCGCCCAGATCACGCGCACCTTTCGCCAGTGCCTGGGTCAGTTGGGCAGGGTCGATATCTCCATCCAGCGGATCCCAAAGCACAGCGGACAAATCATGGGTTTCCACAAAAGGATTATAGTGCTTGACCTCGTCAATCCCGATCATCTCAAGCGGCAGGCCAATGGCCCGCGCCTGACCGACAACGCGCTGGAACTCTTGTTTGCGTTCTTTTGAATGGCCCAGACGCAAAGCGCCGGTGACGTGGTAGTTCATTGGATAATCCACCTCGTCTGCCAACGTGCGGTACATATCCAGCGAATAGCGCTGCATGTTCATCACCGCCCAGTTCGGGGCGAAGTTCGGGCAATTCCCAGCTGCGTGCCATGTTGACCCGGCGGTCAATTCGTTCTTTTCCAGCAAGACGCAATCAGTCCAGCCTTTCTTGGCAAGATGATATAGCGTTGACACACCCACAACGCCGCCGCCAATAATCACAACACGTGCCGTCGTCGGAAATTCAGCCATCAGGTTTCACTTTCTCTAGTCAGGGACATGCCGCGCATCGTCCGGGATTTGATAATAGTCGCCAGCATCGGCGGTGAAGATATGCTTGCCGGGGATCATGCCGGTGGGCAGATCAAGACACCCAGCCGCGATACCCAGATGGTCTGCGGCCCTAGGTTGATAAAACAGGCTTGAGCCGCAAAATTTGCAAAACCCCCGACGTGCATGTTCAGAGGACGCATACCATGCCAAGCCGTCCTCTCTTGCGAATATAATGTCTGCTATCGCCGCGCGTGTCGAAGCCCAGTAGTGACCGCTGGTCCGGCGGCATTGGCTGCAATGGCAAAAGGTGATTGTGTCGCGCGCCTCATTCACGTCAAAGGTAACTGCTCCACATTCACACCGTCCTTTCACCACCGCAGACCCCATCTAATAGACCGGCGGCGAGATGGCCCATATCATCTCGCATTCCTTGCCAGAGTTGTTCGCCCAAAGAAATTCCTGTCCGCGCAACCGGATGCTGTCGCCAGGACGCAAGCGCAACGTCTGCCCGTCCATGATGAAATCGATCCGCCCCTTGATCACATAACCGACCTCCTGGGTCGGGCGGCGCAGCGGCGCGGCCAGTCGCGCGCCAGGTGCGTAATGGGAATGGATCATCTCAAAATCATCCGTCAGATCGGGCGACAAGAGCCCCTCGGTCAGACCGGGAGTACGGCTGCCCATGGGACGGCGCGCATCTGCGCGAACCACGATACCTTCTTCACCCGGTACGGCACCTGTCTGCACCAGACTGGACACCGACACGTCAAGGATCTCTGCCATTTTGCCCAAATCGGCGATGGCCGGATTTGACAGATCGCGTTCCACCTGGCTCAACCAACCGACCGACCGGCCCATTGCTGACGCCAGTTGGGTCAGGGTTTTTCCACGCGCCTTGCGCAGGGCACGGATATCGGCCCCCAAGGTGCGTTGTTTGGCGATCACGTCAAGCATCGTGCTGCTCATGAAAAAACCTCGACAATTTTCATTCTGGCGATAACAATTTCAGAGATCAACGATATTCTCTCATCAAAGGCCAGAAAACCCATATTTTCGCATTAGCCTGCGAACACCTGACGCAGGATCGCGGCAAGCGCGTCGGCATCCGCCTGAACAAAGGCATCTGGCTGATCGCTATCGATATCAAACACCGCAATGACCTGACCTGACGCATCGAAAACCGGCAATACCAGTTCTGACCGCGTCGTGCTGGCACAGGCGATATGTCCTGGAAAGGCGTCAACATCCGCAACCAGCTGCACTTGGCCCGTCCGCGCGGCCGCCCCGCAGACCCCTTTGTCAAATGGAATGACCAAACAACCATGACCGCCTTGATATGGCCCGATCTTCAGCAAGTTTGGCGACACAACCCGGTAAAACCCGGTCCAGGCAAAGCGATGATCACTGTGGTGTACTTCACACGCAATCGTGGCCATCAGCGCAACGTGATCAGTCTCGCCGGCCGTCAATGATGCGATTGTTTTTTCCAAAGTCGGGTATTCGACTTGCATGTGGGCTCCTTTCCGGCGTTGCACGTTGCGCGCGGTGCCGCCTAGGTGGCGTGCTCAGAACCCAAATGGCAAGTGGAAAAGAGGCCACCCAAAGAGAGCCAGCTCAGCTGGTTTGGCGGGCAAGCAATCGCGACGAGTTGGATCAGCTGGCTGGGCAACCGTCACCTGTGCAGGTAAATGCATCAAGCTGCACGCGGATCGCACCCAGATTATCCACCTCAACCAAGTAAGAGGTTTCGTCAACGCCAACCAGCGTTCCCGCAATCTCGGTCGTGCCATTCGTCAGTACCACAGGTCCGCCAAAGGTGGGCGCACTGACCTCAACGATACAACCTTCGCCCTGACAGGTGACTTTGTCGATTTCGATCCGCAATTCCCCTGCAGCTGTGGCAACAACATATTCGTCGCCAGCAATATCCAGCAGGTCACCAGATAGGGTCACACCCCCATCAAGCGATGTCAGCACAATCGGCGATGCCGCCACTTCGAGCCGCAGTGTTTCAGGGCATGCCGCACCGATGCAGTAGACATCAATCGCCGGGACAGTCACGGCACCAACAGATGTGGCAAGTCGCAGGGAGTTGTTTTCAAAACTCAAAAGCTCGCCAGTGATGCCATCGCTATCGTCGAATTTTATCGTCACGGTATTTTCCGGTACAGCACCGCTCTCACCCTGTGCGAAAGCCGCGACAGGACAAAGGCCGACAGCAGAAACAAGGATCAGTGACCGCCCAAACCGAGTGATGTGTGGCACAAGATGTTTCATGTTTGACCTGCAATGTTGACAGTGGGGCAGCTATAAGGGGTGGTTCCTGACGTGTTGTTAACCTTTTGGCAAGTTAATTCCCACGTCATTTTTTCAATTCTCCGAATGACATGTGGCACCGAAGACATGCTTGGCCCGCGTGCTTTGCTGACGCGGTATCTGCAATTGCACGCCTCAACCGTCTTAGGCCCGACACTCGGTTTGCCGCTTATTTCGGCGCGACCAGTGTGATTGCCCACACATTGCCACAGAAATTGGCACCCCCGTAACTGATGCGGTATCGACGACGAATAGTCTTATGGATTTCACACTTCGCCCCTAGCGTTGGATGCAAACCGGGGACTGATTGTCTGGGATATACAAATGACGAACGCAAAAGACGCGGCAGGCGATCAGCACGCCTTGCGCAAACCATTGGCGCGGCTTTCGGCCGGTACGTCGCCCGCAGCGGCGATGATCATGTGGACGGATTGGGCCGTGCATCTTGCGTCCGCACCAGACAAACAGGTAGCGCTGATGAGAAAAGCGCACGACAGCTGGCTGGACTGGATTAGATTTGTTGCCGATGGCTGCCCGGCCGAAGCTGAGGCACGCGTCATTAATCCCGCACGTGGCGATCGGCGGTTTCGCCACGAAAGCTGGGAAATGCCCCCCTATGCCGCGATGTCGCAGGCCTTCTTGCTGCTTGAGGATCTGCTGGATAGCGCGACCTCAGATGTGCCAGGGCTGAACCCGGCCCATGATCGCGCAATGACATTTCTGGGCCGCCAGGTATTGGACGCCATGGCACCCAGCAACTTTCTGATGATGAACCCCGAAGCAATGGCGAAAACCGTCGAAACCGGAGGGTTCAATCTGGTGGGTGGCACTGCGGCCATTTTCAAAGACATGCAAAAGCATCTGCATCAGGAAACCCCGAAACCCACGAAAAAAGTGGGGCGAGACGTCGCTGTCACGCCGGGCAAAGTTGTGTTTCGCAATCACCTGATGGAACTGATCCAATACGAACCATCTACTGATAAAGTGCATCCTGAGCCGGTGTTGATCGTTCCTGCGTGGATCATGAAATACTACATCCTTGATCTCAGCCCCGACAATTCAATGATCAAATATCTGACCGAACAGGGCTTCACGGTCTTTGCGATTTCATGGCGCAATCCGGGCGCTGAGGACGCGGATCTCGGCATGATGGACTATCTGCACCAGGGACCGCAGGCAGCCATCGATCATATCTGCAAGGTGACGAAGGCCAAACAGGTCCACGGTGTGGGCTATTGCCTTGGTGGGACACTTCTCTCGATCGCCGCAGCTGCCATGGCGCGCGACGGGGATGACCGTTTGGCCAGCATGACCCTGCTCGCAGCCCAGACTGATTTCAGCGAGGCGGGCGAATTGATGCTCTTCATCAATGAAAGCCAGGTATCCTTCCTTGAGGATGTGATGGCCGATCAAGGCTATCTGGATGCCACCCAGATGATGAGCGCTTTTCAAATGCTGCGCTCCAACGATCTGATCTGGTCGCAGATGGTGCGCAAATATCTGCTGGGCGAAAGCGACGGGGCGATGAATGATCTGATGTCCTGGAACGCCGACAGCACGCGGATGCCCGCGCGCATGCATTCCGAATATCTGCGGCAGATGTTCCTGAACAATGATCTGGCCGCAGGTCGCTACCATGTTGACGGCCACGCGGTGTCGCTGCGCGATATCCGCATTCCGGTCTTCGGGGTTGGTACGGAAACCGATCATATCGCGCCTTGGCGGTCGGTGTTCAAAATCCACAATTTGGGCCATGCCGATGTGACATTTGCACTGACCAATGGCGGGCATAACGCAGGCGTTGTGTCCAAACCCGGCCATCCGCGCCGCCATTTCCGCCTGCATACGACACGGGATCAGGACAAGGCCCTGACCCCTGATGATTGGCTTGAGGAGGCCAAACGACACGATGGGAGCTGGTGGCCCGCCTGGACCACCTGGTTGTCCGTCCGTTCGGGCAAGAGGATCAAACCACCAAAAATCACGGGCGCGCTGGAGGACGCGCCGGGGTCTTATGTCAAAATGGAGTAGCCCATGCTTCCCAACACCAACTTCCTCACCGGCCGCAAAGGGCTGGTTGTCGGCGTTGCCAATGATCAATCCATCGCGGCAGGTTGCGCGCGGGCGTTCCGCGCCTCAGGTGCCGATCTTGCGCTGACCTACCAATCCGAAAAGGCCAAACGGTTTGTCGAGCCGGTGGCTGAGGCCATTGATGCGGAATTGTTCATGCCGCTCGACGTCA
>JBCBDL010000022.1:0-31893 GCA_038529695.1 Pseudomonadota bacterium | reverse complement strand
GGGCGCTTTTATTCGCCCTTCTTTTTTCCGGCTGCGGTGTGCTGGAGGTTTATCGCGATACCGAGGTCCCGCTAGCCTCAAAAGCCGTCTTCGAACCTGACCGGTATCTGGGGCTGTGGTATGAGGTTGCGCGCTATCCTGTCCCGTTTGAGGCCGGTTGCGTTGGCGTGACAGCTGAATATGGCGCGCGCGATGACGGGTTGATCTCTGTCCTCAACATCTGCCGCAACGCAGATGGCACGGAAAAATCTCGCATCAGTGGTACAGCCGAAATCGTCGGGCCCGGCAGGCTGAAAGTGCGGTTCCCGTCTGTCCCTTTTGTTGCTGCCGATTACTGGGTGCTGTGGACCGATGAGGATTACCAGACCGCCGTCGTTGGCGCACCTAACGGGCGGTCGGGCTGGATCCTGAACCGCACACCCAGCATCCCCCCCGACCGGCTGCAAGCCGCGAAAGACATACTCGCATTCAACGGCTACGATCTGAGCCGACTGCAGGAGATCGCGCAATGAAACGATGGGTGATGTGTTTTGCTTTGCTGGCGGCGTGTGACGGTGTTGCGGGGGCGGGTCCCACCGGTAACGAATTCATGGTGATCGGGGGACGTATGAGCTTTGAGGATTGCCGGGCGCGCGGTGGGCTGATCATCCGCGATGCGAATACATCCATGATCGCCTGCGATCCGTCCGTGCGCGGCGAACCGCAGCCCGTCGATGAATTCGACAACCCCGCCAATACCGGGTGAGACCATGACGAACCGGACAGCAGCCATCATCGGCGGCGGTGTCATCGGCGGCGGATGGGCCGCGCGGTTTCTGCTGATGGGTTGGGACGTACGGGTGTTCGATCCGGACCCGGATGCGGAACGCAAGATCGGCGAAGTCCTCGCCAATGCACGACGGTCCTTGCCGGGTCTGTCTGACGTCGCGCTGCCGGGCGAGGGCGCTCTGTCCTTCCATGAGACGGTCTCTGACGCCGTCGCAGATGCTGCGTGGATTCAGGAAAGCGTTCCTGAACGGTTGGACCTCAAGCACAAAGTCTATCAAAGCATTCAGGAGCACTGCTTGCATGACGCGGTCATCGGATCGTCCACCAGTGGCTTCAAACCATCCGAATTGCAGGCAGATGCGGCGCGGCCCGAACAGATCGTTGTCGCGCACCCCTTCAACCCGGTCTATCTGCTCCCCCTCGTCGAACTGGTGCCGAGCGCCAAAACCGCGCCCGCAATCACGCAAAAGGCAAAGGATATAGTGACCAGCATCGGCATGTATCCCCTGCATGTCCGCGCGGAAATCGATGCCCACATCGCTGATCGGTTCCTTGAGGCTGTCTGGCGTGAAGCGCTTTGGTTGATCAAGGACGGCATCGCCACAACCGAGGAAATCGACAACGCGATCCGCTATGGCTTTGGCCTGCGCTGGGCGCAGATGGGGCTGTTTGAGACCTACCGGATCGCAGGCGGCGAAGCGGGGATGCGGCATTTCATCGAACAATTCGGCCCCGCGCTGGAATGGCCATGGACAAAGCTAATGGATGTGCCAGTTCTGACCGAAGACCTAATCAATCAGATCGCTGATCAATCCGATGCGCAATCCGGCGCCTACACAATCCGCGAGCTTGAGCGCGCCCGCGACGACAACCTTGTGACAATCCTGCGTGGGCTGAAGGGGCAGGATTGGGGGGCAGGGGCTTTGCTGAACGCGCAAGACCAGCGGATCGAAGGCGCGGTGACACTGCCCGCCGATCTGAGCCGACCCATTGTCACCGTGAACCGTGTCGTCCCGCGCGACTGGACCGACTATAACGGGCACATGAATGAGGCGAAGTATTTACAGGCCTTTGGCGATGCGACGGATCGCATGATGCTGCTGGTGGGATGCGATGCGGATTACATCGCCACGGGCGGCAGTTTCTTCACCGCCGAAACCCATATCCGGCATCTGGATGAGGTTCATGCCGGTGCGACGATCCGTGTTGAAACGCAAGTGCTGCTGGGTGAGGGCAAGAAGATGCACCTTTTCCACCGGATGTTCGAAAGGGAGCGCGAACTGGCCACGGGCGAGCACATGCTGATCCATGTCAGCCTTAAGACCCGACGCGCATCCGAACCCGCGCCGCATTTGGCCGCGACATTGGCAAAGGTGGCAGCGGCACATGCCAGTCTGCCATGGCCCGAAGGAGCAGGAAAGGCTGTGGGTATCAAAGGTTGACACTTGCGAGAGGCCTATGGATCGACGCTGGCAATCAACCCATCAAAATATCCCGCCAGTTCGCGCTGCCCTATCGCTGCGGCCCGCACCAAGGCATCAAAATGCTGCGTGATCGCGACGACCCGGTCGGTATCGCGAAATACCAGATAATTCCGGCCGATATAGATAACGGCCAAGAGTGGCCCAAACACCGTGACTGGCGCTGAAAACAACTGCCGCTGGTCAAAGACATGAAGCCGCAAAGACGGGTAGAGCTGTGCATGCAGATCGCGGAACTGGTGCAATTGATCGCGGCGTAGATCGGGCGAGATACCTGTGTAATATCCTGTCGCGCTGGAAAACGCTTCCAACTCAGACATTGGAACGGCAATCTCGTAATCCGACCGCGCGCCGCGCATCCAATTCAGTCGGTCGCGGCTGGCCCCAATCGCCTGTTCTGTGGTCTTGCCCAAAGATGGCGCATATTCCCAACGCAGCATATCTTCCGTCTTGAGCATATCTGGCAGTCCCGCAGGTACGTGGCGGATCTTGTAGCCCGCGGCCTCCTGATGCCAGGCAAAGATCTGATCATCGACCATCGCGCGTGGCGCTTCAGTCATCGAAATCGCCGTCGCGACCAGATCAGCCGCCTGTTCGGGTCGGTCGGACAGGCCGAGCAGCCAGTCCGCGCTGACACCCAGCACTGCTGCGGCCTCGGCCACCAATTGCGCGTTCGGTAACCGTGCCCCCCGATCCTTGAGCAATTGCGACAAGGTTGAGCGGTCCACACCGGCGCGCCGGGCCAAAGCGCTTTGCGAGATCTGTACCGCCGCCATCGCCGCCAACAAGCGCTCGCGGAATAGCTGCGCACGATCACGCTTGTCGATTTTTATCACCATATAAGTTCTTTATCATGAAATGCGGTTTTTGTGAACTAGTGTCAGAATAGGCAAAAGGCGTGACACGCTGCAGAATGTCAGCATGGGACAGGATAACGGACGTTACTCCAGCGCGATCGCATGGCCGACGCTGGGCCTTATCTTTATGTGTTACATTGGCTGGATCGCCACATTGTGGATGCTGCCAACAGCATTCGCGATCCCGATACTTGCGACTCTCATCGCCTTTCATGCTTCGTTGCAACATGAGGTTATCCATGGCCATCCGTTCAGATACACATGCCTGAACGATGCGCTGATCTGGCCGCCGCTGATCTTGATCGTTCCGTATGCGCGGTTCAAGGCAACGCATCTGGCGCATCACAATGATGCAACGCTGACCGATCCTTACGATGATCCCGAAACCAATTTCCTTGACCCGGAGACGTGGCATCGGCTCCCGCATGTTATTCAAATGCTCCTGACATGGAACAACACCCTCGCGGGACGCTTGATCATCGGCCCGGCCATCGGGACGATCATGTTTCTGCTCAGCGAGTGGCGTATGCGCGACACCGTCGTCACGCGCGGCTGGCTGCTGCATATCCCGGCATTGATCACAATACTCACCGTCGTCAGTGTCTCCCCGACACCTGTCTGGTCCTATTTCATCGCCGCTTACCTCGCCATGTCGCTGCTGAAACTGCGCACTTTTCTCGAACATCAGGCGCATGAACGCTCAAGCGGACGAAGCGTGATCATTGAAGATTCCGGTCCTTTCGCCTTTTTGTTCTTGAACAACAATTTGCACGTGGTCCACCACATGCATCCGCGCGTGCCGTGGTACCGTTTGCCTAGGCTCTACCGGTCTCGCAAAGACCACTACAAGCGGCGGAATGATGGCTATGTCTACCGGTCCTACGCCGAGGTCTTCGCCCGCTATCTTTGGTGTCGCAAAGACCCTGTCGCGCACCCGCTCTGGCGCAGGTAAGGCTTTGAAGGCATAGGGGTTCCATGGAACCCTGGATTCTTATCACGCTTGGGGCCGCCGCCGCGCAAACGTTACGCTTCATGCTGCAAAAGCATTTGAAGGCGACGCAACTCTCGACGGCTGGGGCGACGTTTGCACGGTTTGTCTATTCCGCGCCACTGGTTGCCGTCATCGCGACCTTTTACGCCACCTATACAGGGCAGGGCGCACCACAGGTTCCTGCGGAATTCTGGCCGTACATGCTGGCCGGTGGCACATCCCAGATTCTCGCCACCATGTGCGTTGTCGCCCTTTTTATGCACCGCAATTTCGCCGTCGGGATCACGTTCAAAAAGACCGAAGTCCTGTTGAGCGCGCTGTTTGGATTTATCATCCTTGGCGATACGTTTACGGGTTGGGCAATCTTTGCGATGTGTGTTGGTCTTGCAGGTGTTCTGCTGCTCTCCGACCCGCCCGGCGGTAGCGGGCCGTGGCGCAGGCGGATCTTCAACCGTGCAACGGCTTTGGGTATCGGCGCGGGTCTGCTCTTTGGCATTTCGGGTAACGGTTATCGTGGTGCGTCGCTATCGCTGGGGGATGGCGATGTCTTTTACCGCGCGATCATCACACTTGCTTTCGTAACGGCATTCCAAACCATTGCCATGGCAGCCTATCTTGTGTGGCGTGAGCGCGGACAGATCACGACGGTACTGCGTGCTTGGCGCATCGCCGGGCTGGTGGGGCTGACCAGCATGATCGGATCAATCTGCTGGTTCACGGCCTTCACTTTGCAGAATGCGGCGTATGTCAATGCAGTGGGGCAGGTAGAATTGCTGTTTTCGCTGATGATCGGCGCGTTTGTCTTTGCCGAAAAGGTGACGTGGCGCGAATGGCAGGGGCTGACGCTGCTGACCGCGAGCATCATCATTTTGGTTCTGGTCACCTAACGCGGTGGCTTTCCTTCCAACCTGCTGATCAAATGGGCCTCATCATCATTCCGAAAGAACGGAACAGATGCTGGCGGCCCACCTTGCTTGAGATGGGTAACAAGTTCGGCGATGACGACTTGTGTAATGAATGGCAGATCAAACTGGCGTGCTGCAGCCAAGGGCACCCATTGCAGATGTGATAACTCATCCTCGGCATCAAAGAAATTGTCAGGATCCGTGACCAGATCATCCGCGGAGGCCAGGAAAAATCGCGCGTCAAATCTGCGTGGGCGTCCGGGCGGGGTGACGGCACGAAAGAAGAATTGCAGTGCTTGGCCATTGGGCCAATGACCGGTCTCCGCAAAGCGGCGCCAGCTTGGCGGTGGATGCGGCCACGCCCCGACGGTGCCCAGCATCTGTCCCGTTTCTTCCCACAACTCGCGGATCGCAGCAGCAGCAAGCGATACTGGTGTCGCCCGGCTTTCGCTTTGCAGCCGAACCTGATCGATTGGGGACAAGGCGGTTAACGGAACGCGCGTATCGTCAGGATCAACCGCACCGCCGGGAAACACAAACTTGCCTGGCATGAAGGCCGCTTTGGCGCCGCGCTGACCCATCAAAACCATCGGTGATTTTGTGACATGGCGCAGGACAATGATTGTTGCTGCATCCTTGATCCGGTTTTCTGTCATGACGCACTCTCAAAACGGATCAGGTCGTGTGTCCGAACCCATGCATGCGGCGGGCCCACTGGATGCCCACGATCATGCCTTTCAATCGCGGCAGCAAAGCAAGCGACAGTGCAACCGCGCCAATACTCAGCACTGTGGCCATGACCCATGGATCTGGCCGCCAGACAACCCACATTATGTGAATTGCAAAACCGATGATATGTGCCACTAGCAGGATCGTGAGGTAGGCGGGGCCATCATCAGCGCGATGGTGAAAAAGGTCTTCGCCGCAAACCCCGCAGCTGTTTGTCACCTTGAGGTAGCTAACAAACAGCTGACCCTCACCACATTGCGGACATTTGCAGCGCAGCCCATTCATCAAAGCGGGGCGCAGCGGACGATCATCGGTCAGGCTGGTCGCATCGGACATGTCTTGCTCCAATCTTTCAACTGACATGGCCTATTCGGCCAGACAAGAAAAGGGGGCGCGGCAATTTGTAAAGAAATTCGCATGTCGCTGCGACGGAAACCACAACAGCACCCGTTCAAGAGGGGTCAACAGCGCAAATAGCTGTGCAACAACCAAAAGGAAACACAATGAAAAAGACGATCCTCTTGACCGCAATCCTTGCTGCGGTCGTGATGAGCAGTGCCGCGGCCCAAGCGCAGAATGACCTGCGCGAGCGCCCTGATTTCAGTACGTTGGACGTTGATGGTGATGGCAGCCTGACATTGGAAGAGATGCAGGCGCGCGTTGAAGCACGCTTTGCCGCCGCTGACACCAACGGAGATGGTGGTTTATCGGCCGAAGAAATGGCCGCGGCCGCCGATGCCCGACGGGCCGATCGCATTTCAGGCTTGATCGAACGTTTTGACGAGAACGAAGACGGTATCCTGCAACGGGCCGAGATGCCCCAGCGTGGCGACCGGGCAGAGCGAATGTTTGAACGGGTCGATGCGGACGGCGATGGCGTCGTTACCGAAGCCGAGTTCGATGCGGCCCTAGACCGCGCGGGCGGCCGCAAAGGCCCGCGCGACCGCGGATGATCGCGGTTTTGGCAGGGGGCAGCCTCTTACCCCCTGCCATTTGCACGTTCAGGGTGACGGCGTTAGCAAAGCAAAAGATGAACACCAAGCCTCATCCGATGGTCGGGGTCTCCGACGCCGATCTGCTTGTTGCTTTCGCCGGCGGCGATGCCCATGCAGCGCGTGATCTGACCACACGCCTGTTACCGCGGGTTTTGGCACAGGCCACGCGCATGCTCGCCAACCAGTCGGAGGCGGAGGATGTGGCGCAAGAAGCGATGATCCGTCTTTGGAAAATCGCGCCTGACTGGCAGGAGGGTGAGGCCCAGGTCAGCACGTGGCTTTACCGGGTCGTGGCCAATCTTTGCACGGATCGGCTGCGTAAGCGGCGCGGTCGCGTTTCACTAGACCAGATTGCTGAGCCGATCGACGACACACCGGGTGCTGCCGCAAAAATGCTGACTCAGACACGACTGCAAGCGCTGTCGGATGCGCTTGCGCAATTGCCCCAGCGCCAGGCAGAAGCCGTTGCGTTGCGGCATCTTGAAGGGCTTTCGAACCCCGAAATCGCCCAAATCATGGACATCAGCGTGCGGTCTGTGGAAAGTTTGACAGCACGCGGCAAACGGGCCTTGAGCGGCATTTTGACTGGGCGCAAAGCAGAATTGGGATATGAAGATGACTGACCCCAAAGACGATATGCTTGATGATCTGTTCGCTGAGGCGCGCGGCGTATCACCCGAACCAAGCGATGCATTGGTGGCGCGGGTATTGGCCGACGCAGCGCGACCATCCGTGATAGCGCCTGGCAATAAGCCCGGTCTGCTTGACCGCTTGCTTGACATGATCGGGGGCTGGCCGGCCGCAGGTGGGTTGGTTGCGGCGACGCTGTCAGGCCTTTGGCTTGGCATTGCGCCACCGGCTTCGGTCGAAGATTTCACTGCCGTGTTGTTGGGGGATCAAGTTGCCGTCGGTATTCTGTCCGAGGATATCGCTTTTGATATGGGCGCGTTTGTCGATGGCTGATCAATCACCTTCCAGACCATCCCGATTGTGGCGCGTGATCCTCGTGATTTCGCTGGCGCTCAACCTGGCTGTGGCGGGGCTTTTTGTGGGTGCCGTTGCGTCGGGTCGCTGGAAAGACGGGCCACCGGCACATTTTGAGATCGGTCTGGGTCCTGTCGGGCGGGCGTTGGCTCCGGATGAACGGCGTGATATCAGGCGTGCCCTGATCCGACAGCGCGCCTTGCGCGACCTCAACCTACGTGGCGGAATGAGCGACATCGTTGCTGCGTTGCAGACCGAGCCGTTTGATGCAGCCGTGATGCAAGATGTGATGACAGCTCAGATGGAACGCACGACAGATCTACAACAGATCGTCCAAACAACCTTGTTGGCGGTCATTGACGATATGACACCTGAACGGCGGGCGGCATTCGCAGAACAACTGCTACAAGAGATGTCAAAGGTGCGATCTGAACGGGAGCGTCCGTCAGGCGGCTGACCTGCTCATGGCGACCTGATTGCGACCCGCAGATTTCGCAGCATAAAGTGCCGCATCCGCGCGATGACAGATCTGGTCAGGCTGATACGGTTTCATGCCATCCTGACCACTGACGGCAACGCCAACCGAGACCGTCACAGGCAGCTTGGGCATGTCATCGCCCAAATCAAACGGTCGGCAATTGACCAAACGGCGCAGGCGGTTTGCTGTCGCATGTGCCTGGGCGGTGGTGGTGCGTGGCATCGCGACCAGGAATTCTTCGCCGCCAACGCGCGCCACCAGATCAATGGTGCGCAGATTTTCACGCAACCGCTCCGCCAGTTGTACCAGCACGCGGTCGCCAGCGGCATGACCATATGTGTCATTGATGGATTTGAAGTGATCAATATCCATCATCATGACAGCGAATTCACGGCCCGCGGCACCGGATTGTTCGGCAAGGCGTGCCAAATGCGGTTCGGCATAGCGGCGATTGTAAAGACCGGTTAACGGATCGGTAACAGCGGCCTGTAACCCATCGCGAACGGTGTCACGCAGGCGATCATGCAGCAGCTTGCGACGGATCAGCGCTTTGGCACGCAAGGTGATTTCACCCTCCGACGTGCCAACCGCCACAATATCGTCCGCACCAAGATCTAGGAACATTGCCGCCATTTCGGGCGCGGCATAGGGGACCATGACCAACAAGGTCGAAAGACGGGTTTCGGTGCGCGAGCGCAGGTCAGAAACGAGGCTGAACAATTTGCTTTGTTGGGCCTCACCGGCTGTTGCATCCACGACAAATAGATCAGGGATCGGCTGCACGTTGCTGGTCCGCAATACCGCATTCGTATCCAAAACTCGGACCGGCACAGACAACCCATCCTGGAGCATCGTGCGGAAGGTTGGATGTTCGGTTTCGATTGGCGTTAGCAGCGCGACATTGGCAGCGGTTTCGAAACTTGCCCGTGCCTCTTCAAAGCCAAGCGCACGGCTGGTGCTGTCACGCAACATCAATTCTTCGGTCGCGCTGCGCACGCGCAACAGGCTGCGGATGCGTGCCAGCAGCAATGTATCATTCATTGGGCGGGGTAGCACATCGTCCGCGCCTGCATCGAGTGCGGCAAAGCGGGCGCGCGATGTATCAGCGACGCCCACCGCGATGATTGCAATTGACGCGGTTTGCGGATCTTGCCGCAACGCCTGACAAAATGCATGACGATCCTCGACTGGGTCAGACAGATTGATCAGAATGAGGTCTGGTCGATTGGTTGCGATGATGGCCTCTGCCTCGATCCGGCTGGAACAGGCATCAACGCTAAACTGGGCCGAAAGCATTTTGACCTTGAGCACGATCCTGTTGGTGGCAACGGTATCTATGATCAATATACGACCGGACATTTCTTGACCCTTTTCATCTGCGCCTCGCTTGGCTGCAGACAATTTGAAATTGATTGGTTAAAAAACGGTTTCTGAAAACGTAAGGATTTTGAATGGGACCGGAACAAGCGCAAATCATTGCACTCCAGGCGCTGGGTTGGCTGGCCGGGAATGACGAATTGTGCTCCGTCTTTTTGGGCTCAACCGGTGGTTCAGTTGATGATTTGCGCGAGCGGGCGACCGACCCTGCATTTCAGGCTGCTGTGCTTGAATTTCTGACGATGGACGATGCCTGGGTTATTGCATTCTGTGATGCCAATGAACTGAAATACGATATGCCACTGCAAGCGCGTTATGCGCTGCCGGGGGCCGAGGCAGTCCACTGGACCTAGAGGTCGATTTTCACGACCCCTGCAGGTGCGGCGGCCCGGCTTTGGCACAGAATCATCTGATTTTCCTGCTGCGCCTTTGAAAGCACGAAGTCACGATGTTCAACTTGGCCCGCCAGTACATCACATTTGCAAACGCCACACAAACCGTCGGCACATTTGACGTCCACATGGACGCCTGCTGCGATCAAGGCATCGGTTGCGGACTGATCCGGTGATACGGCGATCTTCCGCCCGTCTTTCAGTGCCAGGGTAAAGGCATGGTTCTCATAATCGGGCTGCTCTGGCACAGCGAAATATTCCAGATGTCTGGCCTTTTCGGGAAAGCCGTTTGCTTCTGCGGCAGCCATGACGGCGGTCATGTACGCATCAGGCCCACAGGTGTAAATATGTGCGCCTTTTGAATAGCTTATGATCTTGGCAAGGTCCGCACGCGTCCCTTCTTCGGTAACGTGCAGATGGACATTATCCGACCAAGGGAACGTGGCCAGATCATCCAGGAACCCCGCATCAGCCCGCCTGTGAAAACTGTAATGCAGTGCAAAGTCGGCACCAAGGCGGTGCAACCGATGTGCCATCGCAATCATGGGCGTAATGCCGATACCACCCCCGAAAAGCAGTGTTTTTGATGCGTCCTCAATAAGCGGAAAATGATTGATCGGGCGGGAGACAAACACACGCCGCCCTTCCTCGAAAATCCGGTGCAGCAGTTTGGAACCGCCGCGTCCGTTATCTTCGCGTAACACCGCAATCTGGTACTTCGACCGATCCGCTGGATCGCCTGACAAAGAATATTGGCGAAAGAATTCAGGGGCCACAACAACATCGATATGCGCACCTGCCGTGGCGGGGGGCAAATCGCTGCCATCGGGCGTTGAAAATTCATATTTGGTGACCGCATTGGTCATCTTTGTGACCTTGCTGATAACCAAGTTCATGACCGGCGCGTCGCCACTGACAGGCGCGTAAATGTGCTCTGGCACAATACCTGCAGCCCGCCGACGCCGATGCTCAGTCGCTGAGATCAAGGCGTCATAAGCTGCGATCCCAGCCTCGCGATCCATCGGTGCGGGCCAAGGATGAGGTGGCGGTGCCAACGAAGCCGGATAAACGGCCAGGGTCTGATCTTCAAATCGCAGATCAAGGTTTGTCTGCAGTTGCCGTTCGTTCACGGAGTGGCGCGACAAGCGATAGGCGCCATCATCCTCCATCTCTAGGTCCCACCACCATTTCTTGACCGGATTGATCCTGCCTTTCCCGACAATGTCATCCAACTTCGCCAGCGCCTTCGCGGCCTGTGGTACGTTCATTGCCAGCTTGCGAAATGGTGCCTCTGCAAACAATCCTTCGAGGTTCCACGGGCATGTCTTCATGCAACGACCGCACATCGCGCCATTCTTCTGGCTGACCCGATATGTCGTGCATTTCTGGCTGTCGGATTTCCAGATCTCATAACCGTTGAACATCAACTTCGGTCCAGCGGTAATCGCGCCCGAAGGACATTCGCGCGCACATTTATTGCAGGCATCACAGAAACGCTGAAGCCCAAAATCAATCGGCTTGTCATGGCTTATTGGCATGTTGGTCGTCACGACACCGGATTTCAGGCGCGGGCCGAGAAACGGGTTCAGGATCACTTCTCCGATCCGGGATACCTCGCCCAGGCCCGATAGCAACAAGAGCGGTGGATGCAGCACCTCTTCATCCATCACCGAATGCACCTTGGCTTCGTATCCAAGGTTGCGCAGATGCTGCGCCAGCACACCCCCCAGTAGTGAAAACCGCAGATAGGCGCGCATCGATTGCGCACAGGCGATCCAATCGTCGCCCGAGGCCCCCTCCATCGTCTCATGCCCCTGATCCACGATCATCGATATGGCATGTTCGTGATAAGGGGTGATCGGGTCGCCCTTTACATCATGGCTGTAGTAGACCCAGTCCGGGCAGGCCGAAATGCCTACCGCATCGACACCCAGAAAATACAAAGCCGCCTTGATATTCGCTGCATTCTGATCCGGAGAAGCGTCAACAGGTGCGCCGACCGGCTCCGCATCCTGCAGCAATACAAACGCGCCTAAGGACGGGCGAAACGCAAAAGCAGCTGCAGATTTGCGCACGTAATTGCCGTTCTTGGTCGCCTCCTGCACATGTTTGCCCATATCGCCGAACAATCCACGCACAAACATATTCGCCCGCTTTGGCACCCGCGCGACGTTCGGTCGATCAATATAGGTCGTCGGTTCATCCACCCGTTTCAATGTCTCAAACGGATGCGGGCCATCCGCGAAATCACGGGCCGCAAACGGGTCCCGCGTCCGGGCCGATTTCGCATGGCTTCCGAAGCCTGTCCGATAAGTCCCCGGCATCGCTTGCCCCGGCACTAACGGCGAATCTGGGGTCATCGGTAAGGTCGTTGTCACCGCCGCCAAGCCATAGCGATCCCCGGTAAACGGATTGACCAAGCGGCCATCCTCCAACGCGACAAGGCCCGCAAGGGCCGCCAGAGCGCCCAGGTGCACATCCGCTGCTGCCATTGAATGCGCCCGCGCCTCATAACCCAGTGTGCGGATATAGTTGGCGAGTGTTACGGCCGTCTCCGCCCCGCGCAGACATGTCCGTTGGGGCTGGACATCTCTGATCCACGCCGTTCCCGGTTCATCCGCACGGGGATCACGCGGATGGTCGTAGAGAAACACCAAAGCATGTGTGTGATGGCGGCAATCGGCAGGCGGTAAAGCCATGCTTTCCCGCAGCCCCGCCATGATCACATCAATGCCGGCCGCCAGCGATGACGGCTGCATCACGCGCAGCTTTTCCGCCAACCGATCCACATCCGGGTTCACGACGGGTGTATCCAGCCAAACCTCCGGCGATATCGTGCAAACCCCGACCATGCTGGCATCGCAATAATAGCCAAACGCCTTGAGATGCTGCGCCCGCCCTTCCAAATCCGATGGGATCTCCGCGATTTCGCGTTTAACCATCCCATCCCGCGTTGCATCCAGCATCGCCTGATAGTCCTGCATCGCATTCACGATACTCAAAGGGTCTTCCGGCCTGCGAAACGACACTGGTACAAAGGGCGGTAACCCCCTGACATCAATCGTGGATTGACGCACCAGCTTTTCCAGTGGAAACGGACCCAGATGGACGGGGCGTGATTTGTAGGACCTCAGCTTCAACATGCGCGCAACCTCCGCCCCGCGCACGCGCATGTCAATAACTGCAAAGGAACAGCGCCGTGATCAAAGGTCTTATCTTCGACAAAGACGGTACGCTCTTTGACTTCAACGCCACCTGGGGTGTTTGGGCTGGCGTATTGATCCGGCAAGAGGCAAAAGGCGATGCAAACCGCATCGCCGCATTGGCAAAGGTCATGGGCTACGACATGACCACCGAAAAATTCCTCCCCGGCAGCGTTGTCATCGCTTCCACAGTCGAGGAGACGGCAAGCGCGATGCTCACGGCTCTGCCAGGTGAAACGCTTGATACGTTGATCCCACGCATGAATGCCGCGGCAGGCGTCGTAAAGCAGATCCAGGCCGTCCCGTTAATTCCCTATTTCGACGACCTCAAATCGCGCAGAATAAAGCTTGGCATCGCCACCAACGACGCTGAAGAACCCGCGCTGATCAACCTGATCAGTGCTGGTGTTCGTGATCATTTTGACTTCATCGCGGGCTATGACAGTGGCCACGGTTCCAAACCCGGCCCCGGTCAGTTGAACGCCTTTTGCGCACAAACCGGACTGCATCCGGAACAATGCGCCATGGTCGGCGACAGTACCCATGATCTGGAAGCCGGGCGCGCCGCAGGCATGACGACGATCGGTGTGCTCACTGGCCCTGCGCTTGCGGATGAACTGTTGCCATTCGCAGATGCGGTTTTCGACACAATCGGCGAAATCCCGGCCTGGCTGGATACTCAGTCGTGAGGACCCCCTTTGCGCGCCATGACCGCATAGTCTCCGGTTGGTTTTTCGGTCTTCATGCGATCAACAACTGTGCGCCGATAGGCATGCCATTCCGCCTCACCCCATGCATCCAATCCCATATGCACTGTCGGTGTCGCTTTCGCGGTTTCTTTGCCGATGGCCTTTTCAAAAGGCAGGACCTGCAGAAACGGCCGGGTCCGGCGAAACACAATCGGGGTATCCCGCCTCTCAACCCTGATATTCGCAAATAAGGGACCGAACCACCAATCCGTCTCAACCACGCCTTCCAACACTGTATGAGCCGATTGCTGGGCCATGTTCACCGGGCCGCGTACCCAAAGACCGGTGCCGGGGCGGGTCCGGGCAAACAGTCCGGTCCAGATTTGCAGGATGTCGTCGTCATTTGTGCGAGTAAGAAAGGGTGGTGCATAGCCTGCGTCGCCTTCAGGTGCAGCCTTATCGAAAGCGTCTGAAAAGTGTGGATACTGAATGGCATCCGACAACAGATAGCGGTTCTCAAAATCATCGATAGACCAAAAGAAATTATCTTCTTCCCAGATCAGCGACAATTGTTCCGGCAAGAACACATACCAGCCGAAACGCGACGCAGTCCGCACCGGTTCGCAATGTCGAAAGGCCGCAGTAGGGAGCCGCCCCATTGCCGACGGATCGGCCAAAATGGGGCTGTAGCCGCCCTCGACCACAGCAAAGAATTCAATCATCGGTGTTTCCAAATGGCGGATTTGCGAATGCGGGCCTTGGACAATGGCGCTCCAGCCCGCTAGACGCGCTAGCGCTTGGTGTTCAAAGCGGCTGGTATGAATCCGCCGCCTAACTTGACTTTCTTATTGTCCTTCAATGCAGCAGGCTTGAATGAGCCGCCAAGTTTGACCTTTTTCTTGTCTTGCAGTGCGGCAGGGGCAAGGCCGGCACCAAGTCTTACTTTCTTGCTATCTTTCAGCGCAGCGGGCGCTAACCCACCACCAAGCTTCACCTTCCCGGAATCTTTTAAGCTGGCGGGAATTGAGACGTTGCCCAAGCGGACTTTGCTCGTATTTTTTGTTCCATCCATCGTCTTCACTCCATTGGTGTGTTGATCGTGCGATCAGTCTAGGCTGGCTTCTATGTCTGTCAACTTTATCGTACACAGTATTATGTCATTTAAGATATACACACGTTTTCGGTGAAATTATGCGCGGCGGTCGCTGTGTCCTCTGGCCGTTTCCGACACCTCATGTCGTATTCAGCGCTGTTCCGTACCCAGCCCAATGGCATCTTTTTTCGCAGCAAGGGTGGAAAGACGCATGGCAGAAACCAGAACACGCAGGCGGGGTGGTGGCAGGGCAGGGAACGCCACGAGGCGTGGCACTGCCAGCATCGACCAAATGCCATGGCGCATTCCAGTAAATACAGATCGGCCAACCGAGCCGTTGAATGAAGAGGGTGTGCAGGCGATCCATGACGGGGCGATGCGGATCCTTGAAGAGGTTGGGATCGAATTTCTGCATGACGAGGCGCTGGCGCTCTTTAAAGAGGCAGGCTGCACCGTTGACGGGACCAATGTGCGCATGGGCCGCGACTGGGTGATGGAGATGCTGGGCCACGCGCCCGCCATCTTTGACATCACGCCCCGTAACGCTGACCGCAAGATCACGCTGGGTGGGAAGCATATCCTCTTTGGTAATGTCTCTTCGCCGCCCAACTATTTCGATCTTGAGATCGGCAAAAAGGTCCCCGGCACCCGCGCGCAATGCGCCAATCTGCTCAAGCTCACCCAGTATTTTAACTGCATCCATTTCGCCGGTGGTTACCCGGTCGAGGCGGTTGATCTGCATGCCTCTACCCGCCATCTCGACATTATCCACGACAAGCTTTTGCTGACTGACAAGGTCATCCACGCTTATTCCCTTGGCAAGGAACGGGTCGAGGACGTGATGGAAATGGTCAAGATCGCGGGCCAGCTGAGCGAAGACGACTTCGCCGCCAAACCCCACATGTACACCAACATCAACTCCACCTCGCCGCTGAAACATGACGATTTGATGATCGACGGCTGCCTACGCTGCGCCCGGCGTGGTCAGGCGATTATCGTTACCCCCTTCACGCTTGCCGGGGCGATGGCGCCTGTGACGATGGCGGGTGCGGTCACGCTTTCTATCGCCGAGGCGATCAGCGCCATCGCCCTTTTCCAATATGTCCGCCCCGGCATTCCTTGCGTGATTGGCACCTTCACCAGCAATGTCGATATGAAATCCGGCGCCCCCGCTTTTGGCACCCCCGAATACATGCGCGCCACGCAAATGACCGGGCAAATGGCGCGGTTTTATGGCGTGCCGATGCGTGCTTCTGGGTCCTGTGCCGCCAACGTCCCTGACGGGCAGGCAATGTGGGAGACGTCGAACGCGCTTTGGTCTGCAGTCCAGTCGGGCACGAATATCGTCTATCATGCTGCTGGTTGGCTCGAAGGAGGGCTGATCGCCTGCCCAGAAAAGTTCGTGATGGATTGCGAAATGATCCAGATGATCCAGCGTTATTTCGAACCGGCTATCACAGCGACCAGCCCTGCCGACATCGCCGTCGAGGCGATCAAGGAAGTCGGACCCAACGGCCACTATTTCGGCACAAACCATACGCAAGAACGCTATGAAACCGCCTTTTACCAACCATTTCTGTCTGACTGGCGAAATTTCGAAGCATGGGAGGTTGCTGGCGGTATCTGGACCGCAGAGCGCGCGCATCAGACCTACAAGAACATCCTTGCTGAATTTCAGGCGCCGGCCATGGAAGATTCCATACGTGAAGAGCTTGCTGCATTTGTCGCCAAGCGCAAGGAAGAAGGCGGCGCGCCAACCGATTTTTAAAGCGGCCAGATGAACGGGATCACGAAGGACACAATCGGCGCCAGTGACAGATTCAGCGGGATCCCGAATTTCAGGAAGTCCGAGAAGCGATAACCACCGGGGCCGTAGACAAGTGTGTTGGTTTGATAGCCGATCGGCGTAGCAAAACTGGCGCTGGCGGCAATCATCACGGCGACGACCAATGGACGCGCATCAACACCCAGCGCACTTGCCAATCCGATTGCGATCGGCGTCATCACGACGGCGACGGCGTTGTTCGACACAAGCTCTGTCAAAATGCTGGAGAGCAGGTAAACCGCCAAAACAACAAAAAAACCGGGCAGGACCAGCATGACCGGCGACAGGGTATCGGCAATCAGCGCAACCGCGCCCGACGATTGCAGCGCAGAGCCAACGCCCAGCATCGCAAAAATCAGGGCCAGCAGGCGGCCGTCAACGTAAGAGAACGCCTCATCCGCGTCGATGCAGCCGGTCATGAGCACAATGGTTACGCCTAGCATCGCCAGCATCAGGATGGGTGCGATACCAAGTGCCGCAAGCGTCACCACGCCCAACAAAACCAGGATCGCAACCGGGGCATGCGCCCGCCGGTAGGCGCGTTGTGAAGGTTTGGAGACATCGCCAAGGTTCATGTCTTCGGCCAGTCGCTGGATGTCTTCGGGTGCGCCTTCAAGCAGTAGTGTATCGCCAACTCTGACAATGATATCATCGATCTGCTGGCTGATATTCGCGTCACGCCTGTGCACTGCAAGCGGATAAACCGCATAGCGCCGACGCAAGCGCATCGAACCCAGGCGGCGGCTGACCATCTTGCAGTTGGGGGTAATCAGCACCTCGACAGTGGTGGTCTCAACTGCTGAGAGCTGGTCGACCCGGCGCAGTTCCTTGTTGGTTTGTAGTGATAAGAGTTCGGTCATTTCGGTCCGCAGCACGACGCGGTCACCCACTTGCAATGTCACGGCTTTCAAGTTGCGGCGCAGCGACGTATCGCCTCGCACAACATCGATCAGGCGTACGCCGTCACGTTTGAAAAGCTGCACGCCAGTAACCTCGCGCCCGATCAGGTTGCTATCGGGTGGGATGACGGCCTCGGAAAAGAACTTCTTTTTCGACCGGTCAGACAGCATCGTTGCCATGCTTTGCCGGTCAGGCAGCAGGCGGGGTGCCATGAAATAGAGATAAGTAAAGGTCCATGCGACAACGACGATACCAACGGGCAGGATCTCTAGGATGCCAAAGGGTTCCAGCCCCGAAGCTCGCGCCACTCCATCGACGAGCAGGTTGGTTGATGTCCCCAGCAGCGTCATCGTGCCACCAACGATAGCGGCGTAGCTCAGCGGGATCAGCAGTTTTGAGGCAGAGGTACCGAGCGTCCGTGCCAGTTGCACGAAAACCGGAATCATGACGACGACAAGCGGTGTGTTGTTCATGATGGCACTGGCGAAGGCCACGAAGATCAGCCCCCCGCCAATCGCGCGGGCCGGGCTGACCTTGGCCTGCCGTTCAGCCACCTGTGTCATTGCGTTCAACGCACCTGTGCGCACCAGGGCGCCGACGATGATGAACATTGCGGCGATGGTCCACGGGGCCGGGTTGGCCAGCGCCATCACTGCGTCTTCATACGGCAGAACGCCGGTGGCCAACAGGATCGAGACGCCGATCATCGCGACAACTTCTGTCGGAAAAACCTCGCGCAGGAACATCAGGAACATGCCGACGACAACGCACATCGTCAGGATGGCGCTTTGCGTTTGCGTGAGGGCGAGCCAGTTATCCATGTGCACGAGTTTCGCTGACAGGTGCAGGCGCTGCAAGCCGAGGTTGGACAAGGGCGAGGCCCGCCGCCATGCAGAAAAGTGCCAACCAGATCCAAAGGCTATAGGTCTCGCCCAGCAACAGCATCGCCCAGAAGACGCCAGAGCCGGTGACGATGTAACTGACTTGCCCGGCGAAGACAGAACCCGCGCACCCGATCAGCCAGACACATCCCGCATAGACGAGGACATGGATGATCGCGCTGAGGGTCATCGTCACGTCGGCCAGGATAAATGGTGGCGTTGGCAAGAACAGGGCATCGGTACGCCATGCAAGTGGCAAAGCGATGAGCGTGCCGACAACGGAGGCACCAAAGAGCACCTGGATCGGGTCAAGACCCGCGGTGCCCCAACGCGCCACGATGTTCCCTTCGCAGGCGTAGCAGAAAGGCGCGATCAGCGCCAATGGCAGAAAGGCGATCATGGCGCGTTCGGGCAGGCTTGCTTCGGGCAGGGCGATGAAACCAACGCCAACAAGGCCAAGCGCGATGCCAAAAAGGCGGCGGAATGAGAAATGGTCATTGCCAAGCGCCAGCGCGATGGGAAAAGCTATCATTGGGATCGTTGCGATGACGATGGACATGATCCCCGATGGCAGATGGAACGCGGCGCTATAGCTCGTCGTGTTGGGGATCAGCGTGCCGATGGTGGCGATCAACAACCAGACGCCCAGCGTTTTCGGTGTGAATGGCAATTTGCGCAGCTTTCGCCAGCGCAAGACACCCAGCAGGATTGCCCCGATCAACATTTGCCAGAAAATCATACCTAGCGGTTGATAACCAGCGGTGACGGTGATTTTCGTCAGTGGCTGTGTCAGGCCCCAACCGCAGCCCAACAGCAGCAGAAACGCGGTTAGCCGCGCGCGGTCCCCGTTCATGCAGGTCCCGTCGGGGTGAGCCTGCCGCCCTTGCGCACCATGGCCACTTTTGTGGCTTTGCCTGTCCGGTCATCGGTTTCGATATAGAGACCAGACAGCGTCGCTTCTTCCATCGCAGGGGTGAACCGCGCCTTCGGCATGCCGGTGATGAAGCGGCGCATGGGTTCGGTCTTTTCCATCCCGATCACCGAATTGTAATCGCCGCACATGCCAGCATCGGTCTGGTAGGCCGTCCCGCCCGGCAGGATCATCGCATCCGCCGTGGGTACATGCGTATGGGTGCCGACAACGATGCTCGCCCGGCCGTCGCAATAATGGCCCATCGCCATTTTCTCGGACGTGGCTTCGCAATGGATATCGACAAGGCTGGCCTGCACCTGCCCGCCCATCGGATACTGTTTCAGCACGGCGTCCAACGCTGAGAACGGATCATCAAAAGGGCGCTTCATGAACACTTGTCCCAGCGCCTGCGTTACCAGCACTTTGCGCCCGCCGGGGGCGTTGAAGACGCGCGCGCCCGCGCCCGGTGCAGCCTTGGAGAAGTTCAGCGGTCGGATGATCCGAGGTTCCTGAACTGCAAATTGCAGCATGTCTTTCTGATCAAAGGCGTGATCGCCCAGCGTAATCACGTCCGCCCCGGCATCCAGCAGAATTTTCGCATGATCGCCGGACAACCCCATGCCAGACGTTGCGTTTTCGCCGTTGACCACGACGAAATCGAGTTTCCACTTTGCCCTGAGTTCGGGCAAGTGGTCTTTGATCGCCGCACGGCCTGCGCGCCCCATGACATCACCGAGAAAGAGTATTTTCATCCCCCTCTCGTATGCGCTTGGCGCAAGTCGCGCCAGTGGCAATTTTCGGGGTGGTGTTCGGCCAAGCAAGGTGCGACGGATGGGTCATGGATGCACCCAAGACCTCGCGGCCCCTTACTGGCATTTTCTGGATGGTAGTCACGGGGCTGAACTTCGTGGCCGTCACTGCGATTGTGAAACATGTGGGCAGTGATGTACCAGCCGCGCAGGCCGCATTCTTGCGCTACGTTCTGGGGTTGGTTTTCCTGATCCCGATGATCAAACCGATCATGGCTGCGCATCTGACATCCCGGCAGTTGAAGCTGTTTGGCTGGCGCGGGCTGGTGCATACGCTTGCTGTGATCTTGTGGTTCTTTGCGATGGCGCGCATTCCAATCGCAGAAGTGACAGCCATGAACTACCTCTCGCCTGTCTACGTTTCGCTTGGCGCTGCACTGTTCATGGGGGAACGCCTTCCACCGCGTCGCCTGGCGGCGGTGATCTTTGCCCTGATCGGCGCGATGATCATCCTGCGCCCTGGGGTCAAGGCGATTGAGATCGGGCATATCGCGATGCTGGGAACGGCGATCTGTTTTGCTGCAGGTTATCTGATTGCCAAGCAGTTATCAGACGAGGTGAGCGCAGCAGTCGTGGTTGGCATGCTGTCGATTACCGTCACAATAGGATTGGCACCGTTTGCTTGGGCTGTCTGGGTGACACCGACACTTGAACAACTCGGTTGGCTTTTTCTGGTCGCGTGTTTTGCAACTGCAGGGCACTATTCCATGACGCTCGCCTTCGCGGCCGCACCGCTGACTGTGACCCAACCGGTGACATTTCTACAATTGGTCTGGGCTGTCCTGCTCGGTGCGATTGTCTTTGGTGAAGCCGTGGACGGCTGGGTTATTTTGGGCGGTGCGGCGATCATGGCCTCTGTCAGCTTCATAACCTGGCGCGAAGCTGTCGCACGGCGCAACGTGACACCGGTTGTGTCGGCAACAAAGGTCTAATCGGATGAATGCCCAGCAACATGAGCCTGTCCCCACGGCACTGGCTAAGTTGAACAGTTTTTGGATTCACGGGGCCGGACTGGCAGGCGATACATGGGACGCGATCCGGGCGGATTTACCTTTAGCCCTGACACCGGATCTTCCCGGTCATGGGCAGATGCCGTTGGTCGATCCACCTTCTGTCGAACGTTTTGCCCTGACGTTGATCGATCAGGTGCCACAGGACGCGGTGCTGATCGGGCATTCACTTGGCGGCATGGTCGCGCTGGAGCTTGCTGCGCTACTGGAGGGCAGGGTTGCAGCCTTGGTGTTGATCGAGGCTGTGCCAACCGTGCGCGATACGCTGTCAGCGCGCATGTCAGCGCGTATCGCGACTGCGGTGTTCAAGGCGGTCCCGTCAGCATGGTTCACGCACATTGTCGGGATCGGGCAAGCACCTGCGACGCGTGCAGAATTAAAACGTCAGACAGCGCGCATGGACCGTCAGCGTCTTGTGGCCACATTGGATGCAGCAGCAGCTTATGACGGTCGGCCGCATTTGGCGGGCATCAGTGTGCCAACGTTGATTATCGTCGGGCGCGACAACAAAGCGACGCATCGTGGCGCGGCGCTGATGCACAAACGGATCACCGGCGCGCAGATGATCACGTTGCCGGGCGGGCATATGCTGCATACAGACAATCCAACCGGGTTACGGCAGGCGATTGAGGATTTTGTACGGTCTGAGGTAACGCAATCAAGCGCACCATAGAATGACTGATGTCGCACGTAGCCGTCACGCGCGACCCCGCTCATTGAGGACGGCCCGAATTCCGACAAGCACCGCATCGGGATCTTCAAGCTGTGGTAGATGGCCAAGGGCATTGAGTGGTGTGAACGTCGCCCCCCGGATCAACGAATGCAGCGCCTTGCCCCGCGCAATGGGGATCCACGGATCATTTGTGCCCCATAAAATATGTGTCGGGCAACGGATCTTGCCGAAAAGCGGTTCAATCTCAGCTGTGAAATTTTCGTCAGCCTGAGCAAATTGCCGGTAGAACGAGGTCGCGCCCGCATCGGTCAGCCAGGGCGCGATCAGTGCGTCCAGATCATCCTTGGTAAGTGGGTTCGCCAGCGCACCCTGGATATAGGCCGTAACAATTGCCGCATGGATGTGATCGGGAAGCCCCATGAACGCGTCAACGTGCTGGCGCACATGATCGAAAAACGCCGAGCCCCACGGACGCATCGCTACGGCATTCATAAGAACATAGCATGTGTAATCGCAGGCATGCAAAAGATGCGCGCGCAATGTGGTGGCACCGCCAAAATCATGGGCAATGACGCTGGGTCGGTCGAGCCTCCAATGCGCCAGCATTTGTGCAAAGACCTCGCCTTGCACATCAAGCCCTGTCCGCTGATCGGCCCCCATTTCAGACGCGCCATAGCCGGGCATGTCATACCAATAGACGCGGTACGCTTTGGCCAGCGCGGGGATGATCCGGTGCCAACTATAAGATGACCATGGCCAGCCATGAGCCAGAACCAAAGGTGGTCCGTCACCCGCCACACCGGCAGCGACATATCCTGCACTTGTCTGAATGGACTGGTTCAGCGCCCAGTTCACGGGTCTTTCTTGCGCAATTGATAAATCCCCTCCGGCAGGTCAAATGCCGCTTCAAGATCGCGCAATTGGCTCAGCGACATGGTGATCCGGACGACATCATCTAGGCGCGGGTCATATTGGGTCACGGTGATGCAATCATCAAAGCTGTTGATGATCACATCTTCTTTCAGCGGGGCCGTGCCCTCATCCACCAAGGTGATGACGGTGGCGTCGTATTCGTGCTCGATCGTAAACATGGGGTCAGCCTAGCGAGCCGTCGCCATAGGCGCAATCAGGGCTGGCCCGATTGTGGTCGCATGATATGGTCTACCGCAGGATTGGGAACAAACGGAGTATTTTATGCGTATCTTGTCTGTCCTTTGTGCTTTGGGGCTGACCTTTCTGGCAGCATGTGAAGAACCCGCGCGGGTCGATGACGGACCCGTTTTGGCGCCACTGGAACAGACGCCTGCAGGGCCCAAACTGTCGACAAGACAGGCAATGCGCAATTTCAATGCTGTCGTCAGCCAGCTTGAGCCGGTGGCTGAGCAGTATTGCCGCCGTCAGGCACCCAATCTGAATTGCGATTTCAGGATCGTGATTGATGAGCGTCCGGCGCCAGGCCCAAACGCGTTCCAGACGCTGGATCGCGACGGACGCCCGATCATTGGGTTCAATACGCTTCTGATCGGCGAAGCCCGCAACCAAGATGAAATTGCATTCGTCTTTGCCCATGAGGCCGCACACCATATTGAGGGCCACATCGCAAGGCAGCAAAGCAACGCGACGCTCGGCGGATTGCTCGGAGGGATCGCAGCGGCGGCTGTTGGGGTTGACGCACAAAGCACTGACACCCTGCAGCAATTGGGCGCGAATGTCGGTGCACGGACATATTCCAAGGATTTTGAGTTGGAGGCGGATGCGCTGGGGACCCGGATTGCTGCCGCCGGTGGCTATGACCCGTTACGCGGCGCACAATTCTTTTTCCGCATTCCCGATCCAGGTGACCGGTTTCTTGGGACGCATCCACCAAATGCAGAACGATTGCGCACCGTACAAAGGGTAGCCGCAGAGCTTTAGTGGGCTGGTTTGTCCTGTGCGAACGGTTTCGCTCCGCTTAATACTGCATGTCCGCGGGCCGTGCGGTGAACCCACGTGCATGTATCCGAACAACAATCGCAACCAGCGAAATACCGACCCAGAACACCTGGATCATCGCTGATGCCAAGTTGAAAGAACTGGACAATCCAATCAGCACCATGCTCGCTGCGATGGCATTGATAACAAAGTACAAAATGCCGTCCGTTTGTATCCTCCGGAAGGTCAGCAGGGTATAATTCAGAACGTAAAGCCCAAACCCCGCGACGCCAATTGCGTCAAAGACCCCCGGATCGAGTGTGCTAAAATAGCTTATCATCAATACGTCCATAACCTGCGCAAATACGCGCTATACTTGTCTTAAAGATGCAAAATGGCATCGTCTTACTATAGCGTTGACGTTAGGTCGCTCGGTCTGCTCTGTCAGGTCAGGCATTCCTTACCTTAGGTCACTCAGGCGGAGGAGGCCGCGATGACGATCACCGGCAATTGCCATTGCGGCTCGGTTACTTACCAATATCGCCACACGCCGCGCTGGGCGACGGCCTGTAACTGCTCGGTCTGTCGCAGGTTGGGGGCGCTCTGGATTTATGCCCTGATCCCGCGCATTACGGTGACGGGTCCGACGACCCCGTATGCGCGTGGCGAAAAGTCACTGGCCTTTCATCACTGTCAGACCTGCGGTTGCACAACACATTGGGAAAATCTGGACCCGCAGGGAGATGATGCGCGGATGGCAGTTAACTTACGTCTTGCTGATCCAGAGGTGATCGCGACGGTCCGGGTGCGCCATTTCGATGGCGCCGATACTTGGGCGTTTTTGGACTAGGTTACTGCGCCGATGCCCAATGCGATTGCGGCAAAAAAGCATGCCGACGCCGCGACAACAAAGCCGTGCCAGATCGCCATCGCGAATTTCAGGGTTTCCGATGAATATGGGATGACACCAATCGTATAAAGCAGGCCGCCCGCCGCGATCAGGATCATCGCGGATCCCGGTACAATGGGCCATAGCGACCAGATCAGTGCGAGGCTCAGCCAGCCCATCACCAGATACAATACGGGATCCAGTCGCCCGGGCGCGCGCCAGAAAAACAGCTTCAGCGTCATGCCGGTCACAGCAAGACCCCAGACGATTGCCAGAACCGCATACGCGAACCACGTTCCAATCATGACGACAAGCGGCGTATAGGTGCCGGCAATCTTGAGATAGATCGCGGCGTGATCAATCCGCCGAAAGGCTGGCCGCAGCCCTTCCCACGGCGTGAAATGATACATGGCCGAGGCGACGAAAGTAGCGATCAGCGTGGCACCATAGATGGAAATCGCAGCGATCTGTGCAGCATCCGCCATACCAGACGCCCAGACGATCAGGACAACCGCGCCAGAAATTGCCCCAATAACCCCAATGGCATGCATGGTGCCATCTGCAATTCGTTCCGATCTGGCATAGGCGGGATACATGAACTCTCCAAACACTGAAAATACGTTATGGCGCTCACACCATGGGTCAATTGTTTCGTTGGGTCACGGGCTTGGCAGGGGTGGCGCGATCGCCCAATCTGCCTTTGTGCGGTCAATTAATGATAAAGGATGACAACGATGTGGCAGCAAATCATGCGCGTGCGGCAACGCGCGATCTGGTCATGGGAGGGGTTTGTCCATGTTGCCAAAACCGAAGGATCGCTGGCCCAGTGGCTGATTGCCAACGCGGTCTTCGCGATGCTGGCATTCTTATTGCCGCTCAGCGCGGCTGAACGCGGCATGTTATTGATGGGCGGGGTCATTGTGCTCGCGGCAGAATGTATGAACACTGCGATTGAGCGGATCGTGGACGACATCAGCACAGAACGGCGTGAGGCCGCCAAACAAGCCAAGGATTGCGGATCGGCGGCTGTTGCAGTGACGGCTGTTGGCGTTGGGTTGGCATGGCTGTGCGTGATTGTTGGATTGGTCGTGTAGCATGACTTTCTTCGCGGCGCCTGCGTACTCGCTTATCGCGCAGAAAACGATTGGAGAGAATTGATGCGTCTTGTTGTCCTGACACTTGCGCTCTGTCCCTCAGTTTCCTTTGCGGTTGGCGCGGATGATTTCACGCCGCCAGCGCCGTCGGAGACAACTGAGACCTGCGCAGACGGGCTCGTCTGGGACATTGCCTCGCAAAGCTGCCTCGCACCCGAAGACAGCACCAATGACGACAGCGCTCGGCTGAATGACGTGCGCGAATTGGCCTATGCCGGATATTATGAAACCGCACTTGACGTGCTCAATACTTTGGATGATCCGCAGGCCCCGCTGGCGTTGACATATTATGGGTTTGCTCATCGCAAAGCCGGGCGTGTCGATCTGGGCATGACCTACTATGCTGAAGCGCTGACCTCCGATCCCGATAACCTGTTGGCGCGGTCCTATATGGGGCAGGGCTATGTCACATCAGGCAATATGATTGCGGCGCAGATACAATTGACCGAAATTCGGATGCGAGGCGGGCGTGGAACCTGGGCTGAAACGGCGCTCGCGCAGGCCATAGCTTCAGGGACCGGATATTCCCACTGACTTGATCTACCTCAAGGACAGGTTGTCGCACCGATGTTAGCAAACCCCATCTGCTAACGGGAGATCTGTCATGCAAACCATGGGAAAACCGCGCGACCATTTCTGGCGGGTCATCAAGATGGCCAAAGCCTGCGAGGTGGATCTATCGACCGCCTTGGACGAGGGGGAGATTGACGTGGAATTCTATGCGGACATGATCACAGGCTGCCGTGGCTGCACGCAGGTTGAAAAATGTGACCGCAAGCTCGCCGATATGCCGACCTTGGAGGAGGCGCCGGATTATTGTGTGAACCGGGATACATTCGCGCGGCTGCGCGCTGGCTAAATCCTGATAAGGCAGAGAAAAAGGGACGCTGCAATGCGCAGCGTCCCTTTTGATTATTTGACCCGGCGTGTATCGGGGTGAAGTGCGGTGCCCAGAATATGATCGGCGCGGTGGACAACGCGTTTGGCGCTGCCGACAATCTCGGGCTGGGGTGCCAATGCCACCGCCGGGTCCTTGCCCGGATAATCCAGGGTTGATAGGAAATGGCGCATACAATTGAGCCGTGCGCGTTTCTTGTCGTTGGATTTCACGACCGTCCACGGCGCATCGGCGGTATCCGTGTAAAAGAACATCGCCTCTTTCGCCTCGGTGTAATCATCCCATTTATCCAGGCTGGCTTTGTCGATAGGCGACAGTTTCCACTGTTTCAACGGATCGGTCGCACGGCTTTCAAAACGCCGTTTCTGTTCGTCTTGCGTGACCGAGAACCAGTATTTGTAGAGCCTGATCCCCGACCGCGTCAGCATCCGCTCTAATTCGGGCGTCTGGCGCATGAATTCGAGGTATTCTTCAGGCTTGCAAAAGCCCATCACACGTTCGACCCCGGCGCGATTGTACCAGGACCGGTCATAAAGCACCATTTCACCGGATGTGGGCATATGATCGATATAGCGCTGGAAGTACCATTGCCCGCGCTCTTCATCAGTAGGCTTGTTCAAGGCCACGACACGGGCGGCACGCGGGTTGAGGTGTTCAGTGAACCGTTTGATGGTGCCGCCTTTGCCAGCCGCATCACGCCCTTCAAACAGCAGGATAAACCGCTGCCCGGTTTCCTGCGCCCAAAGCTGCACCTTAAGCAATTCCGCCTGCAATTCGGCCTTTTCAGCCTCATAGGGGCGGCGGGCGAGTTTTGGCAACTTGGCTGGTTTGCGGCGGCGGCGGGCCGGTGGTTTGGCCTCTAGCACGGCATCTTTCATGTCCCTCTCCTTTGCTTATTTGGGCGGGACTAGCAGATCGCCGGAGTTTTCGCCTTGATGTGGGTCAAGGGTGCGACCATCCGGTTCTTTGATTTTTGGGCGGGCCAAGCTAATTTGCTTCCAGAGATGTACAGCAGGAGAACCGTCATGCGCCTTACCGTATTTGCCTTTGCCATGCTGCCAATGGCCGCAATCGCCCAAGAAGCAACACTACCGTCACCGACCGAACCTGTTGCACAAAGCTGTGCTGTTGGCATGACCTGGGATGCAGGCGCGCAAACTTGCGTCGCTATTGCTGAGACGTCATCGCCGATGAAGGGACTGTCAGGCCACAGTGGCTGCAACTACGGTGCAGCGAGAGAAGTGACGTCATAGCTCTTCCATTTTGCCAGTGTTTGCGGTCGCGTTTGTGTTGCGCGGCCGTCTATTTGCAAAACGCTACAGTGTGTTATGCGTCCCGTCGCAGGTGACCGGCGCTGAGGAATGCTTGCAGGCGCAAAAGAAAATCTTTTTGGTTTCGGTTGCTTCGAATTTGACCGGGGCGAATTCGGTACCCTTGTGTGAACCATCGCAGAACGGCTGGTTACTCGATTGCCCGCACGAACACCAAAAGTACGATTTGCCAGCTTCGACATCGACGGGGATCGGTCCTTTTTGAACAATGTTGGGCCTAGGCATTTGCGGCTCTCCTTTGGTGGCTTCATCAGAAGTAGCACAGATCAGTCGCGTGAATAGGGGCTCGCGCCGCTACTCTGCCGCAAGCCCCGAAAATCCCGGTGTGTCCTCCTTAAGACATGATATGGTCGCAGCAATAGGCAGGCGCGCCATAGCCGAACGGTCCGATGTGACAATCAGTGCCGCCGCGCCGACTTGACCGAGATGATCCAGCAATACCTGCAGCATCTCACCTTCCAGCCCGATTTCATCCGCGTCGATCAGGGCGAGGTCGGGCTTGGCGAGCAGGCCGCGCAACAGTAAGAGACGTGATTGTTCGGTCGCTGTGAGGTTGCGGCGACCCTCTGCTATCTGACCACCAGGGCCGCCAAGGCGGCCCGCCAGATTATTCAATCCGGCCCTGTCGATTGCCGCAGTGATGGCTTCATCGTCCGGGTTGCGCCCGGTACCAAGTGTCGCCTCGCGCCGCAATGATCCCTTCAATTGCGGTGCATGCCGACCCAGATAGAGCAGGCGCCCAGCGGGTATTGCCGCCGGATGAACGCCCAGCACTTTAAAGTCCTGGGCATCGGGCGGCGTTTCAAACCCTGCCAGCATCAACAATAACGTGCTTTTCCCACTTCCTTCGGGGCCAACCAGCCGCTTGATTTCGCTGCCCTGCAAACGGATGTTGAAAGGCTGCATTCCTGGCAGGCATACTTCTGTGACGTCGATAGGCCGTTCGTCGTCTTTCGGCTCCTGGTGGCCAAATGCTGGCAGACGTGGTGCCGACAGCAGTTTGTCGAGCTTGCCGGATGCGACCACATAGGCGCGGCGGCGGTCGGTTACATCGGCAAGGTGCCGCAAAGGCCAGACCACCAATGCCAGTGCGGTCAACGCCGCAACCGCATCCGCCACACCAAGTTGCAAATGCATACAGACAAAAAGGCAAAGCGCGCTGGCAACCCCGGAACCCGCATCTGGCAAAGCGCGCACTGTGGCTGCCAAAGAGGCACGTTGTACGGCAGCTTCGATAATGCCATCTGATTTCTCGCTGAGGAGCCGGAGTTCGGTCTTGATCCGCCCGGAACGCCGCAAGGCGATCCCCTGCGGCAAGCGTTCCGCCATCGCCGCGGCAAGCCGTGCGCGCCGGGTGCGCAGTGTAGAATGCGCCGTGCCAAGCGGTCGGCCCAAGCAGAAAATCCCAACCATCACGGCCAGGATAGGGCCAATGGCAGCCAAAAACAGGCGCGGTTCAAGTATGTAAAGGACCAGCAGCGCCGCAGGGATTGTGATTGAAGCAGAGATCAGGCGCGCCAAACCGCGCGACACCCAACCCTTGAAAGCCGCCAGATCACCGACGTAACGCAGGGCAAGCGCACCTGAACGCCGCCGTGCAATGGCGCTGGCGGGCATGCGTGTGATCTGTTTGAACAGGGCTTGGCGGATATCGGCTGCATAGCTTTGGCCGGTCCGCTCCGCTACGCGACCCTCAATCGCGCGTAAGGCAAAAAGCGCAACACCTGCCAATCCGATACCGATCAGCGCGTGATAGGGAAGTGCAGCTGCCCCATCACGCAAATACATGAACACGTCCCGGGTTGCGAAGGCGGTGACGATCATCGTGACTGCCTGACCAAAGGCAAGGCCAACAAGTATCATCAGCCCGGCCCAGCGTCGCTGTCCCAGGATTGCAGGGCGCCGTTTCATGCCGCACTCTGCTTAGAGTTCGCTATGATGCCAGTAAGGGCCGACGCTGTTGCAGGATCGGCCAGCACATGGCGGTCAAACACAGGCAGGCCGGTCGCCTCGGCCTCTGCAACGCAAATTGGTGCGCGCGTCATCAACCCCGACAGCGCAATTGGCGTAAGGCCACGCGCGCCCAGCCAGGCCAAGCCGCCCTGTGCAGCCATGGCGTCGGGTGCCGCCAGAACCAAACCGTCAAATCGCGCAGCCCAGTTCGGCAGCGACAGCAGGGCTGCCGTTTCAACCTGCGACACGCCGTCGGCGAGTTCAATTACGCCAACCTCGCAATCGGCAGCATGGCTAATCAAAAGATCAATTGCGCTTTGCACGCGGTCCAGTGGCTGGCGGTAGGTTGATGCCATGCCGGTGTCAGTGAAATCCAGCACCTGTGCCGCGCCTGCCGCTTCGTATTCGTGGACATCACCAAACGCGCCAGTGCCGGTAGCCTTGATTGCCGCGACCCGTTTGCCCAAGCGTGCAAAGCCATTGACCAGACCGGCGGCGGCTGCCGTCTTTCCTGCATTCATACCTGTCCCCAATACGCCGATCAGCAATGGTGCCTGCCGTGGCTTTATGGCCGGCAGACTATAGTTGCTCAGGTTCAGCGCCGTGCCTTCGGGGCCTGCAAGCCGGCCAACCACTGACAACCGGGTTGCGCGGGCGATGCGACCGTTTTTCGATATGACCTCACCAGCAACACCACCGCCCGCCAACAGATCGGCACCACCATCTTTCAGTCGTGCATGGCCTTCAAACTGATCAGCGGCAAACCGATCTGCGCAGGCCACTACGATCCGATCACCCGGCCAAAGCGGCGAGAACCGCCCGTCAGAAAGTTGGAGCCGTTTGTGACTGCCAATCTGCGTGACTTCTGCAAGGATCAGGTCACCATTTCCGGCCTCCTCTGGGTGGGGGAGCAGCCGGATCGCCTCTTCCCGGTTCACTCTGCGGGTTACGAAACTCCATTTGGCATGTGCTGCCGGTTGTTGAAAAGTCATTTGGATTGAGGACGGATTGGTCATGCCGCATTCCTTTCAAGGATGGGTGTTGTTGGGGGGTGTTGTGCAGCGCGAACCTGCCGCGCCGTCACGAATAATCGGTCCAATCGGCCGGAGGTTGCGCAGCGCGCAAAGCTATGCCCGCATCCTGGCAGATATTTGAACGACAAATCCGCGGTGATGCCCATTCTATCTGCGGCCTTTTGCATAGCTTTACACCAACGATCCGCGCGCGCCACGCGTGTCGGACCCTGCTGCGCATCGATTGCGGGACCTGCGCGTAGATTGGCATCGCGCGCAAGGTCGCGGTCACCTACGCATACGACAATCTCGCGGTTCAGAAAGCGGGGCAGATTGATCTGTAGCGTAAGTCCAATGTGTTTGCGTCGGACAGTTCCGCGTCCCACGCCATAGGGCCAGGCCGTTTCCTTTTCTGGGAAAGTCCACCAGCCAGGCGCAGCCAGACAAAGCCGTCCGACCGCGTCAGGATAAAGCCAGGCGAAGCGATGGGTAAATTGGGCGCCGCCGGAAAACCCCGCCATGTCAAAACGACCAGGTGCAATTGTGCCTTCGGCCTGCAGAGCCTGCAAAAGCGCGAATAGTGCAAGGTCGGATCGTTGTGGACAGGCTGCGCGCTGGTAGCGTTTCCAGTGGTTCGGTGTAAAGACGGGCATAACCAGCGTGCGCCGGGTTTCTACGGCGCGTCTGCGCAGCAAAAATGCCATCTCTCCGGCTTGTCGTTGGATGCCGTGGACAACGACCACGGGCGGCGCTGTGTTGGATGTTTCTGGGCTAACGATCCAAGCGTCGGG
>JBCBDL010000021.1:0-35030 GCA_038529695.1 Pseudomonadota bacterium | reverse complement strand
CAACTGGGCGACGCTCAGCCGTCGCGAAATTTGGACCGTATCTTTCAGCATTAGACTCCCGATGCCGCAACTCATTTCACAAAGACAAATGCCCCATTACATCGATGGCTGAGACGCCGAAGATAAGTCTAGCATATCGATACAGAGCGAACAGCCACAGAGTCCTTTCTGCATCACACTCCAAATGGTCGCGGTTGAAGTTTGAAGGCAGATAAACCGCAAAGAAACAACGCAGCAGATCCACTTTGTGGCGCCCACTAGGTTGGCGTCAGGTCTTCAATCTACGTACCTTCCGGGGGGCATCGTGGATTGCTATGCGTCGCGATGGCGCCCCGGACGCTAAGATACGCCGTCACAGTCGCTGGTACCTGGCATGGCGGCTGCACCCTATCCATGCTCTTGAGCGAAGGTTATCCACTGTCTGACATCAATGATCTGACCAATGACACCAAGCTGGGACGCAAGATTATCAGCGTCTTGTTCGGCCAATTGCGCAAGCGTCAGAATGTTGCATTGCGCAAGCATCCAGACCAGCCCAGGCCCCGCACCCGGTAAGTCGGCCAGATCGCTAGGCGTTCGGTCCTCTTGAACCCGCACAGTTTCATCATCTGGCTGCACAGGTAGCACAGGCTGCAACGCACCACTGTTATCCGACCCTGATGGTTCAGCATTTTCCGCAAGCGACGCATTTTTGGCCGCCAAAGCATCAAGATCATCAATCTGCACATCCGGTTCAGTTTCCGATGTGGCGTCTGCCATCGCCGGACTGGCCGCTTCTGCGGCGGATGATGGCTCTGGATCGAACTGGCAAGGTTCGTGATCCGGGACGGGTGGATCAAACGAGGCGGTCGCTGCATCCAAACGCACGTCCGAAGTCGTCGCAGCTGCGCTTTGCCCAACAGAGAGTTCGGCGCGCTTCGCAAGACGTGCCTGCCTTATTTCAAGCAGACTAGCACGTGCGGTTCGCCGCACGTCCACAGCCCGCTGTTTGTAGTTTTCTGTCTGCATCATTGCCCTTTCTGCTTATTTCAAGGCGCCGCACGCCGCGCACAATAGGTATCAAGCGAAGCCAGAAAATCACCAACCAGGATCGCGAAGTGCTGCCGAAATGCGACCGCGCGCAGCACATTCGGAAATAGATCGACAAGGTCTGAATGCTGTTGACGCAGCGCAGGTCGATGGCAAAGCCCCTCAAGATGCTCCGCGACGTCTGCTATATCGGATACAATACGCGCGTCCTGCCTTAGGCTGCCATCGGCCAGGTCACTGTGCACAACAACATAATCGCCTTTCCGCCTGGCCCAGACATCAATGAATATGGTGACATTTGAAGTCACGACACGCCGCAGATGCGCAATACGCTGACCTTTGAAACGCAATGGCGGCTGCCCCACACGCCTTTGCACCACAATTTCCCATAAATCGGGGGCTTTGGTCTTTCGGGTAGAACTACAGGTTGTCGAAACCTTCTGGTTGTCTAATTTCATCGGTCGCGGCTCCGGCTCATTAAGGTCTCATTACGCATGGACCGGTTACCTTGTCGTTAATTTCAAACAATAAATATTGGAGACTTTTTTTGTGCAGGTTTGCAAAATCTTCATTATTCGAGTCGATCCAAGGCTGATCTGCAATGCATCGCGGCACCAAACGCCGAGTGGCAGCGAAAGGAGCAAAGCAAATGAGTGAAATTGGATCCTTAAGTGAATCTGACGGGCAATATGAATTCAGGGACCCCAGTCGCAGCCTTGTCGTCAGAGGAGAACATCCCGAATGGGTTCTCTTGGCCGCAGCGGAGGTGATTGGCAATACAGCTAAGTTAGAAGCTGAAAGCATTGTTGAAGAATTAAACGCAATGGTTGAATTTGAAGCCGCTGAACCGATCGAAGTTGATTCAGCAAAATATGCGCTGAAGGAGCGGTTCGACCTGATACCGCAATGCATCGTGACGGTCGGCAAACTCGACTACAAATGGGCAGCCGCCGAGGGCCGCGCCAAAAAGCTGGAAGAGTTTGGCGATCAAGCTCTCAAACGCGTTCATGACATGTCTTTGACCCGCTCAGATTCGTTCCTACAGAACGAAAACGGAGAAGACATCAGCAACGAAACTCAAGCCTAGAGCAAGGACAGCAACATGGAAATCATCCCTTTTGGCAGCCAAGATCTGGACAACATCCTGAATCGTGAGCCGCAGCGTGCAGAGTATCTTCCGTTTGGCGCCGTCATGCTGGACCGGAATGGCAAAATCGTCAAATACAATAAGGCAGAGGGGCTGATCGCAAGCCGCACGCCTGAAGATATGATTGGAAAAGACTTCTTTAACGACGTGGCGCCCTGTGCGAAGGGCAAGCGGTTTCACGGTGAATTCCTGAAGTTTCATAGAACCGGACAGTTGAACGTGATGTTCGACTACAAATTTGCCTACAAGGGCGCCGATGTTGGTGTGAAGATCCACCTCAAGGCGCAACCGGACGGGCAAAACTGCTGGATGTTCGTGAAGCGGACTTAGTCTGAGCCGCGAGCCGTTTGAAACGATGGATCATTTGGGCGAATTGGATATTAACGTAACGATATCGCAGGAACTGCGCGATATCGTAACGGGCCATATTTCATCCAGCCACCTTGGTAGTCCGAGCAGATCAGTCCCAAAAAAACGAGCGACCGCCGGTAAGAATGAGGCAAGTGCCAACCGACCAGGGTGGAAACCTATCATATTGCGCCGCGATGCGTCGCGACCGCTGAAAATTGATGGAATGTCCGTATTGCAATTTTGCGACACAATACAAATTGACGACCTTTCGTGCACGCATACAGCCGGCATTTACGTCGACACTGAAAGCAATCTGTTCCTGGCACTGAGCTTCGATCTCCCATCAGGAGCGGCAGCAAGACCGCTTTTCAGGGTCCACGCGCTGGAACAACCAGGCATAGGAGGACAGATTGCGCATTGGTGCAACGATGTTATTGCGCTGGTGTATCAGCTTTCACCCAATTCGACGCAAAAGATCGAGCCTCGCGATATCCGCGACGCTTTTCAGACAATGACCTCAAACTGCTTTCTCTAGGGGCAGTTTCTCAAAATAGGAGTTAGGTATGACAACGATGATGGAACTGCCCCAAAGCGAAGCGACGCTTCAAGGTGGCGTGTCACCAATTGCACAAAACATGATGTCGTACGACATCAAGCGTGTAGGCGCCCGCCCGCTTCGTTTCCAAGGATCGGAATTAGCGATGGCAATGAGTTACACACCGGCTATTCCCTATTGGTACGAGATCAACCTATATCGCACGCTTGATCAGACATTTGTGACTGCCATTCGTCGATTTCACCAATCGGAAGACAAACAGGACACCACTCAAGCCTGGGAAGCCGCTTCAATAGGTGATGCAATTGACAAACTGACTGCGTACGATGCTGCCAATGACGTTATTGTTTCTTACGATTTGGATGTCGCCGCAGCGCCTGCTGCAGAGATGGCAGCTATTGCGATGCAATTGATGTCCCAAATTACAGATGCGCGAAACCACTATCAAAGCCTTGTGGGCGAATTTCTATATGATCTCGAAAACGATGTGTAATCCACAGGTTCTGCAGTCTCAGATCCACTGGTCAAGCTGGCGCGAAGAATCACGGCTAGGATAGCGATGGCAATTACCAACGACGCAATAAGGCGCATTCTGATAAGCCTCATCGCAGACGCGCAGGCGGCGTTGATCCGAAAAGGTGCCATCTGTCAAGAATATGACATCAACCTGCAAGTGGTCGATCAGACACCGGCTCAGATTGACAAACTTGCGATCGACGAAACATCGCTCGGTTTCGACAGTTTGTCGCGGCTCGATCTGGTTGCGATGGTGAACCAATTCTTCAATCTGCACACATCAGGCGTAGAGGATTACCTGCTCGTCAAACGGAGATTAGGTGATTGGGTTGATCTGGTAGCGCAACACTTTGCTTTATGCCGCAATGACATATCGTTGTCGTTCCAAACGTCAGGCTCCACTGCCGCGCCCAAACTGGTCACGCACAGTCTTTGGTCTTTACAGGCTGAGATAAATGCCTGTTGTAAAGACGGTATTCTGGCACCTGGGTCTGATACGCGCGTGCTCTCACTTGTACCGCCGCACCACATTTACGGGTTTCTCTTTTCATGCCTTCTGCCTTCGATCAAAGATCTGCAGGTGCTCGCCCTGCATCGTCATCCACCAACGAGCGTCTTTGCCAAGGCGCGTCCCGGTGATCTCATCGTTGCCACACCCTACATCTGGGACCGTTTGGCAGAGACGACACTGGAGTTCCAATCTGGCATTCATGGTATCACTTCCGCTGGCCCGTCCTCGACCAAAACGTGGTCGGTGATGGATACCGCAGGCTTATCAAGTTTGACGGAAATCTACGGGGCGACAGAAACTGCAGGCGTGGGTTACAGGACATCTTCTCGACAGACCTTTCAACTCTTGCCCCATCTGATCAGACGGGGGGGACAGGTTCACCGGCGTGGAATGCGGGGGCCAGCGTTACAGTTGCAAGACCGGCTTCACTGGTCCGGGCAACATACGTTCAGCGTAAAGGGCCGCTGCGATGATGCTGTACAAATCGGGGGGGTCAATGTTTCACCAACACATGTCGCGCGCACGATCAATGAACTGTCAGGGGTAAAGACCGCATATATCCGTTTCGATGGCAACCGGCTACACGCCTTCATCGTGCCTGCAAATCAGCAGGATATCACAGATGGCTTCAAAAAGGCCGTACATGCCCATATCCGCCGCAATCTCGACCCGGTCGCACGGCCGTCCGATATCGTTTACGGCACTGCACCTCTACGCGACAACATGGGGAAACTACGCGATTGGACGGTCGAACATACCGCGCAGTAGCGCAAAACCGAAACTTGGTCTCGGACGCGTGGGCAGGTACCGAAATACATCACGTCATTGAATCACAATTAACTATTATTTCATCCTAATCGCCGAGCTTAGGACCATCACGCGCATGTCAAACCGCAGCATTGGACACCAGCTTGACAAAACATGAGATCGCATTGGAGCAACCCAGTCCTGCAGCCCCGCTGAATGTGGGGGCAAAGCCCCATAATCCGTGGCTGGGCCTGCAAAAGAAGCACCATTTCTTCGAAAACGAGGAGGTTGCGGCGCTGGTTCACCGGGCGCTATTTTACGCCCGAGCAGGGGTTCCAATCCATTTTCAGGGCGCTGCGGGACGCGGGAAAACAGCCGTTGCGATGGAGATCGCAAAACGCTTGGGACACACCGTGCGCGTGATGACCGGCAATGATTGGTTGGATATCGATGATCTGGTCGGCAAACAGGTTGGGCAAACAACAAGTTCCGTAGTGGACAAATACGTGCAACGTGTTCGGCGGAGCGAAGCGACGATCCGTTACGATTGGAAGAATTCAATGCTGGCCGATGCGATGCTGCATGGCCACACGCTTGTTTATGATGAGTTCACGCGCGCCAGCGCGCAAGCAAATGGCGTCTTGCTGAGCGTGCTTGAAGAAGGTGTGCTTATCGCGACAGACCCACTGGTAGAGGGTGAACACGTTCATGCGCATCCCGATTTTCGTATCATTCTGACATCAAATCCTGACGACTATTCTGGGGTCAATGCTACGCCAGATGCCTTACTGGATCGGATGGTGACATTTCACATGCCGAAGTATGCATTGGAAACCGAGAGCGGCGTCGTCGCAACCCGCACCGGTGTTTCCCCAGACCTCAGCCTGCGGATCGTAAAACTCGTCAACACCCTAACGGCGTCAGAAACGGCTTGCTCAATGCGGGCGGCCATTATGATCGCCCAGATTGCCGCGATGCGTCTGCGCTCTGCAAGCTTGTCGGATGCGCTTCTTGCACAAATCGCCGCCGATGTCCTGAACGGGCGTGGAATTGATGTCACAACGGGTCAAATCGCGCGCTACCTCGACAATACCAAGCAAAAGGAGACCGCAGTTTGAAACGCCCCAAAACACAAATGCCGCGGCGCCCACAGATGGCAAGCGGTGCTGTCGCACAAACACCCAAAGATGCTGCGATCAACCTGGTGCGGCTGGAATTTGATGCGGCACGTCTGCAATTGGGCATCGACCAGGCACATAACCGGGCGCAGAGCTATCAACATGAATTGGCGCGCAATCAAGAGAAGCGTCAACGTCTTCTTAACATTCTAAACGGATGACATGCCCAAAGGGAGCATCACATGAAACATGAGGCGAAGGTCCAGTTCAAGACGGCACAAAAGGACCAGGATACGCTGACAATGTTTGACGCAATAGCCGCGGCGAAGTCAGCTGTGAGCGCAATGACAGGCCAGACAATCGACTCCGTTGTGCAGTGTTCACGCCAGGACGACGACGGCTGGTCGGTTTCCGTCGATGTGATCGAAAGTCTGGCAAGACTAGGCGATAATGATCTTTTGGCCACCTACCAGGTCGATATCGCGGCCAATGCGGAACTCGTACAGTTCAACCGCCTGCGTCGATATCATCGTGAAGGTCAGGACGCCTGATGGCCTACGATATTCAGGGGCCGGCGCAGGGCGATGGCCTTGCTGACGTACTTGAACGCATCCTGGACAAAGGTGTGGTGATAGCAGGCGATGTTTCAATCTCTCTGGTTGGCATTGAGCTCCTGACGATCAGGCTGCGCTTGCTGATCGCAACAGTCGATAAGGCGAAAGAGATGGGTATCAATTGGTGGGAAAACGACCCGCGGCTAACGGCCCAGACCACCACGCTGGAAACCCAAAATGAGGCGTTGCTGGCGCGTATCAGCGTTTTGGAGACAAAGCTGGCCGAGATGCCAAACGAAAGGTCGGCGATATCATGACCACTTCAGGAAAGAAGCGTATGCAGGATGCGGCCAGGGATATTGACGATGGACTTGGCACATTGTTTGGGACGCTTGGTGCGGCGATCAATGAAATGATCACGCGTATCGAAGACGGACAATCCGGGACGGTGAGCCGTGATCAAGTGTTTGATACAGCTAAGGGGCCAATCCGCGCACATGCCGGTATCAAGTTGCGGATGGGGGGCCTTGACCAGGGCGACACAGCGATGACCCCGCAACCGGTCAATGCTCGTCGCAGCCAACCGGCACCGCAATCTCCGCAGGTCAAACCAATCGCCTATGATCTGCTCGAAGATGATGATGACTGGATATTGACGGCCGATATCCCCGGCGTGTCAGCAGAGCATTTGGATATCTCAAAAGATGGCACTGTGCTTTTGCTGCGCACAAATGGCCCACGACGCTACCAGGCGCAAATTGATCTGAACACCAACTTTTCCCTCGCCGATGATGGGCCGAACCTGCGCAATGGTATTCTGACATTGCGGATTAAGAAAAAGGCTACAACATGATCTACCTTTATGGATTGGTAGAGCCGAGGGGCGCAGAGATAGCCGTGGTTCTGAAAGATGCCGAGGGGCTGCAGGGCCCATTGCAGCACGCAGAAATCGCGGGCTGGACGCTCGTGTACTCTGACCATGACGATCAGGAAATCCTCCCCAAACGTCGGCTTCTTTTGGCACATACGAAAGTATTGGAACGTCTGCTGACAATCGGTACGACGTTGCCCGCACGTTTTGGGCTTGTTGCGCGGGACCTCGGCCAGGTCGCCGTGCTGATACAATCCGTCCGGGATACGATAGCGGCGGAATTCGACAAGATACGCGACGCGGTCGAGCTCGGCGTCAGGGTTTCATTTCCACGTGATGCCGCGCTCGCAACAACCCTGCAACAGGATCCGCGCTTGCAAACTGAACATGCCAATCTGCAAAACAGCGGGGCGCAGGCCCATTTTGCAATTGCCGAGTTTGGCGGGCGGTTGGCCGATCAGATGGAACGACGTCGCGGCCAAGCCCAGCGTCAGCTGATGGACGCGCTGCGCCCACATGCGCGCAACTGTGTCCTGCGCAAACCAGAAGACGACACCGAAGTGCTGCGCGCAGAATTCCTGATAGACCAAAACATCCAGGACATCTTTGAACAAAAGATTGCCGATGCCGCCGCCGATTTGGATTTTGCACCCGGCGAGGAGCCGATGATCCAAATCATCGGACCCGTCCCAATGTATAACTTCGTAAGCCTGAACCTGACTTTTGATCTTGATCAGGTCGCCTGATGGGCGTGTTGCGAACTTTGTTGACGCTTCCAATCAAGGGGCCGGTCAATGGTGGCCTGTGGATCGCCGGTAAGATCCACGAGACGGCCGAACGCGAAATGAACGACCCCGCCGCATTGCGCAAAATGCTCGTATTGCTCGAACAAAAACTCCTCGCAGATGAGATCTCTGAACAAGAGTATGACGATGCGGAAATGGAAATACTGCTGCGGATCAAGGCGCTGCAATGAAGATTGAACTTGCCCAACACATCGCGCAAACATCGCATCAGGGCCATGCAGTACTGCGCATGCCGTTTGACAAAATGCGCAGCCTTAAGGCGCAAGCCGGTGATACGGTTGCCGTCACGGGCACACGCACCACCCATGCCAGGATCATGCCGATACAAGGTGGCGTTGAACATGTGCAGGCAAGCGACGAACTTGTCCGGAATGCTGGCGGCCAATGGGGCGCGCAGGTCCACATCACACCGGCACAACTTGCGCCGCTGACAACCGTACTGGCGGAATTGAAAGACGACAATCCGTGCATCGCACAGGATTTGACAGAAACTCTCTACGATCTGCCGTTGACGGAAGGTGATACAATCACCGTGACGCTGCCAATGGGACGCAAAGCGACTATCGAAATCATTGCCCTTGATCCGATGCCTGCGGGGCTTTTCCACGATACAACCAGCCTGTCATTGGCAGAAAAGCCGACGCATTCCCAAAATTATGCCGATATTGGCGGGCTGACAGAGCAAATCGCACGTGTTCATGAAATGGTCGCAGTACCGCTTCTTCGTCCAGAGCTTTTTGAACGGCTTGGCGTGGCGGCACCGCGTGGGGTTCTTTTTACCGGCCCTCCGGGCTCCGGCAAGACGCTTTTGGCGCGCAGCATTGCGGCGAAAACCTCTGCCGCTTTTTTTCAGATCAGTGGGCCGGAGATTATCTCAAAACACTATGGTGAAAGCGAAGCCGCACTGCGCAAGGTCTTTCAGGCGGCCCAGAAAGAGGCGCCTGCGATCATCTTCATCGATGAGATTGACGCGATTGCGCCCAAACGCGACGGTTTGTCGGGCGAAAAGCAGGTCGAACGCCGGGTTGTGGCGCAACTATTGACATTAATGGACGGATTGTCGGAACGCGGCCGGATCATTCTGATGGCCGCGACAAATCTGCCCGATAGTCTTGACCCCGCCTTGCGTAGACCGGGCCGGTTTGATCGCGAAGTCACCTTTACCCCGCCCAGCGCCGCACAGCGCAAGGAGATTTTGCACGTCCATCTGCGCAACGCGCCGCTTGACGCCGATGTCGATCTGGGGGCAATCGCAGCGGAAAGTCATGGCTATGTTGGTGCCGATCTCGCTGCGCTTGCACGCGAAGCGTCGCTGGCCGCACTTGATCGATCAGTCAACGCAGCCGGTGGAGAGGACCAGGTTGACGTCAACCGCCTTTTCATTACGCAAGCCGACCTTGCCCATGGGTTGGACGTAACCGGTCCCAGTGTCCTGCGTGACACCGTCGTCGAAAGCCCAACGGTCACTTTTGCTGATGTCGGCGGCATGCAGGCTGTAAAATCCGCCTTGATAGAGGCCGTCGTCTGGCCTCAACGACACAAAACCACTTTTGCCAAGCTCAGGCTTAAACCCCTTGCAGGCGTCCTGATGTCAGGGCCACCGGGCAGCGGAAAAACACTGATAGCCCGTGCCCTTGCCAATGAAAGCGGGATGAATTTCATTCCCGTCCGCCCCGGACGTATCATGTCCCAGTTTCTGGGTGACGCCGAACGCGCCATCGCCGATATCTTTGCGAAGGCGCGCCAATCCGCCCCCTGTATCGTCTTTTTTGATGAACTGGACGCGCTTGCCCCCCGCCGCACCGGAAAGGACGCAGTTCTTGATCGCATCGTAGCGCAATTGCTGACCGAGATGGATGGCCTTGCGCGCAACACCGACGTGGTTGTGATTGCCGCAACAAATCGTGCGGCCGCAATTGATCCCGCGCTGACAAGACCGGGTCGATTTGATGTTGTCGTCCCCATTGGCCTGCCGGACGCCACCGCGCGCCAAGCGATTTTGTCCGTTCATTGTCGGGATGCGCCGCTTTCGGACGATGTCGATCTAGGACAAATTGCATCTCTTACAAAAGGTGCGTCCGGGGCAACACTTGCCACGCTCACACTGTCAGCAGCCCGTCACGCAATGCGCGTAGCACTTGAACAGAAGGTGACTGATCCCGTGCTGAAAATGGTCGATTTTGAAACGGCCTGGGCCGAACTTCAGCGATCGGATGCATCTCGTTTTGATGACTACGTCACAGCAAGGGATTGATTCTGTGAAGCAATTTGAACTTCTGGCCATCATGCCGGCGACCACGCGAACGCCGACCAACCCGGCGCTGCACTTGATCGACGCGCATGGATATACTGCCATCCTGTTGCCCAAGTCGCGACCAAGCATTCTGCTGCCCAAAAGCCGCAAACAGGGCTTGTCTGATGCCGCAATTCGCCAGGCCCATTTGGAAAGCTGCATGTCATCCGGGCCGCTTGTCGTTTGCCGGCCAGATTGCGTCTTAACAGAAGGTGATATTTCGGGATTGGTCAATGCGAACCGCCAGCTTCTGGACGATTTGACCGCACGTTTGGCGGGCAAGGTGCAGTATCAGATCACAGTCAGCTGGGCACCCGAAGGCGTATTGACCCAGTTTCGCGAAAGTGATGAATTGGCGCCTATTTTTCAAGCACCGCGCGTCGCGGCGGATGTGTTGCAACATGCCGTGCAAACGCTCGCCGACCGCCTGAAAAACGACATTGCCGGATCTTTGGAAATCGCGGCCAAAGACGTTCTGCATCTGCCGACAGAAGACGACATGCTGGTCAATGCCGTCGTGCTTGTTAACACCGATGAAGTGGCTTTACTGGACAACGCCGTGGAGCAAATTGACGCGATCTGGACGGAAGGTTTCCGGATCAGACAAATTGGTCCCGCACCGGCTGGCTCCTTTGTTTTACTGGACCCTCAGATCGTCGGCAAGGAAGAGATCGCCGCCGCCCATCGTCACTTGAAACTGGACGAGCCGAGCACATATTCTCAAATTGAAGAGGCGCGAAAAGGCGCTTTACGGGTGGCACCAGAACGGGCCGAATACACAAATCATTGCGCCCGAATTGCCATTGCGACGCTCAGCGCAAGGGATGACGCGCCACCACTCTTTCTTTGTCATGTCAGATCAGAGGAAATGGCCGCCACTCGGCCGGAAAGACAAGTGGCGTGATATGGGGCTGATCCAACTTCATGGTCTGGTGCCTGCTCAAACCAAGCAAAAGCCAGAACCCGCATCACACCGCCTGCTGGATTGCGGGGCACTTGGTGCATTGGTCAGCACGCTCGCGGACAGGAATGACATTGAAAACCCTTCACCAGAGGCATTGGTACAGTGGGCCGATGCGCATAACGCGATCCTATTGGCTTACTGCGCGGATGGCACGGTTTTGCCGACGGCGATGGGCGCCGTGTTTTCAAGCGAACGGTCACTGCAGCAGATGCTACAGAATGAGGCTGCAACACATCTCAGATCGCTGGATAGGCTGAGGAATATCCAGGAATACACAGTGCAACTCCACGTGCTGGACCCAGAGCCAACCGCGCCAGTGACAGCGCCGACCGGCCGCGCCTTTTTGGATGCTCGCCGGGACCAGCGAAATCAAAGGCAAAACCACAAGGCAGATCAGATCGCGCTGGCCAATGAATTGCTCTGCCACCTCCAAGAATGCTGTCTGCAGGTCAGTGGAACAACACAGCGAAAGCATGGGCGGTTGGTTGATAGCGCGGTGCTTGTAAAGAAATCGCATCTTGAGCGGCTACGCAACTTGGCGCAGACTTTTCACAACGCTGCCCAAAGCCTTGATTTGGACCTGGTCATTACAGGTCCATGGCCGCCTTATTCATACGATCTGACCGCGGATCTCCTGCCGGAATGCTGTCATGACGGTTGAATTGCAATTGGCGACGGCAGAGCAGACTTTACGCTCAAATGATGATCGATTGGTCGACCTCGTCGACGGATTGCTCAGCCACGGCGTGGTGATCCGCGGTGAACTCTGGCTGACCGTCGCAGATGTGGAACTTGTTTTTCTCGGCGTTGATTTGCTTCTTGCGACGCCGGACAAGATTAAGCCAACAGGTGCCCCAGCATGATTGCGCTCGGTTGGACAAAATCGAAACGGACACCGCCGGGCGTGATCACATGTAAGGGTGACGGCCCAATTCGCATTCTATGCGCCCCACCCTGCTCGGCTATCTCTGCACATGACCGGCTTACCCAACAGGTTCGTTGTTTTGAGGCAGGGCTTGATTTTCTGCCGATCGCCCCGCTCCAGTCGATTCCATTGCGCGATGCGACTGGTTTTCTTTCAGATGCGCGCCTCTCACCATTGCTGGACCGCCTGGCGTCCAAGGGACAATTGACCATTTCACTCAAGCTACCAATGGACAAACGACGGCCGGTAACGGGCGGGCGGCACTGGCTTATCGCACGCAAGGCGCATCGCGACTTATGCAATGAATATGAAGACATCCTGCTTGGGATTGCCAACGCGACCGATTTGCCCCAATCCCCCGTTCGGCGGACTGCCGAGGCTGTGCAATGTGACATACTGGTAGATCGATCCACCGCTCACACGTTGAAGGCGCGTCTGATGGCCGATCTGCCAGCGCGCCAAGAACTATCGCAAAAGGACGTCCTGATCACCGGACTATGGCCCGCTTTTGGCTTTGCCGATCTGCCTGTAATGGGGACGATAGCAGCATGACAGCAGCACTCCAAATCGGGCCCGCTGACATTGAAAAGGCGCTCGAAAAAATCGCGACGCCCCAAAATCGGCTAGAGGTGGATCCGGAGACCGTCGAACAGGACCTCGCACGCCTCGTTCTGGGTCTGATGGCGTTCCTGCGTGAATTGATGGAGTTACAGGCAATTCGCCAAATGGACGACGGCAATCTGACTGCTGACCAAGAAGAGAAGTTGGGAACAACCCTGATGCGCGCGGAGGCGGCCATTCACGACCTCGCAGCGAAGTTTGACCTGACACCTGCGGATCTTTCGCTTGATCTGGGGCCATTGGGCAAGACGATCTGACGGCCAGTAACGTCCTGTCAATAACTCTCGGCTAACCATAACACGATGGATCGGTGATTTGCGCAACACCGCTCCCTGATCATGCGGACGCAACAGGGCACACAAGATGGGGAAATCGTTTCAGCCGCAGATCCGGCAGCTTGTTCAGGCCGGGGTCGCAACCCATTTGGTGGAAAATGCGGATGCGATAGATCCACTTTTTGCGCTGTCGAAGGTACGCGATTTCCCGCAGGTGACTTTCGCTGCCGTGTTTGAGGACGGATCTGTCATACTCGGCTGTCCGGATGAACTGCCACCACAAATCGCAGAAGTGGCCCAGCCCATTTCATTTGAAGAGTTGCCGCCAGATCCCACAGCAGAGGTTCCAGATGCGACACCTGCCACTCCAATTAGTGTGCCGGACGCAGTTCTTTCAGAACATGGCACAAAATTGGACGCCCTGCAGGCAACACTTGAAGATCAGGTGCAGACTGCGGCGGCGATGCAGGAACAATTTGCGCAATTGCAGGCCAAGCTTTTAGAGGGTCACGCGGCCATCGACGCGAAACTGACCGACAGCGCGGCCATCGATGCCCTGACCGCGCAATTGACCCAGTTGCAGGCGGCCACCGAAAACCCGCCAACGCTCAAACTGCTTTCGGATTTGCGTGACGAAATGGCGTCTTTCTCGTCAAACGCTGCCAAACCCGCTGATGACCTGGCGTTCCCAGATGTTGGCGCAATGCTTGAAAAGCTGGAAAGCAACTTGGCCGATCATATCGCGGCTACCGTGGATCAATTGGATCAGCGCAGAAATGCCGCAGTTAACGGCGATATCCTGCCCGATCTTTTTGCGGCATTTTCTGAGGAGATGAAGGTTTTCATCACCGAAAATGCCGTGCAGGCAAGGGCAGAGCCTAAGCTTGAATCCGCATTGCCAGCTATTCAGGACCGCTTGGATGGACTTGTCGAAATGGACAAGAAAATCCAACAGATAACCGCCGATTTTGCGATATTGGGTGAAAAGATCGAAGCGGCATCCCAGCCTCCGGATGACGCTGTCCCAGATCAAATCCGCCAACTTGCAGATCAGATATCTGCGCTTGCTGCCCGTCCCGCCCCTATTATTGACCAGACCGAACAGCGCCAGGTCCTGGCACGTTTTCAGACGGCGATGGCAAGCGTCTTGACGCGCCTGGACGCTGAAATCACGCGCATTGCCGGGCACGCACAAGACGTGCCCGACCCGACCACCCCTTTCGATAGCTTGGCCGCGCAAATAGGCGCGCTCGGTGACCAGCTCACGCCGATCGCAACACTCCAAGAACAGATCGCCGGCATCGATGCGCAGCTTCGGCAGGTGCCCGCAGGCCAACAGGATTTGATGCAGGCGATAGACGCCCTTGGAAAGCGGCCGGCTCCAGTAATCGACCTGACAGAACAACGACAAAGCCTCGCTCAGTTCGCAAATGCACAAGGTGTGGTACTGAAACGGTTGGAACACGTCGCAGAAGGCCTGGTAGCGGATGACGCTGACAGCGAAACATTGGCGCATCTGAGCCGCATCGAAGATCAGGTCAAAACCCTTCAACAAGGAACAAATGATGCGAAATTCGTTGCATTGCTCGAGGCGCAAAGCGCCGAAATAGGCGCATTGCGGAGTGATTTTGCATCACAGCTGAAACAACCAGCTCCCCCGCCCGATCTGACCCTTCAGCGGAAGAGTTTCGCGCGTTTTGCGACAGCGCTTGGAATGGTCGTCAGACGGTTTGAAAGCATTGCGGAGCAGTTTGAGAACGAACAGATGTCTGAAGCAACACCAATCGCTGGCAGCGCGTCCGTAGACGATCCGGAGCCACCGGAAAGTCCGTTTATCGCCGCACCGATTTCCTTTGACGCCTTGCGCATGGGCTTTGCCGAACTGATTGCGCAACAAATCATGGACAACACCGTTGCCGACAACCCGGCGGCACAGTGCGATCGCGACTAGACAGATAAGATTGTCGCTATCTTTGCTGCAAGATCAACACATTATTATGGTCTGCCCGGTAACCATCATAGAGCCTTGTGACCAATGGGGCTGAAGCGTTGTCAAATGATGGAGAGAATAATGGCAATCGAAAAAAACATTGCATCGGCCTCAATTGCCGAGGTTGTGGACCGTATCCTCGACAAGGGGATCGTGATCGATGCGTTCGTGCGCATTTCACTGGTCGGTATCGAACTGATCGCGATTGAAGTGCGCGCAGTTGTATCGTCGGTAGAAACGTGGCTCAAATATGCAGAGGCGGTTGGCCTGACCGTCGATCCGGCCACCGCCTAAATCATGCCTCAGCCAAGCGGCGGGGCGTGCTTGGCGATAGCGGCAGCTATCGCCTCAATGTCCCGCCCAAGTGGTCGGTCCTCCGTCAGGCGCGGGCTGATGTCACGAACGACTTCGCACAATTCGGTCGTACTTTCTGAAAACGGCCCACGCGCTGTTTCGCGCAACACATCAACCGCCTGCGCAACGGCAAGTGCCAGTATCGCCTGGATCTGCGACAACATCTGAAGTTTCTTTTGCACCTGTCGCGCCGCGATCGTACCCATCGAAACGACATCCTGATTGGCACCGTTGGTTGAGATTGACTGAACCGATGCGGCACCAGCCAGCCGTATTTCGGCCAACAGCGCGGTCGCTGTCACCTGCGCGCCCATAAGGCCAGAATTCAGGCCTGGCGTCCCCTCATGCAGGAACGCGGGCAAGCCGCGGTTCAGCTTTTCATCCGTTAGCCGCGCAATCTGGCGTTCCGCCAGCCCAGCCAACACGCCAACCGCGTTTGCTAACGCGTCCGATGCCAAACCAACATGTTGGCCCATGAAGTTGCCACCATGCAAAACCAGTGTCTCATCTGTATTTCCAGGCGGAAAAATCGGATTGTCAGTGACAGATGACAATTCCGTTGCAACGACCTGATCATGCCAATCAAGCGTATCCCAAACGGCACCAATGACCTGCGGCGCACAGCGCAGCGTATAGGCGTCCTGTCCTGCAAGATCTTCAGTCACGCATACGTCCCGATCCAGCCGACGATCGGCCAGGATTTCCCGGTTCACCTGTTCGCTCCCGGCCAATCGCGCGCACAATTGGCGCGCGACGTCGGCCTGTCTTGCGTGCGGGCGTAACTGACCGAATGCGGGATGCCAGGCTTCAAGCCGCGCCTGCTGCGTCTCTGCCATTGCAGCGCTCAATGCGATCGACCACGCAATCGCGCGACCCGCCCGCACAGCATTCAAGACCGCAACCCCGGTCATTGCAGACGTACCATTCACCAAGGCCAGACCGTCACGACTGGCCAGATCAAGCGGCGCGAGACCCAGATGTTCAAGGCCCGCCATACCATCATACGCCAAGCCCGATTGATCCACGAACGCGCCGCGCCCCTGAAAACAAAGCACCATATGCGCAAGAGGCGTCAGATCACCTGATGCGCCAACCGTCCCTTGACTGGGCAGACAGGGTGACAGATGCGAATTCAGCAGCGCAACAAGTGCGTCAATCGCAGCGTCCGACGCGCCAGAGGCCCCTTGCAGGATCGACATCAGCCGCGCAAGCACAACCGCGCGCCCGCTCGCCCAATCAAGGTCAGGGCCAACACCGCTGGCCAGATGATGCACCAGGTTCTGCTGCAGCAATGAACCTGATGCACTATCAACAAGCCGATTTGCCAGCGGCCCAAAACCGGTTGTCAGCCCATAAACGTGCCGCCTGTCCGAAATCACCTGGCGCAGCCGCAGATGCGACGCGGCACAGCGGGCACGCGCATGACCATGCAACTCTATTGCGACACGGCCATCAACAATTGCTTCGGCGTCGGTCAGGGCAAGCACACGGTCAACAACGATGCGGTCCGCCCGCGCGGAATTCGTCAGGCGCATTCACCCCTCCTGCTTTTATTGATCGGACAATACAAAGGTCGGGGTTAACGCATTCCTAAGGCCGATCTCAGGTGTAAAAGTTTGTGGCGATCAGGGTCATGGAAAGAAATCCTTAAAGATACGCTCGTATGGATCGGTGCGGAAGTGAAGGATTGCCCATGACCGAAGAACCGTTAAGCATTGAATCCGAAACTGCGGCCCCGTTGCTGCCGGCGGTAATTGGTGCTCTGGCAGCAAAATTGTTGGCGGACAAATCACTCCTATTGTTTGATGTCGATACCGGCACCCTTGTCGCCGCGAATGACACGGCCCAAATGCAACTGGGGCTTGATCTTGCCAGCGCGATCCAACCCACATTCTCCGAAATGGTCGGGGACGAAATTGCGCAAGCACATTGGGATCTGTTGCTGAGCGGTGAAGACTGCAAGTGGAATGGCATGATCGAAGGGGCGCTGGGATTGTCAGCGACTGGCGACGTTCATGCGACCCGTTGCGCGGTCCAGGACGCGTCTGATCATATCCTGATGCAGCTGACCCAGCCAACGGCGCAGGCAAACGTCGCTGATCCGGGTGAGATGGACCCTATGTTTTCCTGCATGGATTCGGCCATCGGCACGATCCAATACGATCTTGATGGAAACATCCTTGCGCTGAATGACCGCGCCATGACAGCGATGGAGGATTATGGCGAAGAACTCGTTGGCAGCAATCACGACAAGATATGGCCGAAATCCGTTTGCGAGTCCGAAGAATACTTCGACTTTTGGGAAAAGCTTCGACAGGGCCGTACCGTCGAAGGACGCTACAAACACATTACAGCTGTTGGAACCGAGGTGTGGTTTCACAGTATCTTCGCGCCGATTGACTCCAATGGCGGGCAACCGACGCGCGTGATGCAATGCTTAATGGATGTGTCCGAGAGCACCTATACCGCCGAAAAGGCGATCGAACAGGCCCAGGGCATCTGGCAAAGCTTGCCCATGTGCGAATTCGACAAGGACCGTCATGTTTCCGCGATGAACAAGCTGATGGCCGATAAGCTGGGTTACGATCCCGATGATGCAATCGGCAAGCATGACGATGATTTCTGTGACAAAGGTTTCGCGCGCGGTACGCTCTATGCAAAGACGTGGGAAGACCTTGCCGCCGGTAAAACCCAACATCTGCGCATCCGTCATATGTCAAAGGATCGGCGCCTTGTTTGGCTTTCCTCCACACTCATTCCGATTATGGACACGGCCGGGCAACTGCAAAAGGTCATCAAAGTCGCTGAAGACATTACTGACGAATATGAAAGCTACATTGATTCAAGCGCCATACTCGCCGCATCGGAAGAGATGATAGGCCGCGCGGAATTTGACGGATCAGGTGCCTTGCTGAACGGCAACAAGGCTTTTCGTAAACTGCTCAACCTGGAACCCGAAGACATGGCCAATAAAAGGCTCAGCGATCTATTTTCGGGCCGGATGGCGGGCGAACATAAGTACCGGAATTTCTGGGACCGCATGCATGAAGGCAAGACCATTGCCAAGACCGACGAAATGCAGACTGCCGATGGGGAAACCGTCTATATCAAAGCACTTTACGTGCCACTGTTCACGCCAAATGGCAATTTCTGGAAAATGGCATTGTTCTTTGTCGATGTCACCACCAGCACCATCCGCGAGATGAAGCTGGAAGAACGCATGCGTGCGATGAACCTGACACAATTGATGATTGAATACGCCCCTGATGGCACGGTCCTGGATGTGAACGAAAAATTCACATCCGCCTTCGGCCTGAGCGAACGCGAAGTCCAGGGACAAAAGCTCGAAACGCTGTATGCGCGCGATTCGAAAGAAAGCGACCGACACCGCAAGATGTGGGATCGGGTGTCCGGTGGTGAAAGCGAAACGGGTGAGTTCCGCCATCGCGACCAAAACGGAAAGGATCTTTGGTTGCATGGCGCGTATAGCCCAATTCTTGATCCCAAACAGGCCGTTTCAAGCGTCATTTTCTACGGCAGCGATATCACCGCTCAGAAACTGCAACATCTTGAAACATCTTACAAACTTGACGCTCTGAATACTCTTCAATCCGTCATCGAATTCGATACGTCAGGCAACATACTCCGAGCCAATGACATATTTCTGAAAACCTTTGGGTATTCTTTGCGGGAAATTGTTGGCCAGCACCACTCCATGTTCTGCTCGCCCGACTATGTCCAGACAGATGAATACCGGACACTTTGGTTCAATCTTGGTAAGGGTGAAGGGCATACCGGCCGGGTCCGCAGGGTCGCCCGTTTCAACCGGGATGTGCATCTGTTGGCGAATTACCACCCCGTGCGCGATATAGATGGAGAGGTCACCAAGGTCATCAAATCGGCCGTGGAAATCTCGCCGCTTATCGCACTGGAAAAGACGGCGAATGACAGCGGTCGGCAGATCGCGGCGAAGATTGAAAACAGTGCCGCATCAACCACCAAAATACGTCATGATGCGGAAAACCTGTCGGATACGACAAAATCCTCGCAAGAGATGACGGGTCAAAACCGGTCAAATGTGGAAATGACCATCGAAAAGCTGACCAAGGTATCGTCTGAAGTCTCTGAACTGGCCGAAATTGTAGAGGTGGTCGGTGAAATCGCCGTGCAAACCAACCTTCTTGCGTTCAACGCCGCGATTGAAGCCGCGCGCGCGGGCGAACACGGCATCGGCTTTTCCATTGTCGCAGACGAAGTGCGCAAATTGGCCGAGCGGAATGGTGAGGCCGCGCGCGGCATCAGCCGCCATGTTGACCAGGCCACAGGTCATATCACCGCCGGCACCGAAAGTGCGCATGCGGTTCTTAACGATCTTGGCGGGCATGCCGAAATCCTGACCAAAAGTGCCGAGGTCATCGCGGCCATCGTGACCGAGAGCGAGCGCCAGAAAAGCCAGATGGACGAAGCCGCCGAGATTGCCAATGCGCTGCAATCGGTCAGTTCGGACGCGTAACGGCCGATGGCTGACAGAGGCGCAATGCAATTTGGCATTATTCAGATTGGGCCAAACCTCATCGGGATCCCTATTCAGCATCTGTCAGAAGTGCTGCACGTTCAAAAACGCGAAGCGCTTGCGCAAAATGGTGACTTGTTGCGCGGCGGCATTTCACTGCGCGGACGGGTCGTTCCAATCCTTGATATTCAGGGATTGGCGGGGTTGGACGCGCCCGATAAGACGGCCAAATTGGGGGTCATCTTAGAACACGAACAACGTCTGGTTGCGATTTTTGCGGATCGCATCATTGGCATCGCAACGGTCAATGATCATGATATCCACGCTATCGCGGATCACAACCGCCCCGGCGTTTCCCTGTTTAACGATCTGTTTGCCTATGACGGCGGCTTTGCATCAGTTCTTGATGTCGGCGCTGCATTTGCCTTGCCTGGTGTCTTCACTGTCGACCGGCCCGATTTTTCACAACTGGATGCTTTGCGCAGTCAGGATCCAGTGCTGACTTTCGAGGCTGGTACCGCGCTCTACGCGATACCGGCGGTTGAGGTCTACGCAGCAATCCCACGACAACGTATCGCAAAAACAGCCATTGCGATGGGGGCATGCCTGGGTGAAATCACCTATCATGGCCGGCGCATACCGGTCGCCTGCCCGTTCAGCATTCTCGGTCTGGGCAACCGTCAACGGCCGACATTGACCGAAATCGTCGCACTACGGTTTCCCGGCGATCTACTTTTGGGTTTTGCTGTTGACGCAATTCATGAGATTGGCACCTTTTCAGATGTCCGAGAGACCAGCATCCCGATCTGGCGGTCTGGGCGCAACTTCATTGATCGGGTGATGCTGCGCGCGGGTGGCGAACAGATCTATGCAATTGATATCGCAAAACTGCGCGCAGCCGACGACCTGGTGACAATGGCGAAGTTATCGAAAAAGGAGGAAGAGCCGCCAGCGCCGCCGAAGACGCAAATCTCCGACCGTCAGAATGTCAGCCGCGAAAAGGAACGCTTTCTTGTGGTAGATGCCTGCGACCGACTTGCCATTCCGTTGGCACAGGTCAATCGCATTGTCGAACCGCCACTGCACACGACACCGGCAGATATCAGAATTGCGGGCTTTTGCGGCTACTTTTCCCAATTTGATGAAAGCATTGCGCTTTTCGACCTGGGCGCGTGCCGTGGGCGGACGGCTGTCGACGATAAACGTGCCAAAATCCTGCTGACCGGCCGACCCGGACATCAGATCGGGTTCCTTGTCGATCATGTGGTCAGCATTGAGATTTCAGAATGGTGCGAAAAGCCGCCCACAAACAAGGCCCGCGGCGCGACGACGCTTGTCCAGCTGGGCGGTGGCGAAGATGCCAAAGTGTTGCCGTCCTTCAACCTCCTTGAAGCAATTGATGCGGACGCCGCAGCGATGATCGTCAACTGACATGTCGCGACAAGACCCAATGCATCGGCCCTGCCCCTGCCGACCAGCGCTTAGGTGCGCGAGACCATCTTGCCATGCAAACTGATGTCTTGGCGCAGCACCGTCATGTCACCATGTCGGGTTAATCTACTGGTTCATTGGACCGGTCATAATCAACACTGCCCATTGCGCGGCATAAGCCAAATTGCGATGGTATCGGTGAGCGAATGATGCGGCCCTGGCGCATCTCCCTGAATATCATGCGCGCAAAGGCACCCGTCTTCTGGTGTTTTCCTCCTGCAATCGTGGTGGGCCTTCGGCAACTCTGATAGAGTCGAAAAACTTGGTTGTTAGAACTCCGTCACACAGTATCGCTACGGTTCAGAAATTGCTGATCCCGCTGTCGCGGCGCTGCGCCGCTAGCGATCGGGCATACCTGATCCGGAGCCAGACACTTTTGCACGGATGCCCCGTCCAATGGTGCGATTGGTGGAACCACCCGTCGTCGGGTGAGTGAACGCAGCTGTGCTGAATAATCCATCAGAGCGCATCTGCACCTGCTAAATCCATTGTCGGGTAATGCAGAATAAACCCAATGATTGACGCGTACTACGCCTAGAGAGTTGCAAGCAAAGTAAACCGGCGACCATTTTGGTTGGCGGCGGGCGCTGGCCCCCTTTCCGGCACGACTAAGGCACATGCAATAACAAAAAGGATAATGTGGCGCCCCAATTCCGTCCCGCGTGTCCGAAATCGGAGAACTGACAATGCCAAAACGCGATCGCCAGACCACACAGAAGATCACGTCGATCCGCCCAACGACTGTTCTGGCACCTAAATCGCTGAAGATCAGCGTGTTTGGTGAATTACAGGTCTCGCGAAATGGTCAGCTTCAAGAATTGCCGCCGTCGCGCAAGGCGCGGGCGCTGCTGGCCTATCTTGCGATGACCGGCCGCCCGGTGCGACGCGAACGTCTTTGTGAGTTGTTATGGAGCATTCCTGATGACCCGCGCGCCTCGTTACGGTGGGCGTTAAGCCGCATTCGAAAGGTTGTTGATACGGCCCAGACACAACGTATCAAGGCCGACCGCGAACGTGTGGCCATTGACCTTAGCGATGTAGAGGTCGATTTCGTTACCGCACGAGACCGGCTTTTTGACAGCGAAAATGTGATGTCAGCACAGGCGCTTAGCGCGATCGCCGACACACTCTCTGAACCCATTCTTGACGGGTTGGACGAGGCCGGCCAGCAGGAATTCGAAACTTGGTTGATGGGCGAACGCGAAGATGCGCGTTTGATGCAGGTCAACGCGCTCCGCCGGCTTGCCACCCATGCCGATCTTGCGCCTGCTGATCGTATCAAATGGTCCTATCGGTGGTTGGACCTCATGCCATTTGAGGTGCAGGCCGCCACAAGTCTGATCGCAGATTTTCGTGCGACGGGCCGCTTTGAAGAGGCCGCAAGTATCGAACGGCGCTTTCGCCGCGATAACCGGCAAACGTCAGTTGATCTGGTCACCAGCTTCAAACCGGTGCAACCCACAGCGCCGCCCGCCAATGTCGAAAAACCACCCCGCGACAGCAGTCGGCGATGGCGGTTGCGCAGCCAGACGATCAGCTTCTGCAAGGCGCATGATGACATCAACATCGCCTATGCCGAGGTCGGCGAAGGGCGTCCACTGATCAAAGCGGCGAACTGGCTGAACCATCTGGAGCTTGATTGGGGCAGCCCGATTTGGGGGCAGACATTTCTTGCCTGCGCCCACGAACGCCGTTTCATCCGCTACGACAGTCGTGGCAACGGATTATCTGATTGGAATGTCAAAGACATCAACATGGACTCGTTTGTCGCCGATCTAGAAGCCGTGGTGGATGCCGCCGGCGTCGACCGATTTCCGCTGCTGGGGATTTCGCAGGGATGTGCTGTCTCTATCGAATATGCCGCGCGCCATCCAGAACGGGTGTCGGGCCTTGTTCTGATTTCCGGCTATGCGACCGGCTGGCGTTTGGGCGCGACACCCGAAGAACGCGAAAGGCGCGAGGCGGTCATGACCCTCACCCGGCATGGCTGGGGCACGCCTAATCCAGCCTATCGTCAGATTTTTTCGCAGACGTTCATGCCTGATGCGAAACCTGAAGAACTTGAGTGGTTTAATGAGTTTCAAAGGCAGACGACGTCACCAGAAAACGCGGTCAGGTTTCTTGACGCGTTCGGCGATATCGATGTGCGCCATCGGCTATCACAAATCAGCGCACCGACGATCGTGTTTCATGCGCGGGGTGATCAGCGCATCAACATCAACCAGGGTCGGGAACTGGCCGCAAGCATTCCGGGCGCAGAATTTGTTTCACTGGACAGCCGCAACCACATCCTGCTTGAATCTGAACCCGCCTGGCAGACCTGTCTCGACAAGGCGATTGCATTCTTCCGCAAACATGACATTTGACCTGACGTTAACGGGCATCACGTGACATGAGATTGGCCAGAAAACAGCAGCTTACGGGCTTGAAACACACGGTCCATGACAGCATGTTTGGGAATTTCAAACAGCGCTGCAGCCTCAGCATAGGAATAGCCTTCAACCGTAACAACCAGCAAGGCGGAAGCAAGATCGGGCGGTAAGCTGTTGACCTTGTTTTGCAATTGCTGCGCCGCGTGGGTTGGCTGCTGCAATGTCTGACGGTGATGTTTCGTCTCACAGGATTTGCGGATTTTGCAAAAAATCCGGCGGTCAAGCGGTGTGTCAGTGTCCCAATCATCCAGATCATGCAGCGAACCCAGACAGGCTTGCGCGACGACATTGTCAGCGTCGCTGCGGTCATGGCTCAGTTGTCGCGCAAAGCGGCGCAACCTGGGCAGCAAAGCGATGATATCCTTTCGCACAGTTCTTTGTTGTCTGTTCAAACTTCACTCACTCCAAAGCAAGAAAATGTGGCCGGGCGCTGCAGCGTAAGACGGGCGACCAAGGGTCGCCGATCTGGCAGCACTTATTCGATGTCAGGACGTGACGGCACGTGCCGCCATGCGTCGCCCGAACGCGACTGATGTCGGATGATCTGGTCGTATTGGGACCGGTGCAGAATTTGGAAATGATGGCTCTGCTCGGATGGCAAACTTTGTTATCTTCACCTGATGCTCCCAAAGAAATTGGTTCAAATCGGATGCAGCATCATGCAGAACTTGCCCCAACGTCCCGCACGCACCCGCAACACTATGGAAGACGTCCGTTGTCGCGACCGTGGTAACGAACGTGGAAATTTGCGTCCAAAACGTTTTTTCTTGCACCAAGTGCGCGAAATTGAAACGCATTGCGCGGTTATCGCAGGTGTGGCTCTCAAAACAACAGGGCGCTCCAAGGCGAATCGGCGTTACCCCGCAAACCACGCGGTGCGCATCGTGCAAAAGCGCGCTGTGAATGCAGCACCGCTAACTCTTTGATGTTGCTTCATTTGCCTGCGCGCCGCGAAATTTACGTGCAGAAATTCATTGACTTTACCTAAAGTCAGGCGCACCACCATAAGTGTTAATGTTGATATTTAACGACATATGGTGGGTAAAATGGTCTATAGAACTACACGTGCGATGCGCACGATTATTTTTTCGATTTCGACACTTGCCGCTGCGACGGCTGCGTCTGCCAGCGAAATGGCACTCACATTTGAAAAGCAAGGTGTGACGATTGCAGGTCAATATGCAGGCTTTCAGCAGAACGCATATGTTCTTCTGACGGCGGCGGGCATGCTTTACGTGCCCGCAAATCTGGTGACATGTGAAGGCGACGATTGCCTTGAAATCCTGACAGCAGCAAACGACGAAAACTGAAAATAAGACGACCCGGCAAAGCATTCTGCCGGGTCGGACAATATGCTGTTGTCCGCGCCTTTGGGCGGTTCCGCTTACTTTTTCTTTACCATGTTTATGGCATCCAAGCGGTACAAAGTCGTGGTGAGGCGTAAAATTTCACGGTCTCCACCATCCTAACAACCGCACCTTCTTATGTGTGACGCAGAATAGGTATGCCATGCTGCACAAGGGACTGGGCGCGCTCAGCGCCATTATCTTTTCGTTCACTTTGTTTGCGATCAGCACTGCGGCAGCCACGCCAGAGGTTGAATTGCACTTTCTCAATCATGATCTTTCGATCCGCGGACCTTTGGCAGGTTTTGCCTCTGATGCATATGTCATCCGCCTGGCGGATGGCCTTCTGCATGTCCCAGCCGTTTTGGTGGAGTGTAGCGGAACAGCTTGTGCGTCCGCCGTTTTGCCGCGTACCAACGGCTAAAGCGGGATCGCCTGACCCGTCCGTGCACTTTCCTGCGCTGCCAGTCCAATGGCAATCGCCTTGGCCCCATCGGCCAGCGTGACCTCCACATCGCCCTCTCCACGGACAACGGCATTGAATCGCTGGTGTTGATAAAAGGTCGATCCATTGTGATCGCCCGCATCCAGCAATTTGGGATCTACCGGGATCTCCGAGACATAAGGTCCCTTTGGCGCCCGCGGGCTGATGATCATCTGTGGCACCGGTGGCGCACCCAGCAGCTTTGGCCAAAACCGCCCCGGGCCGGGCACCAGCGCCTCGATCTTGCCTTTTGGCCCAACTGCGCTGATCTCCTCCTGCCATTTCGATCCTTCGGCAAACATGCACAATTCCAGCATCGCCCGCGCCCCTTTGGCAAAGTCCAGGACAACATAGCCATTGTCCCAAATATCCGGCACCTGCCCGTCATAGCGCTCATCGATATGGTTCAGCGACTGACCGGCACTTGCCATCACGCGCACGGGTTCGTCATCCAGGATCAGCCGCATCAGATCAAAGAAATGGCAGCACTTCTCTACCAGCGTGCCCCCTGACTTTGCGTTGAAACGGTTCCAGTCGCCAATCTTCGGCAAAAACGGAAAGCGGTGTTCGCGGATCGACAGCATCTTGATCCCGCCTGTCGCTTGCTCTGCTTGTGCAATCAGCGCGGCAATGGGCGGCATGTAGCGATACTCCATCGCCACCCAAACCGGATACGGATACTCCTTGAACAGGGCATCCAGAACCGGCGCATCCGCCGGGTCCGTATAAAGCGGTTTCTCACACAAGATCGGCATCGGCCTTGTCGCAACGATCTGTTTCAGCTGCGGTACATGCAGATAATTCGGGCTCACGATGACGACCGCATCCAATGCCTCATATGCCAGCAAGTCCTCCAGCGATCCGGCCACATGGGCATCCCCCGCCAGCGTGGCCGCAGACTCCGCCAGTTCCGTGACCGGATCATAAACGACCGACACCCGGCCCTGCGGCAGCAAATTGATGTTCTGAACATGTTCGCGGCCCATCATGCCGCAGCCAATCAGGCCGTAATTCACGGTTTGCACGTCGTTCTAACCTTTTCCCATGCGAGAGATGTATGTGGCGCGCCCAGCATCATACCAAGTACGCGAAAACTCAGCCGGTTCGCCGGTGGCGGTCAGGCTGACCCGTTCGATATAGCCAGCAGTCTGGCTTGGCCTCATGTGGAATGCCGCGGGCGCCCAATCGGGCACCACATTCACCCCAATCCGATCCTCCACGCTGGCAATGATCAGCCCCAATTCGTGTCGGTAAAAGTGATACAGGGACTCTGACAAGTCATCCAACGCGATAACGTCACGTTGCGCCCCATCCAGCCAGATCTCTTCCAGGGCAATCAGCACATTGTCCAGCGACCGCAGCCGCCTGATCCGGTGTCCTTCCCGGTGCCCACCCAAGCGCGCAAAGCCGTCAGGCTTGGCCAAGCGGTCCACCGACAGCACCTCTGCCGTCGGCAATCCGCCCCCTTTCAACAGCTCCAATCGAAAGAACGCATAAACGGACTCGACCGCTGGCCGATGCCTCACATAATTCCCGGACCCTTGCACCCGATCCAGCAATCCCTTGGCCTCCACATCCGCCAGCGCCTTGCGCAGCGTTCCCACGGCCACGCCAAGATCATCCGCCATCTCGCGTTCCGGCGGCAGGCGCGACCCATCCGCCAGATGCCCGGCGGCAATCTCGCGGATCAGCATTTCACTCAACTGAATGAATTTCGGCAGGGCCGAGGTTTTTGCCATTGCGACCCCTCCCCAGGTCAGCGCAGGAAAATTGATACACTATTGTTGCACAGAAAATTGCATGCTACGCAAGAGGGAACACATATCTCGGGAGGGGAGAATCGATGACCATCGTACCGGTCACCAGCGCAGATCTTGACGCCGCCGAAGTCAGCTGGTTCTCCGCGCTCTGCTCGGACGATTACCAATTCCTTGGCGTGCCCGATGGCGACCTACGGTCATCATGGGAGCATTGCCGCGACATCGCACTGACGGCCGAGGAACAAGGTTTCCGCAATATCCTCGCCCCCTCCTCCTATCAGGTCGGGCAAGACACCCTCAGCTTCGTCGCAGGCATGGCCCCCCTCACCACGAAAATGAACTTCCTCGCCGCCATCCGCTGCGGCGAAGTCCAACCCATCATGCTCGCCCGCACCATCGCGACACTCGACCATATGCTCAAAGGGCGGTTGACGCTCAACGTCATCAGCAGCGATTTCCCCGGCGAAGTCGCCGAAAGCGCCTACCGCTACAAACGCTCCCACGAAGTCGTTGAAATCCTGCGCAAATGCTGGACACAGGACGAGGTCAGCTATGACGGCGACATCTACCAGATCTCAAACCTGACAACCGACCCCGCCAAACCGTACCAACAAAACGGCGGACCCCTGCTATACTTCGGCGGCTATTCCCCCGCCGCCCTCGAACTCTGCGGCGCGCAATGCGACGTCTACCTGATGTGGCCCGAAACCACCGACATGCTCGAACAGCGCATGAAGGATGTGAACGAACGGGCCGCCGCCCATAACCGCACGCTCGACTATGGCCTGCGCGTCCACATGATCGTCCGCGACACCGAAGCCGAAGCCAAGGAATATGCCGATTACATCGCCAGCAAACTCGACGACGAATACGGCAAACTGATCCGCGACCGGGCGCATGACAGCATCAGCCTCGGCGTCTCACATCAGGCCCGCGCCCGCGAACTCGCCGACAAATACGGCTATACCGAACCGGGCCTGTGGACAGGCGTCGGGCGCGCGCGGTCAGGCTGTGGTGCCGCCCTGGTCGGCTCAACAGATCAGATACTTAGCAAAATTGAAGCCTATCAAAAGATGGGCATCCGTGCTTTCATCTTCTCAGGCTACCCGCATATTGACGAGGCGAAACACTTCGGCAAACGCGTCATGCCAGAACTGAAAACCTGCTCGCTGCCCCACGAATACGGGCGTGTGCCATCTGAAACACCAGCGACCCCCTTGGGCACAGGACCACGCCGTTGAACCGCATCCAGATCACCGACGACCTTTCCTTCAGCCGCATCATCTACGGCATGTGGCGGCTGAGCGATGACAGCGACACGTCCGCCGCTCATGTGCAGGCCAAGATCGAGGCTTGCCTTGAACAGGGCATCACCACGATGGATCAGGCCGACATCTATGGGCTCTACGAAGCGGAAGAGGTTCTCGGAAATGCGCTGAAGGCGGCGCCGCAGCTAAAGGATCAGATCGAGATCGTCACCAAATGCGATATCGTTTATCCCGCCGGGCGCTACAGCGATGCCCGCGTCAAACACTACGACACCAGCCGCGACCACATCATCGCGTCAGTTGATCACTCGCTGCGGCTGATGGGTATCGACAAGATCGACACTCTGCTCATCCATCGCCCCGACCCGATGATGGACCATCACGAAACGGGCGCCGCGCTGGATGAAGTGGTTGCCTCCGGCAAAGTCCGCTCGGTCGGCGTTTCCAACTTCAAACGGCATGACTGGACGCTGCTGCAATCGGCGATGAAGACCCAACTGATTACAAATCAGATCGAACTCTCGCTTGCTGCCCACCAAGGCTTCACCAATGGCGACGTCGCATACCTGCAAGAGCGCAACATCCCCATCATGGCATGGTCACCGCTTGGCGGTGGCAGCCTGATGACTGGCAAAGGCGACATCCAGACCGCCATGGGCAAGGTTGCGGCGGAAAACGGCGTTGACAACGGCGCCGTCGCCGTGGCTTGGCTACTCGCCCACCCGGCCAGTATCATGCCAGTTATGGGAACGAATAATATCCATAGAATCAAAACTCTATCCGACGCTCTGAAAGTCAAAATGGACCGCCAAACCTGGTTTGAACTCTACACCGCCGCCCTTGGCCAAGAGGTACCATAATGGACGCAGGCACCATCGCCACATTCGACCCCAGCACGGACGCGGATAGCTTTCGCGGCGCCTTGGGCACCTTCGTCACGGGCGTCACTGTTGTTACCACCGACAGCCCCGAAGGCCCCGTTGCCATCGTCGCCAACAGCTTCGCATCCGTCTCGCTCGACCCGCCTCTGGTGCTCTGGTCACCCGCCAAATCATCCAAACGGTTCGAACATTTCGCAGGCTCGCGCCGCTTTGCCATCCATGTGCTTGCCGCCGATCAACGCGATATCTGTGCCGCCATCATCAAATCCAAAACTGCCATCAGCCAGATCCCGATGCATCTGTCCCATTGCGGCATGCCGATCATCGAAGGCGCGCTTGCCAGTTTCGAATGCAATCTCGAAGCCACCCATGACGCTGGCGACCACGTGATCATCGTGGGCCGGGTCACCAAAGCCCACCATCAGGGCGGCGACCCGCTCGTCTTCCAAGGCGGAAAATACGGAGCCTTCAAAGAACACTAATCATCATCTTGCCAGAAATACTCTGGGGGAGCCGCGATAGCGGCGGGGGCAAAGCCCCAATAAAACAAGGGCAAAAGCCCGTATGACAGGGGAGGAGCCGCAATGTCGGTCCTGTTTGGCCTACTTTGGCCGCTCGAACGGTTCAACACCGTAATGCTTGCGATCGGCAAGGCGATCGCGGTTGCGGCCCTTGCCATCATGGTCTGCCTGATCCTGGGCCAGGTCTTTTTCCGCTACGTGCTGAACGATGCCCCCAACTGGACCGAGGAAGGCGCGCGTTTCGGCATGCTCTGGATGACCGGGCTGATGGCGCCGATGGCCTACCGGATCGGCGGTTTTGTCTCCATCGACATGCTCGAACGCGCCCTGCCCCGCATGGCCGCCGCGATCCTGACGCTGATCCTCTTGGCCATCACGCTTTGGGTCCTGATCATCGCCTGGGACAAGGGCCTGAATAACCATGTCGACACGATTTCGGGCCGTGGCTGTTCGTCCAGCCTGCGCTGGCCCTTCGGGTTTGAGATTGGCAAATGCGGCAACCGCTTCCAGAACAGCTACCAATTCGCCTCGCTGTGGGTCGGTGTGAATCTTCTGATCCTGGTCAACCTGGAACTGATCATCCGACAGGTGATCAAACTGGCAGGACAGGGCGAAAAACTCACCCCCCTTAGTGTTGAAGACTACGCGGGGGCCGAATAATGCTGCTTTGGTTCCTGCCCGTTTTTCTTGTTCTGATCATGGTCGGCCTGCCGGTCGTCTTCGCCCTGCTCGCCGCCCCGTTCGCCCTGCTCACACTCGACGATCAGGCGCGCCAGCTTTCGGTTCTCTACCGCAATTTCTATAACGGGATGGACAGCTTCCCGCTGATGGCCCTGCCGTTCTTCATGCTGGCGGGCGAGATCATGAACCGGGGCGGCATCACGCTCCGCCTTGTTGAATTCAGCCAGGCCTTCATGGGCCATCTGCGCGGTGGCCTCGCCCATGTGAACATCCTGTCTTCTATCCTCTTTGCGGGCCTTTCCGGCTCTGCCGTCGCCGATACCTCCGCCTTGGGCTCCACCCTGATCCCGGCGATGGAGAAAAACGGCTATTCGCGCAAATTCGCCGCCGCTATCACCGCAGCCTCCTCGGTCATCGGCCCGATCATCCCGCCTTCGGGCATCATGATCATCTATGCCTATGTGATGGGCGAAAGCGTCGCCGCCCTTTTCCTGGCAGGCATTGTCCCCGGCGTGATGGTCGGCGTCGGGCTTATGGTCATGGTCCGGCTGATGGCCGACCGCTACAACCTGCCCAAGGCCGAGCGGATCGTCCACAAAGACCAGACGATGAGCGCAACCGAATATTGGGTCAGTTTCGGCCTTCTGCGCCTTAACCTCGGCTATATCCTTTACGCGATCCTCACCGCCACAACCGGCATCGCATCTGAAACCGTCAATGCCGCAGGCGAAACCATCACCCCATCCAGCACCGTCACCTGGGGCACCTTCGCCGTCTGCCTCGCAGCGGCCCACCTGCTCCTCATGGGCTACCGCAAACGCGTCAGCCACGATTTCCGCATCATCTGCAAAAAGGCCGTGGCCCCCCTGCAAACGCCGATCATCATCCTCGGCGGTATCCTGATCGGCATCATGACCCCGACCGAGGCATCCGCCGTCGCCGTCGCCTACGCGCTGATCGTCAGCTTCCTCGTCCTGCGCTCCATGACGATGAAGGACCTCCACCAGGTCCTCTCCCGCTCCGCCCTCGCCACCGCTGCCGTCCTCCTTCTGGTCGGCGCAGCCGTGGCCTTCAAAACGGTCGTTTCCCTCAGCTATGCGCCCCAAATCCTCAGCGAATTCATCCTGTCGCTGTCCGAAAACCCATTGATGCTGTTGTTCCTCATCAACATCCTGCTTTTCGTTGTTGGCATGTTCCTTGATGCAGGCCCCGCCATCATCATCCTTGGGCCCATTCTTGGCCCGATCTTCGTCGATCTCGGCGTGCACCCCGTCCACTTCGCCATCATCATGAGCGTCAACCTGACCGTGGGGTTAGCCACGCCGCCCATGGGGCTTGTGTTATTCGTGGCCAGTACCGTCTCCCGCGAAAAGGTCGAGACCATCGCCAAGGCGATCCTGCCCTTCCTTGCCGTCGAAATCCTGGTGATCTTCCTGATCACCTATATCCCCGCCATTTCCATGACAGTGCCCTATCTGACCGGGTTCCTGGGCTGCGGCCCAGAGGTCGGATTCAGCGCTTGCATTAGCCCGGCTCCGGGCATCAACTAAAGATCAGCAACAGGGAGAGAGTAATGCTGAACCATCTCAAAATCGCGGCCACCGCCGCCCTTCTGGCGACACCATTCGCCGCTTGGGCCGACGGGCATCAGGAATTCACCATCCGGGCCACCGCGAATTCCAATGAAAACGATGAAGATTATGACGGTCTGGTCGTCTTCAAAAACTATGTCGAAGCGGCTTCGAACGGTCGCATCGGCGTCGAGCTCTTCATCGGCACACAGCTTTGCGCAACAGGTGCGGAATGCCTTGAAGGTGTCTCCGAAGGGTCCATCGACGTCTACATTTCCACCTCCGGCGGTGCGGCGGGCATTTTCCCCTACGTACAGGTGCTCGATCTGCCTTACCTGATGGCGAATGACCGGGTCGCCGAACATGTGCTGACCTCTGACTTCGTGCGCACCATGCGGGACATGGCGCTGGAAGACAGCGACAACACGATCCGCCTGATGACCATCGGGAACACGGGCGGATGGCGCAACTTTGCCAACACCCAGCGACGCATCCAGTCGCCTGCGGATATGGAGGGCCTGAAAATCCGTACCGTGGTCGCCGATCTGCCACAGGAACTCGTCCGCGCATTGGGTGGCTCACCGACGCCAATCCCATGGCCGGAACTTTTCACATCCTTCCAGACCGGCGTTGTTGACGGCTCCAAAAACGGGATCACCGACATCATGGGCATGAAGTTCCCTGATGCTGGCCTGCAATATCTGACGCTGGACGGCCACGCCTATATGGGCGCGCTCTGGTGGATGTCGAACGACAACTTCATGGCCATGCCAGAAGACCTGCGCCGCGTCGTGGTTGACGGGTTCAGCCAGTTGCAGCAGGCGACATTCGCGTCACCCAAGCGCAAGTCTATCGAAGCCTACGAAGCCTTCGTGGCCGGCGGCGGTGACCTTTATGTCCCAACGCCCGAAGAAAAGGCCGCATTGGCCGAAGCTGCAGCCCCCGTTCAGGACTGGTTCCGCGCCAATGTTGACGGTGGCGACGCCATCCTCGACGCGCTGATCACGGCCGTCGCGGATGCCGAGGCAGAAATCAACGCCGCATACGAAAGTGACCTGAACTAAGGCCTGTCAGGCCGAAAAGGAAGGGCCGCCCAACCGGGTGGCCCTTTTGCGTCTAACCACGCCGCGTCACATAATCGGCAATCGCATCCAACGCTGCACGGATCGGCGGCTCATTGCGGGCGTCATGATGCGAGACCAGCCATTGCTCACTGCGCAAGCCATCAATCTCATCTGACAGGCGGATCAGCCCCTCTGTCCGTTCCCCGATAAACAGCGGCAGCACGACACGCCCGATCCCGGCGCGGGCCAGCGCGCAAGCCAAATGCGGGCTATTGGCCTTGGTCACGATCCGGTCACCGTAATGCTCTTTCACCCAAAGCGCGGATGGCGTCATCGTCGCCCCCCATGCCGCACCGATCCAGCCCTGCACATCCGCATCTGCACCATACTCGGCAAACGCCACCTCTCCGACCCGCCGGCGCGCGACCCATGGCTGTTCGGGGCATCGATTGCGCAGGCCGATATCCACCTCGCGCCGCGCGATATCCAAATCATGATCGCAATAGACGAACTCCGGTAACCAGATCGCCTCCGCGCTCCAATAGGATTGCACACGCTCCGCCAGATCCATCGCCGTCCATGTACCCGCAGATATCCGGACACAGACAGGTCCTTTCGCGGCATCGCGCCACTTATCCACCTGCCGCGCGGCCTCTTCCATATCAAAGGCCTTTTGCGCCAAAGCACTGCCATCTGCCGTCAGCGTGTAGCCATCCGCCCCATGCAGAAACAACCGCCGCCCCAGCGCGGCCTCAAACGCCTTCATCCGGCGGCTGAGCGTCGCCTGACTGACCCCCAGCTCATGCGCCGCCCGCGACAGACCACCCAACCGCGCAATGGCGGAAAAGTAAGCAAGGTCATTCCAATCGGTTTTCATTTGCGAAAGTCCACATCCGGTTTTGCGGGCTGATCAACCCGCATCAGCGGGGTTAAGTCTGGGTTATTCCACCAAAAGGAGCCACCCATGATGCCCATCATCCGCCCCCTGCCTAAGCAGTGTCAGCCACAAACGGAATACCAAAATGAGCGCCTGATCTTTGCAGAAATGAAAGCTGACTTACGGCGACGCAAGAGGCAGGAGCGCTTGACACTCTTCTATGCAACGATGCGCAGCTTTGGCTACATTTTGCCAAAGGGCGTTAAGAAACTGCGCGACGCCTAAGGCGACGTTTGTGTCTCATCGTTTGCATTGCGCGCCTTTTGCCGTACCTCAAACTTTTCCCAAACATGCATGCGCCCGTTTTGCCGTGCATCTGCAAGCCACAGCTTCTTGCGCACATCTTGCGGTTCATGGTGGCGATAAACGCCGCCTGAATATTTGGCCCAATCCAGCGCCAAACCCTGTTTGACCATCTCAGCAGACAGATCGCGACCATCCGGCAGAAAGCAC
>JBCBDL010000020.1:0-35801 GCA_038529695.1 Pseudomonadota bacterium | reverse complement strand
GCCTGCAGCATCTCGCGTTCGGGGCTGAACCAGAAGCCGTTATAGATCAGCTCCGCGTAACGCGGCATGATGCTGTCTTTCAGGTGTCCTGCGCCTGCGTCCAGCGTGATCTGTTCGATCCCGCGATGCGCCTCAAGCAGCACGGTGCCGCCGGGAGTTTCATAGATGCCCCGGGATTTCATGCCGATGAACCGGTTTTCCACCAGATCAAGGCGACCAACGCCATGTTTACCGCCGAGTTCATTGAGTTTCGTCAGGATACTCGCTGGTGAGAGCATTTCACCATTGATCGCGACCGGGTCACCGCGCTCAAACGTGATTTCCACCATTTCCGGCGTATCGGGCGCGTCTTCGGGGGCGACGGTGCGTTGATAGACGTGTTCAGGCGCTTCCTCTGCCGGATCTTCGAGGATTTTGCCCTCGGACGACGTATGCAACAGATTGGCATCGACGCTAAAGGGCGCCTCACCGCGTTTGTCTTTGGCGATTGGGATCTGATGTTTTTCTGCAAAGTCGATCAGCTTGGTCCGGCTGCCCAGATCCCATTCGCGCCAGGGTGCGACCACCTTGATTTCCGGGTTGAGCGCATAGGCAGCCAATTCAAACCGGATCTGATCGTTGCCTTTACCAGTTGCGCCGTGGCTGACCGCATCGGCCCCCTCGGCGGCAGCGATTTCAACCAGCCGTTTGGAAATCAGCGGCCGTGCGATGGAGGTTCCCAGCAGGTATAGCCCTTCGTAAAGTGCATTGGCCCGGAACATCGGAAAGACAAAATCGCGCACGAACTCTTCGCGCAGGTCCTCGATATAGATGTTTGTCGCACCCATCATCTCGGCCTTTTTCCGTGCCGGCTCCAGCTCTTCCCCCTGGCCCAGATCGGCGGTGAAGGTAACGACCTCACAGCCATACTCCGTCTGCAACCACTTGAGAATGATTGAAGTATCAAGGCCGCCGGAATAGGCCAAAACGACTTTTTTCGGAGCAGTCATGCGCGTGCCTTTGCATCAGATGTGTCTTGCATGGCGCGATAGCTCTTTTCGGTGAAAGGGGCAAGGCGCAGGCGGTTGACGGATCGTGGGGTGCGTGCGAACCACCTTTCGCAGAGAGTGGATTGGTCAGAGCATGACGCAGGTAGAGTGGGTAGCGCCTTCAATTGGCGCGAATGTGCAGGTGAATGTCGCATCGCTGGATGTCTTACTGGCTGACATAAGGGCGCATTTCGCTGCCCGCAAAGGTTTCAGCCTTGCAACGCTGAACCTCGATCATGTTGTCAAGCTGCGTGATGATCCAGCGTTCCGTGCGGCTTACTTGGCGCAGACCCATATCACGGCGGATGGCAATCCGATTGTATGGTTGTCGCGGTTGGCGGGGCATCCCGTGGGGCTGTTGCCCGGGTCGGATTTGATTGCGCCGCTGGCAGATCTGGCGGCGTCAATGGAGATGCCTGTGGGCCTTTTGGGCAGTACAGAGGCGACATTGCAGGCCGCGGCAGAAGGATTAGAGGCGCAGCATCCCGGTTTGCGGGTTGTCGCCCGGATTGCACCGCCGATGGGGTTTGACCCGACGGGTGCGTTGGCTGACGATTATATCGCACAGTTAGAGGCGGCGGACGTCGGCATTTGTCTTCTGGCGCTGGGCGCGCCAAAGCAGGAATTGTTTGCCGCCCATGCCGTGGCAAAAACGGATCGGGTTGGGTTTGTGTCCATTGGGGCCGGTCTGGATTTCATTGCTGGTACGCAGACCCGCGCACCGAAATTCGTGCGTATGATCGCAGCAGAATGGCTGTGGCGATTGCTGACAAATCCAAAGCGGTTGGCGGCACGGTATGCATCCTGTTTCGGTGTTTTGCCGCGTTTGCTGTTTTCGGCAATGCGGGCCCGGCGAGCGAATGGCCGGGCCTAGTAACGCGGGCGGCGCACAAGAAGGAACAAAGCATTCGCGGCGATCAGAATAATCCCGCCTAATTCGAGGACCCAATTCATGCGGATGCCACCGATCTGGTAGCCGATGAACCAGTCAAAGTGATGAAAGCCTGCGGCGCGGATTGCCACAAAGGCAAGCAGGAACACGACCCCAAGAAGGGCTAACCAGATTTGCGGCAGATCGCGCCGCATGGTCCAGGCAAGCATCAGCGCCGTCAGCGCGGCGATGATGGCAATTGTCGAAATAAAGATGATCTGCACCACGCGCCGGTTGTCATACCACCCTTGCGCATTTGCCAGACAGCGGCCTGCAGCTGTCAGCGCTGACTGAAGATCCAGTTGTTTGTTGATTGCCAACAAGAAAAGAAGGGCGGTTAGGACAAACCAAAAGACCCGTTGGCGACCTGGCCCTTTCATGAGTGTGAGAAGTGCAAGTAGTGTCGCCACGATATAGGCAACAACGGTTGCCCAGCCCATGAATGTTGGATCACCGATCTGAGGAGACCACATTCCGGTTATGCATGTCAGAAGGTCACGCCAGGTCACTGGAAGCCCAATTTAATGCTTTTGTGCAGGATGTTATCGCACCTTCACCTTGGTAGAAACTGGCGTTAGGTGCGTCAAGCCAATCAGATACCTGGCATCTATCTTGACCAACGGTGCATCGACGGTGTGAGAGGCGCAAACGAGTGTTGTGAGGTGTGGCGATGTCGCAGCCTAACAGGTGACTGCATAACCATCGGTGTCGGCAGTATCCATGCGCGTAGCGTAGCTGCCATTCAGCTTCTTTGTGTCACAACAGCTTTTGTTGTGCGCGTCTGTTTGGGGATCAAGTTCCATATGATCGTTGCGATCATACCGGCAATACCAGCGACAACGTAAACGATTAATGCCGTGATAACCCCTGAACCTGATAACAGTGCCGCAGCCGCGGCGATAATGCCGGACAAGATCCCGAAGGTGATAGATACGATGAACATCATCAACTCCTTCAAATTGGGACTTTTACGTTGGAATTTGCCAACGTGTTGTGAAAATTGCCAACCGACAATGTCCAAACTATGTCCACATTCTGACGACGATACGCTCTTTCCATTAACATAACCTTAACGTTGCGTCATCGCAGGCAAGACAACTCTTAGAGTTTAGCTCAACCGCAAGCATGAACATAGGCTGCCGCAGGGTGAGTCTAGGCCGATGCGCGGGATTCAGCGCAAATTCCGGGTCAAAATCGCTAAAAAACACAAATTGTCGCGGTTTCTGCGTCAATAATGCATGCATTATCTGTAGATCGGGGGTGCATCATCATTAATGAGTGATTCTAAGGACGCCAAGAAATTACTCGGTTCAGCGCGACAAAAAGCGTATTGCTTTGGCTTCGGCTGCCATCATCATCACGGATATTGTGGCGCGCGCCGACATCAAGCTGCCAAAACTCGCCGAGTTCGATGCCATAGCTGCCAGACACGGCGCCGGTGGCCAATCTATCGGACCCGTCCGGTTCACTGGCGGCGCCAACGTTTATCTCGAATTGCAAGTTGCTAACGGGTGTCACTGCCTGCGCGTAAACCGCGCGCAACGTCGTGGTACCACGGTCGTCGCCAGGCGCCAGCGTGCGTGCTGCACTTAATTCGATCTGACCAGTTGGTCGCGGATAGGCGAAGGTGATATCGCCGACCGGACGCACATCGCCATCGTCATCTTCGACAACGCCGATCGATCCTGAAAGAGCGCTGCGCGGCAATTCCAGGCGGCGGCTGATCGAACCGGCCCAAAAAACATCATCGTCTTCATTGCGCGATGTACTCAACCGATAAGTCAAATTGCCCAAAGGCCGCGCAAAGGTAATGCTGCTGCCAAGGGTCAAGCGATCATCAGCGGCTTCACCCACCTCGTCTGTTTGTGTATAGCTTAAGTCCAGGTTGCCGGTTGTGACTTCGTTTATGTTCAGTCGAGCACCGGCGCTGATCGTGCCGGTATCGGTGTCCAGCAATGCGGCGCTGGCATCTTGATACCGCAAAAGCTGCTGGCTGAGTGCTATGCGATAGCCGATAGGGTTTGTTTCGCCCCAGCGCAAACTGGCCGCGAAGGTTGTAGCGGTGCGTGTACCGGTGCCGACCAAATCCTCAAAATCATCAGGAAGGACGAGCACCCCATCATCATTGATAAAGTCGGAGGCATCACGAAGAAACTCGATATTGGCCTGTACTGCGCTCAGCGAAGTTTCAAGAAGGGAGTCAGCGCTGTTGCGGCTATAAGCAAGACCGAGGCTGATATCATCATTCGTCAATTCACCATCAAACGCCCGTGCGCCGCCGCCCAAGCCGAAAGAAAGCCTTTGCGTCCGGGTCTCGGTCACCGCACCGAAACGAAAACTGGTGAGCCCCTCAACGCCGTCTTCATCCTCTGGCGTGCTGAGATCACGGTCCGTACTGGCCTCTAATGTTTGTCCGATATCGAGTGTGAAGAAGACGCCGCCGGGTTCTGCCTCTTGTGTAATTGCGGCACACGGATAAAGGCCGCCCACCAAAACCAGGCCGAATAACTTTTTCATATGTGACCGCCCCCCTGCGGTGGTACGGGGTGCTTTGACTTACTCAAACAACTTGCGTTGCGGAATGACGATCACATCGCCTTCGCGCATTCGCACGGACCCGTTCCTGCTGCTGCCATCAAGTATCTTGTTGTAGTCGATGTTGTAGATTTCTGCGCCCCGACGCAACTGGATGCGTTTGACCGCGGCGAAGTTCGTGAAACCGCCAAACTGGGCAAAAGCCTGCAACAGGGTAGTGCCGGGCTCTAGCTCAATCCGGCCAACATTATTCGCCTCGCCAACCACGAAAATGGCTGTCACCGGATCCTCTTCTTCGGGCGCGAGCGCCTGAATATCTACAAAGACGTTGGGCGGATTGACAAAGCCGGGTGCCAGCCGTTGCGCCAGGGCAGATTGAATCTGTTCGATGGTCAGGCCGTTGACGCGGAGCGCGCCAGCCCCAGGAAGTGCAATGCGCCCATCGGGCGATACGAGCAGCGTTCGGTTGAGGCTGGTATCCTCCACGACTTCGACACGCAATGTGTCGCCGGGCTGAACGCGATATTCTTGGGCAATCGTCTTGGTCGAAATAAGAAACAGGGCAATAAAACAGCCCAGAAACGTCGTAAAACGGGTCATGATATGGCCTTCCCACACTCTGCTATTGCGGAATCTGCGCCCCGCTTTGCCACTACATTATCTCGATTCCGCCGCGATCCAAATGTAAAACACATCGTAGGGCGTTGTTTTTACGGAGTGATACCTTATTGACCCAATTCCTGAAGTTTACTGCGCGCGGCATCAAATTGCGGTAGCGGGCTGTCACCCGCCAAGGTCAATGCGCGTGTTAACTGGGTCACCGCCAGGTCGGTTTCACCAAGCGCGGCATAGGTCATGCCAAGATGATATTGCACCAGCGGATCATCCGGCAATCCAGCGGCTGCAGGTTCAAGATATCGGCGCGCCTCTTCGAACTTGTTCTGGCGGTAGGCGATCCAACCGTATGTGTCCTGAAACGGTGGCAATTCCAGCTCGCGCAATCGTTTTGCGATTGTGGCTGCCCGCGCGATGCTATCGGCGTCGTTTTTATGCGTCGCAATGAGTGAGGCCAAATTGTTGGCGATTGTCACCGCGCTTGAATTTACGGCGTACATCTCTTCGTAGAGTGCGATAGCGCCGTCAATATCGCCCTGAGCTTCAAGCTCTCCAGCTCTGATCCAACGCAGGTTGAGCGATTGGGGCTGCGCAACCAGAGCAGCGTCGACCAATGCACTGGCGGCTTGCCCCTGGTCGGTTGAGATCAAAAGGTTGTAGAGTCGCAAGACCGGTCTCTCGGAGGTCGGCGATGCGGCAATCATGTCGCGAAAAAGCGCCTCGGCACTTTCAAAGTCACCAGCCATGGCAAACAGGCTTGCGTTAAGCATCCCCAATGTCGGGTCATCGGGATAATTGACGATGGCCTGGTCTAGATAGGACCGGGCCGTTTGGACGTTTCCGGCTTGTAGGTGAATTTGGACGACCTGCGAAATTGCAGTGATATCACCGTTGCCGTCGTCAATCTCTCCTTGCAGGAAGGCAAGGCTGTCTTCGATCTTGTTCTGGCCCAAAAGCAGAGCGGCCTGCAAAGACGTTGCGGCCCCTTGGGCCGCGGGTGTTTCGATGACACGCAACGTGTTTGCGATAGTCTGCGCCTCGACCCATGCGCCTTTGCTTAGCAGAATTCGGGCGAGCGCCGTCAGGACGCCAACGTGCTCAGGATTGGCTTCGCGGGCATCTGTCAAGACGTTGCGGGCTGCGACGTCGCGCCCGTCACGCAACAAAAAATTTGCATAGCGAATTGCAGCATCCGGTGCGGCACCGCTAATGTCAAAAGCGAGCGCCAGCCGTTCTCCCGCCAGGGCAAGACTGCCTTCGCGTTCGTGGGCCCGTGCCATCAGGGTTAGGATATCGGCATCGCGCGGTTGCTGGCCCAGGGCCCGACGTAAATCCAGAATGGCCTGATCTGCACGATCCTCTTCAATCGCCCAACCAGCGCGCAGTTTTAATGCGTCAACATTGGATGCATCCTCGTCCAGGATGGTATCAACCTGGGCCCGCGCAGCATCGACATCGCCAGTCGCGATCAAAAGACGTGCGTAGGTGTTGCGGATGCGCCGGTTTTGATCGTTGGGAGGGGCATTTTCAAGGATTTGCGCAAAAGTATCAATCGCGGCTTCCTGTTCGCCGGCGTCGAAGCGAATAACAGCTGCCAGCGACTTGTAGACATCGGCATTTGCATTGCCCGCATTCGCCGCAGCGAGCCGGTCCAGCTCTGCCTTGGCCGCCTCTGGTCCCTGCCCGGATTGGATCAGTTGCACGACTGCGATATGGCCATCTGGCGACGCTGTCAGATCTCCTGCCAGGTCGCGCAAATAGGCTTCGGCCCCGGCAAGATCACCCTGCGAAAGGTACCAACCAATCAAGGTTTCCCTGAGTTGGGCATCATCCGGGTAAAGCGTGACCATCTGTTCAAGCTGGTCGCGAACACCAGCGATATCTTCGACCTGCATCAAAAGCCGAAGGCGGATCGTGTTGTAAGCATAGCTTTCCGGATCCAAATCCAGAGCACGGTCAATCTCTGGCAGGGCATCAAGTGGTGTGTCACTGCGCAACAGATCATCTACGACAACACGCCGCGCAACTTCGTTCGCTGGATCTGCCTGCAGCAATGCGCGCGCGCGCTCTGCCGCAGCCTCGAGGGCAGGTGTATCCTCTGCAAACGTCGCATCACGATACATCAAAGCAGCATCCAAGGCTTGCGCGTTTGGGTCGTCAGGTACCAGGGCAATGGCGGCCTGTCCGTGCCGGCGCACTTCATCCCAATTGTTAATGTCAACCGCAATCCTAGCGAGGATCAGCCGGACATCCGCCGTGTCAGGATATTGCTCGATCAGGCGAAGGTATTGGCCGTAAGCAGCAGATATGCTGCCCTGTTCCAACCTAATATCTGCCAATTTTCGGCGTGCATCTTGATGAAAACCATCATGTTGGAAAACGTTCAGAAACTCGATCGCCGCACGATCAAGATCTCCTGCTTCCAGCAGGTTCAGGCCTGACTGGTAAAACTCGTCAGCCCTTTCTTCAGCCGTTTTGCAGCCTATTAGTGCGGTGATGCTTAACCCGATCAGCAAGAAGCGCAGAAAGCGTCGCATTACCTTACCTTCGTGTGTATCAGCCGGACACCGGCGACCGGATCAGTAGCCAGTGCCCTTAAGAACAACACGTACCGTTGCAAGCAGCAATTTGATGTCATTTGCGAAAGACAAGTTCGCGACATAATCTGTATCAAACCTTGCCCGGTCAGCGAATGTACTTTCATTCCGCTCTGACACCTGCCAAGGGCCGGTGATGCCGGGACGCTGTTTATAGTATGCACGGCCGGGGTACATTCCTTGCTGCTCGGGCATCATGGGTCGCGGACCAACGAGGCTCATCTCACCGATGAGGACATTCCACAGTTGCGGCAGCTCATCAGCAGAGCTTTTGCGCAAGACGTGGCCAATGGCCGTAATCCGCGGATCCTGCTTGAGTTTCTGGGTCAATTCCCATTCTGCCGCGGCGTCTGGGTTTTTGGCCAGGTAATCGTTGAGCAACGAGTCTGCATCGGCGACCATCGTGCGCAGTTTCCAGATCCGATAAATTTGTCCGCCGCGCCCGACCCGATCCTGGCGGTAAAACGGCGCGTGCCCGTCGCGCGCAACGATCAGCGCCAAAACACCAATCAGAGGAACAACAAAAGGTGCGGCTAACAGCACAAATGCAATGTCAGTGACACGTTTCAGCCCCAGCTCATATGGACCTTCTTGCAGCAGCGATAACATAATAGTCCGCCACTTGGTCCGCTTGGGCACTTCTGAATAATTTGTAGTCATCTAATACTCACTCGTTTCTAATAACGTGTGTCCAAAAATTACGACACAAATCGAACCTTACAGCATCTAACCGATGCTTACCGTTTAACCGTTTCTTAACATTTTCTAGATCTCAACAGGCAGCCTGTTCAAAGCCAGTTATAAACGATGCCGCGCCGTAAAAATAGACAATTTTATGTAACAACGCTCAATTTGTCGCCTGATTAAGTGGTTGATAAACTGCATTTTTCCTTATTGTTGCGCCCTAAGAACCAATGTGTTGTGTAACATGCCTTACCTAAAGTCAGTTTTTCCATACCTTCGGGCTTGGCTGGCATGAAAAGTGGTTATCAGATAGAGAACACGGGACGTCGAATCGCGTCTGTGCCAGTTGTCACACACCACTTGCCACTTTGCTTGGGATCCTGATGAATCACGCGATCAATATCTATCTTGATCACTTTGGCTTGCACGAACGTCCGTTCAGTCTGGTGCCCGACCCAGAGTTTATTTTTTGGTCGCCCGTCCATGAACGGGCCTATGCGATGTTTGAATATGGGATTGTGACGCGGGCGCCGATCACGTTGATCACGGGTGAGGTCGGTGCCGGGAAGACGACGTTGCTGCACCACCTGTTGAAGTCACTGGGTGATGATCTGCAGATTGGACTGATTTCGAATGCACACGGCACGCGTGACGAACTGTTACGTTGGGTTTTGCAGTCGTTGGACCAATCGATGCCGCAAGACGCAGACTACGTGACACTTTTCGGTCAGTTCGAAGAGTATTTGATTGCCAAATACGGTGAAGGGCGACGGGTTATCCTCATTTTTGATGAGGCGCAGAACCTGAGCCGAGAATCGCTGGAAGAGCTGCGGATGTTTACGAACATCAATTCCAACAAAGATGAACTGTTGCAGCTGATCCTGGTTGGGCAGCCCGAATTACGCGACAAGGTGCGGCACCCGGAACTGACGCAATTTGCACAACGTGTTGCGTCAAGTTTCCACTTGCCCCGGCTGGATGCCAATATGGTGCGTGAATACATCGACCACCGATTGGATGTTGCAGGCGCGTCGGTCCCCATCTTTACACCTGCCGCTTGCGAAAAGGTGTTCGCAGAGACGGGTGGCGTGCCAAGATTAATCAATCAGCTTTGTGACTTGTCATTGCTTTATGCATATACTGGTGATGAGCAGAAGGTGACTTCAACGACGGTCGAACAAGTTCTGAGTGACGGTGTGTTTTTTGGCGGTGGTGTAGTGGCAGAAAAATCTGAGACGCTTGTCCTTCAGTCGAAAAACCTGAAGTGATTGATACATGATCGATTTCAAGTTCTATCTCGCCGTATTCTGGCGGCGCTTTCCGTACTTTTTTGTCCTGCTGTGTTTAGGGACGGCCGGTGGTTTGACCGTCGCGCTGACGCAGCAGCCGATCTACGTGGCCGAGGCACGTTTGGTAGTCGAATCCGAACAGATCCCCGACGATCTGGCCGCATCGACGGTGCGCACGGACGCATCAGAGCAGCTGCAGATTATTCGGCAACGGATCCTGGCCCGCGACAACCTGTTGGAAATGGCCAACCGATTGGGCGTTTACAGCGAAGTTCCCACCCCAGAAGATCGACTGAACCCTGATGAGCGCGTTCAGGACATGCGCGAACGGATCAATATCAACACGTCTGGTGGTATCATGTCGCGCGGGCGGTCCACAGCGACGATTGTGACCGTTAGTTTTGATGCAGCCGAACCGCAGCTGGCCGCCGCGGTGACAAACGAAGTCGTGACCCTGATCTTGCAAGAGAACGTCGAGATGCGCACAACCGTGTCTGGTCAAACGTTGGAATTCTTCTCGCAAGAAACAGAGCGGCTCGAACAAGAACTCTCCCAGATGAGTGCCCGAATATTGGAATTTCAGGAGGCCAATCTGGAGGCGCTGCCGGACAGTCTGGAGTTTCGCAGATCACAACAGGCTGCTGAACAAGAGCGATTGTTGGAGCTTGAACGTGAACAAAACCAGTTGCGCGACCGACGCGACCGTTTGATCGAACTTTTCGAACAAACAGGTGAGGTTGGTCTTGTCGGGCCGGTGGCGCGTACCGCCGAAGAGGCTGAATTGCGGGAATTGAAAGATGAATTGACGCGTTCATCAGCTGTATTGTCTGCGGACAATCCACGCATTGGGGTTTTACGTGCGCAGATCAGCGCGTTGGAACGGATCGTGGCGGAGCAACAGTCAGCGGGTGCGTCGGCTTTGAATGCCGAAGGTGGACCTTTGACACCGTTTGAACTGCAGCTGGCAGATCTTGATGGTCAGCTTGCGTTTATCGACGAACAAAAATCAGTGATCACATCCAATCTGGAGCAGTTGGCCGCGTCGATTGCAGCGACGCCAGGCAACGCACTGACTCTGGGCACCTTAGAGCGAAATTTTGACAATTTGCGCGCACAATACGATCAGGCGGTCCGCAACCGCGCAACGGCTGAGGTTGGCGACACGATTGAGGCTTTGTCAAAGGGTCAGCGGATTTCGGTCATCGAACAAGCCAATCCGCCCACAAGCCCGACCCGGCCAAACCGCCGCCGCATTGTCGCGATGGGAATTGCTGCAGGCTTAGGTATGGGGTTCGGATTGATCGGACTGCTGGAGTTGTTGAATACAGCCATACGGCGCCCAGTTGATATCGTGAATGGTCTGCAAATCACGCCGATCATGACGATGCCCTACATCCGGACACGGGGTGAAGTCTGGCGTAAACGCTTGATTATCGTAACGGTTGTCTTACTGATCCTAATCGGATTGCCGGCGGCCTTGTGGTATATCGATACCAACATCCGGCCTTTGCAACCTATTTTGGAAGACATCCTGCGCCGGGTTGGTTTGGCTTAAGGGGGCGACATTACATGGACAAGATACAAGCCGCCATTGCGAAAGCCCGTGCAGCGCGCGAGGGCGCAGGGCCAGATCCGGTTGCCACGCCTGCAGCTACATCCGTGCCAGCCGGCCACGGGCGGGTGCCATCAAAACGGTCACAGATCATTCGGCCATCATCGGACCGAGCCTCCATCTGGATGCCGCTTGCAAACTTCGTGCCGTCGCGCCGGCAGATGGCGCGGCAAAGGGTTGTAACCTTTGACAACACATCGCAAGTGACAAAGGGGGCCGCGGCCTTTGATATCTTGCGGACAAAGATATTGCAGCAGATGCGGGTCGAAGGGTGGAAGCGGCTTGCAATTACGTCACCCGGAGCGGATTGCGGTAAAACAACCGTGGCCTTGAATCTGGCATTTTCATTGTCAAAACAGGCAGAGGTTCACACTATCGTAGGCGAAATGGATATGCGGCGCCCGACATTGTCGAAAGCGTTGGGGATATCCGGGGGCGGTAGCTTTGCCGCCGTTTTGGAGGGCAAGGCGAGTTTTGCGGATGTGGCGATGCGTCCGCGCCCTAATCTTGCTTTTGCTGTGAATTACGCACCTGTGCGCAATCCATCAGAGCTCTTGCAAAGTTCAACAATTGAACCTGCATTGGACAGTATCGAAGCAAGGTACAAACCTGATCTAACAATATTTGACATGCCGCCGATGCTGCAGACAGATGACACGTTGGGTTTCATGGATGTGGTCGATTGTGTGTTACTTGTTGCGGCGGCGGAAAAGACGTCACTAGCTGAAATCGATGTTTGTGAACGTGATCTGGCCGCACAGACAAATGTCATTGGCGTTTTGTTGAATAAGTGCCGGTATATGGACAAAGATGTCAGCGCTGCTGGATACGACTATTAGTCGACCGACGGTTTTGGACAAAAAAGGCCGATATGAAATCGGCCCTTCTCATTTGATGTGTGCTTTGGTTGGCGCTAGGCCACTTTCGTCCTGCGTCTCAGGACCAGTGCGCCGGCCAGTGCGGACAGCAATAGCAATCCGCCCGCGGGGATCGGCACGGGAGCGACATCGATCCGCACCGCTATGTCGTCAAAATCACGATCACCCCGCGCGATGTCGTCAAACAGAACATAGAACGAGTTTACGTCGATTTGGATAAAGCCCATGGCGAAATTTGACGATCCGGGGAAGGCAACCCCATTATTCAGGAACAGGCCGATAGCGCGCAGCGGTGAATATGTACCAAACGCAAAATCAAGCAGGCCGCTTGTCTCTTGCGTCACTGTTACCTGTTCACCGGGCGTTGATCGCAACCCACCGCGGTTAAAAAAGATACCTCCACCAATCACTGCGGCAAAGTTGCTGTTTCCAGCCTCTGCACCGAGATAGGTGTATGTAACTTCGGCGGGACCTGCGCCGACATCGAGGTAGAGACCGTTTCCAAGGGTCTTCTGGTCGCCCGTAATAATGTCGATGGACGTGTTGAAAGACGCATCAATGTCATTGCCGGTGACGCTGTGCGTTTGACCAGTACCGACAAAGTTTAGCGTCGCTGCCGATGCAGCAGATACGGATAACAGTACTGCTGTTGCAACACCTACGAGAACTCTTTTGATCACAAAACCCACCATTAATTTTCAAAATCTAGCCGAAATCGGCTTCTAATGACTAATGTCTGATTTAGTTGCGTCTATTTTGCCGGGTTCTGCAAGCGCAAAACCACTAGATTTGCCAAAAAGGACAATCTTTGAGCTGACCTAGGGTCACGCTGTTGATCGGACGGCAGTTAAGCCCTTCTTTATATCATATTGTCGCCTAACTCGAAACATGTCGTTGAATATTGCGTGTCCTACGACTCGAACGGATTGGGGCGACCTGTCATCTATTGTTGCTGTCCAGCGTTAGATATCCCAGGCTGGCCAGATCATCGCCCAGCAGGTCTGCAAGACGTGTATTTGATGCCGCAAAATGGTCGCCAATATAGTCAGCCGCGTCCTTTTTGATGCGACTTTCGAATGATCGCCCCAGGTTGGTATATCTGGACGTGACCTTATCAAAATTGCGTAACAGGCGGTTCCGTCCGCGCACCCACAATGGGTAGTCATTGTAGTTTAGCGGCAGTTCGTGTGGCAACGGGGCCACTTTGTTCAACAGGAATTCCAATTGTATCGTTATCCCGCCCCGTTTGGCAAAAACCGTCTCCTGCGCAAGCGATGGAGACAGTGAGGTACCAAGCAGTTTGTTGAGCTTCTCGAAATATACATCGGGTGCTTGGCGCAACAATTCATGCGGCAACATCAGGATTTGGTCTTTGTCGAAGTACCGACGCAGCAATTGATACATCAGATCATATTCAAAATGCTCCTTGCGGATAACGGGGCGGTAACCGGGCTGGTTGTCGTTATCCTTGAGCATGCTGATCAATGAGCGCGTGCCGCCCTGGCGAATGAACTGGAAGTATTGTGAGACGATCATCGACACCTGTTCGCGCACACAGACAAGGATGCGCGCATTAGGAAACGTTGCCTTGACGCGCTGCGCCACAGTTTCAGCGTAGTAGAATGAATAGAGGGGGTAACCGGCCAGGTCCTCTTGTGAAATGACAGGAATCCGATCCGCATGTTCACCAAATGCGTCGCGGACCTCGGCGGGGTCGAAGTGTTCCGGATGTCGCTGGACAAAGTGTTCAACCGCAAGTGCAGCTTGTTCACCCCATGGCCTGACAAACACACTCTCGTCGGCAAAAACGCGTTTCTGCAAAAAGGTCGAGGCTGTCTTTTGGTATCCGATATGGACAAGTGGTCCCTTGAGCATGTTAGTCGATTTCCAGATGCTTTTTGATCAATTCAGAACGATGGGCGAAAACGCCCTCGTCATCAAATGGCGCACCATCCTTACGGGCATTTTGGATGAGGTTTGCCAATTTGTTCCGATCCCTGTCCAGATCGACCAGAACCTGCCCCAAAGATGCCGCTTCACCTATTGGAACAAGATGTCCACCGCCATGCACGTGGATTAGATCCGCCGCATAAGAACCGTCGTATCCGACAATGGGTGTTCCTGCGATCAGGCTTTCGATCAGGCAACGTGGCGATTCGGGGGTGGTGTGGCAGAATAAGAAGACATGTGCAGCTTCGATGCTGGCGCTAACCTGTATGGGGTCGTTCACAAAACCATGCAAGGTAACCTGATCGGCCAATCCATCCGCCCGCAGCTGGTCCCGCAATTGATCCAATTGCGGCCCATCACCCAGCCAATGCGCCGCAAACGGGATTTTTGCTTTGGCGAGTTCGCGCAGTGATTTGCCCCAGTGAAGCGGGCCTTTCATCGCCGTTGCACGTCCAGCATAAACTATCCGCAAGGGGTCTGATGCCGCGCTTGTTAACTTGGCCGTAAAGGCCGCATCGGAGATATGCGCCTCACGACTGACATGGATGTCGTGCACGATTTGCGGGTTACGGTTGTAACGGGCATAGGCATCAAAGGTCTGCTGACCATGAAACAGTCCTAACGTGGCGCGTTTGATCACCCATTTCTCCAGCATTGCCATGGGGCGGTGAATGAGGTGTTTTTTGACCCGACTTTTCAAAGGGCCGCTTTGTGCCTCGGTTCGGGTCACCTGTGACTCTACCCTATCCGTCCAAACCGCATAAGGTCGTCCCATGGCATTGGCCTGCAGACAGGCGACGGCGCCCCAGTCTCCAACCAGTCCACCGATTGCAAAGGACAAGTATTGGGCACGCGCAATCTCCGCCCGGATTGTCGCGCGCGTTTTCCGGTAAACGCGGACAAACCTGGGAAGAACCCAAGCTGTGGGCAGAGGGACAATTGAAACCCGCGCAAGATTGGGACCGATCTTGTCGACTGGAACCCATCCGTCGGGTGCTGGACCATCCTGGTGAGGCATCATGACCGTGACATGATCAAAGTTTTCGGCCCAAAGGCGCACACCATTGGCGGCCTGCTTTTCAACCATCCAATTTGCGGGATCACCATAAAGCGGCACGGGTGCGTAGATCAGTAAACGCCCCTGTTGTGTGGTCATACGTCAAGTCCTGGCACAAACCTTGGCAGTACATGCGTCGTTTCTAGAAACATTTCTTGCAGGCGTTCTTCTGCCTCTGCCTCGGTCTCGCCCGACAGGATGGGCGTTGTCAGCCGCACCAATGCACCATCTGTTCGACCGATCGTGATACTGTCCCAAAGCAGATACATCTTCGCGGCAAAGTCCCAGGCAGTGTGGCGCCCGTGCTGTTCGAACCAATAATAGACCAACATCCGCGTCTGCCCCTTTTGAATGACCGCGCGGTTGAGATTGTAGGGCTCAGAAAAACCAACCTGTGGGGCGATATCCATGCGATCTAGCTTGGCGATTTCCCAGCCAGCGCCCGGCAGGCAGATTTCGGGCGAGTGGGTACCGCCTTTGGTCTGGTCATCATACCACGCAATGAAGAGGCCAACAGGCGCTGCTGCGTTGGCTTTTGAAAATTGGACGGAATGGTAGTCGTCCGCGCCAAGCGCCTGTTGGATTTCCGGAGTCAGCGCTTCTGGTATGCCGCTTTTCCAGTCGTTTAGCGTGGTAGGGAACAGGATGAATGGTTCGCGCTCAACGGTGATCGTGCCGACCTGATTACGGGTTTCCCACGCAACTGCGCATGTCCCTAAAAGGACGGCAGAAAGGATCAAAGCCCGCGACGGCGCGATTAGCCGAATGCGTGTGGCCTGCCCTGCCCACCCGGTCGTATCGAGATCCAGCGCGTCAACAAGGCTCATCCTTGGTTTTGTGAAGCGCAACATTATCCAGGCCAAAAGGAAAAGCAGGACAATGCAGATCATGAAGATGATCCAGCCTTCAAAGAAGTGGGTGAAACCTTCAAGATATTCCAGGCCGACATAGTTCACCAACCATCCGGCAAAAGCGATGCGGGCCGAGTTCATCACGATGGTGATCGGGACAGCGGCCAAAAGCAAGATTGCCTTATGCCAAACCGTTCCTTTGAACAGCACCGCGAAGATGTAGGAAAAGGACATGATGGGAAAGAGATAGCGCAATCCCGAACATGCCTCGGCCACGTGCAGTTTGTAGACGCCCAGATCGATGATATTGCCTTCCAGAAAAACCGGCACATTGATCAATTGCAGCATCCAAACGCCGAGCTCGGATGAAACTACCTGTAGATAGGTGGAAATTTTGTAGTAAAGCACGCCAGGCAGGGGCAGCATGTAGACAAGATGGACCACAGGTGGCCAGAAGTTCTTTCCCTGCTGCCAACCCCATGAGATCAGCAGGATCGCACCGACCCAAAGTATGATCGCATAAGCGACGATTTCGTCGATCTGGCTGAGTTTTCCCAACGCGCCAAGGATGAGCGCAAAGATCAACAACGCGACACCCGGTCCCCTGTCAGTGACGGGTTCATGTTTGATGGGCACGGTTTTCAATTGTCGCAAAAACAGCAAAAGCGACAGGATAGGGATCAGGGGTCCATGGCTATATTCTGGCAATTGCCAAGCGACAAACAGCGCGTTCAAGCCTTCGTGGAAAAAGATCAGTGCTGCGATGGTTGACAGCAACAGCCAGACAACACCAGCATGCAGGTAACCCGTAAGGGGTACGCGTTGGCTCTGTTCACTGCTGGCGGTCATCTAAATCACTATCAAATTTCTGAACAAACCAAGCTTTCGGATGAATGCGTCGTAGTCTGTACATCATCGCGCCGTCAATCAACAGAGAAACGATAGAAAAACTGCGTCAGTTGGCGCGATGCAACTGGGGTGCGGTCTTTGCCAACAGACAAAATCGTGACATGGATGGGCCCATGTTCAGATAGTTTTGGATTACACGCGTGATCAATATTGCAACGTCGCAGGCCCCGACGCCGACATTTTCGGATTATCAGGCTGTGCGGCATTTTGGGTCTTTGAACGGTTTGCGGTTTTTTTGCATCGCTGCCGTTATGTGGCATCACGGTCCGGTTTGGACCGCGATGGAGCACGCACCACGGATCCTGACCCGTGGTTTCGTTGGCGTCGATTTTTTCTTTGTGCTCAGTGGTTTCCTGATCACCACCCTGCTTCTACGTGAGGCATCGGCGCAAGGACAATTTTCGCTGAAAGGGTTCTATTGGCGTAGGTTTTTGCGGATCATCCCAGTCTATTTTTTGGTCGTCACGGTTGTCGCCGCCTATTTTATTGGTGTGAAGGGCGAGACACAGTATTTGCAGCAATTACCATTCTACTACCTTTTTATGGCGAACTTCCTGACATCGAACATCCCGCTATTGTCGCCTATGTGGTCGCTTGCTGTGGAAGAGCAGTATTATCTCGTTTGGCCGCTCTTGTTATTGATGCTGCCAGGGCGGTGGTTGATACCCGTTTTGATAGTCCTGGTGCTGTTGAATGTGGTGGCCGTCATCGGCTGGCTGACGCCGCTGGGTATCACTGCGTTTGATGCTGGTCCGCTCCGCTTTGCGATGTTCAACACCACCTATGCGCCTATCCTGATCGGGTCGCTGGTGGCGCTTTTGCTGCATAAAGAAGGCAGCTTTGCCCTTCTTGCCCGCTGGCTGGGCAGTGCGCTGGCATGTCTATGCAGTTTCTTGCTTGTCCTTGCGCTGTTACAGTGGTTGCCGGCTGACATGCGAGGTTGGCCAAATCTAATCCTTCACCTTGCGATGGCTGCGGCTTTGGTCAGCATTGTCATTCGCGAGGACAACGTCCTACGACCTTTGATGGCTTTTACACCGATTTCGCGGATTGGTGAGACCAGTTATGGCATTTATCTTTACCATCTGATCGGGCTGCACATTGCCAACACTACGCTAGAACGCTTCGGATTGGGCGACAGCGGATGGACGGTTTTGTTGATCTATTGTTTGCTCTCAATCATTATCGCAGAAATAAGTTTTCGCACATTTGAGCGCTACTTTTTGAACTTCAAACACAAAGGCTGGGGACGCGCTACGCCGTAGGTTGCCCCCCTGCGCGTGTTCGGGTAGCCGGCGCCACACCGGATGCACGTCGCGTGGCGGTTCGTGTACTTTGTGCTTGTGTCGCATCATGCGGCTCGCGCCGTTCAAAGCGGCCCAATAGCGCCCCTGCCACCATCCAGGTTACCGGGGTAAGGCCAGAATTGGGCACCAGATCAATCAGGTTAGCGGCGAGCAGTAGGCAAAGGCCCTGGCTAGCGATGGATTGCCGCAATGGGCCGCGGCCAAAGAAGTATGCGAATATCGGCAGAGTCAAAAGTCCGAATTGGGCCAGATACCCGACCCAACCAGACACCCCAAAAACGATTACCCAAGCCCCGTCAGCTGTCGTAATATCTTGGCCGGTAGACGGATCATATACCCGGCTGCGACCCCAAATCCCCCAACCCAGTATGGGCTTTTGCGAGGCACGCGCCAACAACCGTTCTTCGTTTTCCAGCCGAAAGCGGAATGATGCGGCGCGATCTTCGCTGATTGCAGTCGCAATGCCATAGACACGTTCAATCGGTACAATACCCGACGACCGGGCCATGGGATAAAGCAGGACCAGCACGGCGCAAATCAGCGCCAATATCCGCCACTGCGCCGGTTTCGTGAACATCAGGAACGGAATGAATATGCACGCGATCATGAATGCACCGACGGCTTTGGCAACAAATAGGATCACCAGCAGATAAAGTGCGACATAGATCGGGAGGCCAACCTGCTTCGGTTTTTCACCTGCGTTGCGCTGCCTGAGGCCTGTCGGCGCGCGACTTGCCGCGCGGATCTTATAAAGCGCGAATGCGGCGATCACGACCATCAGCATGAACACCCCGACACGTAGCCCATGCTGAATAAAGACCATCGGGCGAAAGCCGCCAAAGCGGATTTGTTGGACAAAGTCGTGCGCATGAAAACCATAGAACCAGCGGTGCAGCTGTGGACTGAAGCGGATTTCGATCAGGATCAGGACGGAATAGACAAGTCCGGCTTTTACGAATGTCCGTAACAAGTCCATATGTGCTTCGGGTGTGGCGAGGTGTCGACGGGCTAGGAAGAATGGTAGCAGCATGACACCCGCCGCCAGGATCATGGAAAAAGCGTCGTAAATGCGTAACCCCGGAATGACCCTTGGGCCAAAGACAACCCAGTCAGAATTTGTCAAAGCAATCCCTATGGGCGCAACAAGAAACGTGGCAATGCACAGGTTCGCGATAAGACTTGGCCTTGCAGGATTGATTTCTGCAACCGCTACAAATTCGCCGTCGTTTGATCGCCCGGTGGACACTCGACGCTGCCGCGACGTGGGGTTTGGCGCAAACCAGCACATGATGGCAGCCATCAGACTTGGGATAAGCAGCTTGTTAAATGCAGGCAAGAGCGGCAGATCGATGCCCGTTCGTTCAGGCAAAAACAAGTAGCCGCCCATGATGGACCAGATCAGCGCCTGTGGCAGCGGCAAGCGCCGAAACAGGATGATCACGACCATCGGGTAAGTGAACAACACGAAATACGCGAGAAGATTGGGCATCAGATACGAAACGCCATCGTTAAGATAATTCGGTCATGGTGCGGTGCTGGTCTTGCAGAATTCCGATATTCAATAACACAAACTGCTTTTTTGACAGTCACCACATTGCATCACAGGCAAACTTTTCTGTGTCTATGCGTTTGCGCACTGTACCATCCTTTGGGGATTGTCCTAATGAACTGGCATTGCAAAGCCCATTGATTGTCCCCATGAGTTTGTGAAAGTCTGTTTTTCTTGATCTTTTATTGCTGTGCCGATTGCTACGACCCCGGGAGGTGCCGTCGTGAACGCTGAACTGTCCCGGATCGGAGCGGTTGTGATCGGGCGCAATGAAGGGGTGCGGCTATTGGCTTGCCTTGATGCGCTCGGTGACCAATTTCACCGGGTTGTTTACGTGGACAGTGGATCAACGGATGGGTCCGTCGATGCAGCTAAGGCGCGCGGTGCTGAGGTTGTTATCCTAGATCAGGAAAAGCCCTTTACCGCAGCGCGTGCGCGCAATGCGGGGATTGCTGCGCTGGGCAAGACCCAATCACCGGACTTCGTGCAATTTGTCGATGGGGATTGCGTGCTTGATCCAAACTGGATCACGACGGCGCGTGATTTCTTGGCCGCACATGTCGATGTTGCGGTTGTGTGTGGACGTCGGCGAGAGCGCTTTCCGCATGTATCCATCTACAACCGAATGTGTGACGCGGAATGGGGCACCCCGGTTGGCGAGGCAATGGCATGCGGTGGCGACGCTCTAATGCGGTGGGAAGCTGTTGATGCCGTAGGTGGCTACAACCCTGCACTGATTGCTGGCGAGGAGCCGGAGATGTGCCTGCGTGTGCGCAAGCTAGGGTGGAAGGTGTGGCGCTTGGACGCGGAAATGACATTGCATGATGCTGCTATGATCCGTTTTGGTCAGTTTTGGCAGCGTGCTCGCCGTGCGGGCCACGCAGCAGCCGAGGCGATGACGATGTATCAAAAAGATCCTGAAAAGCCTGGTTTGGTGGCAACGCGGCGCGCATTGATTTGGGGAGGCATGCTCCCGGCTCTCGTCGTCTTGGCGCTGCCTATCTACGGACCCGTCGCCCTTTGGACAATTGTGATTTACCCTCTGCAGGTGACGCGGCTTGCCTTGCGCGCGGGCGGCGGCCGGTTTGCGTGGGAGCGGGCGGTGCTGCTCACGGTTGGTAAGTTTGCCGAGGCGCAAGGCATAATACACTTCTTCTGGCGTCGTTGGCGGGGTCGAAGGGCAGAGTTGATTGAGTATAAATGAGTAACGCTTCTTCGACAGAACCTGCCAAGCAAGCCTCGCTTACACGTCGTGTGGCCAAGGCTAGCAGCTGGAGCCTTGTGCAGGTCATGGGGATCAATCTGCTGCGGTTGTGCAGCAATCTGATCATGACGCGCCTGCTGGTGCCTGAGGCGTTCGGATTGATGGCTTTGGTCAGCGTGTTGATCGCGGGCTTCAGTCTCTTTACCGATATCGGCATCAACCGGTCGGTTTCTCGCGAACCTGACGGTGATCAGGACCACTTTTTGCGGGTTGCCTGGGTTGTCAAAATGGCGCGCGGGGCGATGATTTCTGCCGGAGTTCTGACAGCGGCACTTTTGGTGTGGATCTTCGCGCCCCACTATGCGCCGCCCGGTACGGTTTATGCCAATCCTGATCTGCCATTACTGGTCGCATTGTCGGCGCTTGTGCCAATGATGGCAGGAATTGACTCAACCACGCGTGAATTGTCGCAGCGCCGGTTGCAGATGCAATACCCCGCCGTGCTTGAGATTTGCACGCAGGTTATCACGATCCTCGCAATGGTGACTTTTGCGTCTTTCAGCGCGACGGTATGGGCGTTGATGGCAGGCATGCTGCTGGGCGCGATGCTGCGTGCCCTTAGTACGCATCTATTCTTTCCCGGACCGCGCATGGCATTTGTCTGGGACCGCGAAATCGCCGATCGGCTCTGGAGTTATGGCAAGTGGTTGATGGGATCGTCGATCTTCACCTTTTTTGCGGTGAACATGGAAAAACTGCTTTTGGGGGCGTTTTTGGACGCTGCGACCTTTGGCATATTCGTGATCGCCCTGATCTGGATTGAGTCGGGCGTGATGGTGATAGTCCGGTTGAGCGATGGGGTTGGCTTTCCTGTCATCAGCGAGGTCATGCGGACCCGTCCGGCTGATGCACCACGGCTTTATCGCAAGCTGCAGACTGCGATTGACGGGATTTGTTTCCTGGCTTTCGTGACGCTTTTCTTCGGGGGTCAGTTGCTGATCGATATGCTCTATTCACAAACGTATGCCGTTGCTGGCGCATATCTGACGATCCTATCGCTTCGCTTTCTGGCTGCGCGGTTTGATACCGTCAATGGTCTGATCATGAACCAAGGCAATAGCTTTGCGATGATGATTATATCAGGTGTCCGAGGCACATGGGTTTGCATTGCATTGCCGGTCGTGTTTTTGAACCTTGGCTTCGCAGCGGCTTTGGTTGTGATTGCGCTGGTTCCGATGGTGACGGTTCCATATTCACTCTGGTTGGTGCGACCGTATCTGGGGACAAAGCAGGTCAGCTTTGACCTGTTGTGGTTTATTTTTACGCTCATTGCTGCAGCTGTCGTCTATATCCATGCCGCGCCAGCGCTGGCTTCATGAGGGCCCAATTGATGCGGTGATTGGGGCTGGACCGGGTGGACCCGCGCAGGCTCTTTTGGATCATTGATAGAAATGACGTCTAACGACTGACGCTGAAACACAGTGGAAAGAAACGCAACCGTGGCATCTGAGGGCGCGACACGGACATTGTGTCCGGTATGGTCGGCTAGGTTGGGAGGTTTGAGCAATACCAGTTCACCTTCCCGGCGCGCGTGGAGGATACGAACAGCGCGGACAGGCTCATCCTATCAACCTGGGGCGCGGCGCCCCTGACAAGCGCCTGGCAATTGATATCGCTGATCAGACCCCGCCTAGCACACCTTCCTCGGACAGCACGCGCCAGACAAGGTCCTGCATCCATAGTGCTTGTTCCGGTGTGACGGCGCCCGAGTTTTGTACGCCACGCGGGTCACGGTTGTAGATGACTGCAAAATGGGCCAGAGCGATAAAATAGCTGCCCATTTCGTTCAGGTGAATCTGGTCCACAAACAGATCGGAGATATCGGAGAGGCCCGGGGCGCGGCCACCTTCAATTTCATCATATATGGTGGCCATCAAGATCGGACCAGGGATCATTCGCATGGGTGGGGAGCCTACGGGGCGATTGGCGTTTACATACGCTTGTATTTCTTTCCAATTGGCCATTTCCAGAGGCATGCGCTGCCGGTATGTGAATTGACCGTCAGGGTCCTTATGTCCGTTTGCCCATGTTGGCCCACTGTCAACATTCACCCAGGTGGCATAAAGTATGGTTTCAGCCCCTTGGCCGCCATTCCCCTCTGTCCAAGCATGTTTGAACCATTGCAGTGCCTGACTATCGGAATTGTGCCATGGCCGTGTACCCGACAAGGGAACACGCTCGGTCAAGACCATGACGTCATATTTATCGATGTCATAGCGTGCATCGGTCTGCTTGTTCGGGTCCGCATTGTTCCAGCGCCAATCCATGGTGCTACCTGGTGCGGTGGATTGGTCGATTTGCACTTGTCTAACGCCCTCTGATCTAACAAGAAAACGCAGAGGTTCCATGATACCGTCGGTTAGACTGTGGCCTGATTGAACAACCCGGAGTGTCAGCGGTCTTTCCTGTGCCTCGACCGTGGCGAATGGTGCCGAGAGCATAAACGCAATGACAAAGACAAGTTTTTGCAAGGTTGTTGGCAACATAATAATCTGCCCCTTTTTTTCAAATCATCACACCATAATTAAACGTAGCATCGTTGCTGCATGCGTCATCACCTTTCTGTACGAAATTGGGTGTTAAGGTGATGTAACCTCTGCCTGTGTTTGCGTCGCGATTGCAACGCGCACGTCAACTTGACGTGGGTTCTGATCTCACATACTTTCCGTATTGTACTTTTTGGTCTAACTTAATGAAAAAAATCGTTTTTTTGCCTCTTTGCTGCGCTACCCACCAATGTTCCCGTAAGGATGAATAGCGGGCATATGTTGATTGTTATGATCATGGATTGTTTGCCAAGAAAGCGGTAAGCGAAGAAGATGCCTTATGAAGTTACGAATTGCGGGTGCTGTGCATCATGATCACTGAAACACAGCTGGCCGGTGTGGTTGAGATCACGCCGCGCCGCTTTGCCGACAGTCGCGGCCATTTTACAGAGACCTATAACGCCGCGACGCTGGCAGATTTAGGGATCACCACCCAGTTTGTGCAAGACAATCAATCCTACAGTCAGGATCGTGGCACTGTGCGTGGTCTGCACTATCAGGCTCCGCCTGCCGCGCAAGCGAAACTGGTGCGGGTTCTGCAAGGTGTGATCTGGGATGTGGCGGTAGATATCCGCGCGGGCTCTCCGACATTTGGGCGATGGGTGGGTGTGGAATTGTCAGACGGGAAAGGCAATCAACTCCTGATTCCAGCGGGTTTTCTGCATGGTTTTGTGACCCGCGCGCAAGATTGCGTTGTCGCATACAAATGTTCGGCGACTTATGCGCCAGAAACCGAAGGGTCGGTGCGATTTGATGATCCGGATTTGGCGATTGATTGGGGGATCGATACAGCAGAAGCCGTGCTTTCGGACAAGGATGCTGCAGCACCTTCATTTGCAGCATTGCAATCCCCATTCACATATGAGCCCTACAAATGAAAATATTGGTGACAGGTGGTGCCGGCTTCATTGGCTCGGCGGTTGTGCGTCAGGCGGTGGGGGAAGGTCATGCGGTCGTCAATCTGGATGCGCTAACCTATGCGTCCTGTTTGGAGAATGTGGCCAGCGTCGCCGACGAACCGCTTTATACATTTGAGCAGGCGGATATTTGTGATCGTCCTGCCATAGATCGTATTCTGGCGCTGCACCAACCTGACGCGATCATGCATCTGGCGGCAGAATCGCATGTTGATCGCTCTATCGATGGTCCTGGTGCGTTTATCGCCACAAACGTAACGGGCACCTACACGCTGCTAGAGGCAACGCGAGCCTATTGGGAGGCTGCAGGCAAACCGGACACCTTCCGGTTCCATCATATCTCTACCGATGAGGTCTACGGATCGCTGGGCGCCACCGGGCAATTCACCGAAGACACGCCTTATGACCCGCGCAGCCCATATTCAGCGTCCAAGGCGGCGAGCGACCACCTGGTGCGTGCGTGGGCGGAAACCTATGGTCTACCGGTTGTCCTGACAAATTGTTCGAACAATTACGGTCCTTTTCACTTTCCCGAGAAGCTGATCCCAGTGGTCATTCTGAATGCACTGCATGGCAAGCCGATACCGGTTTACGGCAAGGGTGAGAACGTCCGTGATTGGCTTTATGTTGAAGATCACGCCGATGCGCTGCTGACCGTGCTTTGTAAGGGTCACGTGGGCCGTAGCTATAATATCGGTGGTGAGAATGAGGCGCGAAATATTGATCTGGTCACCAAGATTTGTGCGCTTTTGGATGCGCGTAGGCCGGATACCGCACCGCATGCAGAGTTAATCACCTATGTGACAGACCGTCCTGGGCACGATTTGCGCTATGCGATCGATCCGCAACGGATCAGAACCGAGCTAGGATGGCGTCCATCCGTGACTCTGGACGAAGGTCTGGCGCGGACAGTGGATTGGTATCTGGCGAATGAAGACTGGTGGCGTCCCCTGCTTGATCGTGACGGGGTTGGTATACGGTTAGGCACAACATGAAAGTTCTGCTTTTTGGCGAAACGGGGCAGGTAGCGCGGGCTGTCATTGCTGCGGGGCCGAGGCATGATGCGCATATCTGGCCCTTGGGCCGCAATGAGGCCAACCTGAGTGACCCGCATGTCTGCGCCGCACACATCGCCAAAAGCGACGCGGATGCCGTGATCAATGCAGCTGCCTGGACGGCAGTTGACGCGGCCGAGACCGAGGAAGATGCGGCCTTTGCAATCAATGCGACCGCCCCAGGTGCCATGGCAGAGGCGTGTGCGGCAAAGGGCATACCATTTATCCACATCTCAACCGATTATGTGTTTGAAGGGTCCGAAGGCCCAGCATGGTTACCGGGCGATCTGACCAAGCCGCTTGGCGCCTATGGCCGGACAAAGCTGGCGGGTGAGCAAAAGGTTGCGTCCGCAGGGGGTGCGTATGTCATCCTGCGCACGGCGTGGGTTTTTGACGCGACCGGGAAAAACTTTGTTACCACGATGCTGCGTTTGGCTAAGACGCGCCACACGCTTTCTGTGGTTGCCGATCAGGTCGGCGGTCCAACACCGGCGGCGGCTATTGCGGATGCATGTCTGACAATCGCAAAGCAATTGGTTGCAGGATCTGGTAGGAACGGGATTTATCATTTTACGGGTGCGCCGGATGTCAGTTGGGCTGAATTTGCGCGCACGATTTTTGCGTCTGCCGGGCACGATATGACGGTGCAGGATATCACAACGGCGGATTATCCAACACCGGCCAAGCGGCCCGCCAATTCCCGATTGGATTGCGCGTCACTTCAGGCAGATTACGGAATTGCGCGCCCGGATTGGCAGGCAGCGCTGCGTCAGATGTTCGCGGAAGGGGCTACGTCATGAGCAAACGTAAGGGTCTGATACTGGCCGGGGGAACAGGGTCACGTCTTTGGCCGATCACGCAAGGCCTGTCGAAGCAATTGATGCCGATCTATGATAAGCCGATGATCTATTATCCTATTTCGGTCCTGATGCTGACCGGCATTCGCGAGATTGCGATCATCACGACCCCGCAGGATCAGACGCAGTTTCAGCATTTATTGGGGGATGGATCGCAATGGGGTTTGCAGATTACATGGCTTTTGCAGCCCAGCCCCGACGGACTCGCACAGGCCTATCTGATTGCCGAGGAATTTCTGGCTGGTGGCCCGTCGGCCATGGTTTTGGGCGATAACATCTTTTTTGGGCATGGCCTGCCGGAACTTTTGTCCAGCGCGGACAAACAGGCGTCTGGTGGCACCGTCTTCGGTTACCGCGTGGCTGACCCGGAAAGATACGGAGTTGTCGGCATGGATGAAGCAGGCCGTGTGACGCAGATCATCGAAAAGCCCGACATGCCACCGTCGAATTATGCGGTGACGGGCCTTTACTTTCTGGATGGTACTGCGCCTGCCCGCGCCCGTGATATAGAACCCAGCGTGCGCGGGGAATTAGAGATTGTCACGCTGCTGGAAAGCTATCTGGCCGAGGGTACGCTGAACGTCGAAACCATGGGCCGGGGGTACGCGTGGCTGGATACTGGCACCCATGGCAGCCTGCTGGATGCCAGCAACTTTGTGCGCACGCTGCAAAGTCGCCAGGGATTGCAGACCGGTTGCCCGGAAGAGATCGCCTATAACGCAGGCTGGATTGAAGATGCGGCTTTGGAAGCATTGGCCGACCGTTATTCCAAGACGGAATACGGAACATATCTGCGGGGCCTCCTTTAGTGGCGCTTGCCTATCTGATGAATACCTACCCGATCACGTCAACGACATTTGTCAGGCGGGAAATTCAGGCGCATGAAGCTGCAGGGGTGCCTGTGGCCCGTTTTGCCATTCGGAACTGGGGCGAGGATTTGGTCGATCCGCGTGATCGGGACGAGATAGGCAAGACGACCTATATCCTGAAACAGGGTGCGGCGGTATTGATTGGCGGTGCCCTGAAAGAGATTTTCGCGAACCCGCTCGGCTTTTTTCGTGCTTTCGCCACTACAATTCACCTCGCGACGCGGCGGGGGAGTAGGGGTTTGAAGAACTTTGCCTATCTGGTTGAGGGCGTGTTCTTCAAACAGGCCGCAAAGGCCCAGGGTATCACCCATGTCCATGCACATTTTTCCACGAATTCGGCGGCAGTCGCCTTGCTTGGGCGTCGGCTGGGTGGGCCGAGCTACAGCTTTACGGCGCACGGGCCGGATGAATTTGACGACCCGGCAGCGAATGGTTTGACTATGAAGGTCCGGCATGCAGCCTTTGTCGCGGCAATCACAAACTATGCGCGTGATGTGATTTTGACAGCTACCGCTGGGGCCGGTGCAGAGAAGGTACATGTTGTCCGCTGCGGCATTGAATTGGATGAATTCGACGTCACGCCGCCGCCAGAGAATGCGCGTATCGTCTGTGTCGGGCGGCTTTGTCCGGCGAAGGCGCAAGCCTTGCTGGTTGAGGCGGTCGCGCCCTTGGTTACGGATCACCCGACGCTTGAACTTGTCTTTATCGGCGATGGGGAGGATCGCGCGGATATTGATGCGCGCGTGAAAGAGCTTGGCCTGCAAGGTCATGTATCCATGCCCGGCTGGGGGACGGGGGAAGAGGTCCGAGCAGCGATCAAAGGTGCACGCATCTTTGCCTTACCCAGCTTTGCCGAGGGTCTGCCAATTGTTCTGATGGAAAGTCTGGCGATGGGCAGGGCTGTGGTGACGACGCGAATTACGGGCATCCCGGAACTGGTCGATGATGATGTCGGTTGGATCGTCCCGCCCGGCGACATGCCTGCGTTGCGCGACGCGGTTGCGCAGGCTTTGTCCACAGATACCGCGGCTTTAACGGCAAAAGGCGTTGCCGGTCGGGCGCGCGTTGAAAAGGCACATGATCAGGCGCTCAATGCGGCTATGCTGCGCGAATTATTTCCGATCACTTAGCTTTCTGCGGCTGGAATACCTGTCATCGGCGATTGCATCACAACATCCCAAACAATTTGCTGCATTGCCGCCGCTGCCTCGGCCCCGACATCATCGGCAGCTGTGCCATCTGCGCGCTTCAAAGTGTGCGGCAATCCGATTGGGGATTGCTGATACAGCACTGCGTAGTGGGTCAGCGCCACCAGATAAGCGCCGTAATCATTGAAATGGATATTGTCGCTAAAAAGATCATCATGGGAACTGATCGATCCGACCGGCCCGTTCTCGGTCAGATAGCGCGAGAAGGCAGCCAACACTTGCCCGCCTGGGATGACATAAATTGGTTTCGGGGTGTCGAGCCGCGCCAATGCGGGCCGCATGATCCCGTCTTCCCAATAGACCGTTCGGTCACGATCAATGCGGAGCAACCAACCCTCTTCATCGTCAAGCGGGTGCCACGTTTCATAGAGATAGACAGGCAGACCGTTTTCCGTCGCCTTCCTTGTCCAGTTGCCCAGATGCACCGGGCTGTCGAAGTAACGAATTGCGTCCTTAATCTCGACCATTTCGGTCACGATGAGGGCATCATAGTCGCCTGATTCAACCGCTTCATGTGCATCACGATAGGCAGGATGGTTATTTTCGGTGTCAAATCCGTTGATTGGCTCATTTGGGTCCCAATGGGATTTGAGCGTCGCGCCCCAACCCAGTTGGCTGGCATATCCGTGCCCGTCGCCCGCAAGCTGCGCCAACATTGCGGGCATGTCACGGCCGACAAGGCTGTGGCCGATATGAAAGACCTGTCGCTGACCGTCGGGCATTGGGGCGGGAGAGATGTAAAGGGCGTTGAAGCTGTCTGCATCCAACGGTGCCTGGTCGCGCAGGTAAAGGCCAAGTGCGCCAAGGATCAATAAAACGGGGGTGAGAATGAATAGAATGGTACGTTTACACATGGGATTGAGATAGGATTAGGCCTTGCGTGATCAAGAACGATCCTGCGAATTTCTGGCCGGTTTCATTGATGGTGGCAGTGAATGTCATACCGGTGATTTCAGTAGTGACTGCATGAAAGCCGATGACGTCGCGGGTGAGGGGGAATTGGGCTTTGTAGACGGCTTCCTTAATGCTGAAGATTGTCTTGGCCGCCAGTTGCGGGTTGGCTTGGGTTGTCAACCAATCCCGCTCGGATGGTTGGCAGATCATGCGGTTCAGGTCCGTGTCCAGCGGCGTAGCCGGTTCGATGTCGATACCGATGCTGCGGTGATGGTTGGACTCTGCGACAGCGGCGATACAGCAGGTTTGGCAATGAGAGATTGAGCCGATCAAACCATCTGGCCAAATCGGTTCGCGCTGTTCGCCCTGTGGTATCGCGGTTGGAGTGAGCCCAAATTCCTCCATCGCCGTCCTCGCAGCACGGCGTCCAGCGGCAAAGTCGCGTTGACGCTTGTCAACTGCGCGCGCAATGGCGGGTGTCTCTTCGGGCCAGAGTCCATCTGCGGGGTCACGCGGATTTGTCACTCCGACGCCAAATGTGGGGCCCAGCATGTTTTGCAGGGCCGCCTTTACGTCGTGCATCACCGGTTCCGGCGCCGTGCCGCACGCATTTCGCGGCGCCGTGCCATCGCATCTTCGAGCGATCCGCCCGCAGCGACTGGTTCCGGCGTTTTGGGTGGCGTTGGTGCTGCAGGGGCAGGCTTTTCCGCTGTTGGGGATATCGCGGGTGCGCCCACCTTAGAGGCGACGATCTTTGACAAAGCCCCCAGCGTCGGCGCACGGAAGATATCAGTGATCGACAGCTTCTGAACACCCATGGTCGATCGGATTTCCCGGTGTGCTTGCACAGCCAAAAGGGAATGCCCGCCAAGGTCAAAAAAGCTGTCTTTTGGCGTGATCTGCGTGACGCCCAGGATCGACGACCAGATTTCCGCGATCTTGTCGCTGATTTCGCCTTCTGAGGACAGTTTAATCGGTGCGCTGGGCGTCGCGGTTTTCGGCACTTCTGCTACAGCGGTTTTCGCCGCTTGGCCCAGTACTGGTGCGGGCAGTGCCTTGCGGTCCACCTTTTTGTTCGGTGTCAGCGGGAAGGCGTCAAGCGTGACGAAATGCCGTGGGACCATGTAATCTGGCAAGACTTTAAGCAGGCCATTCCGCAACACACCCTCGTCCACCTTTCCGTCCGCAAGAAGATAAGCTACGAGTTGGACGACGCCCGGTGTATCCTCGCGCGCGGCGACGACGGATTGCTGTACGCCGGTTTGCTGGTCGATCACGCTTTCGATCTCGCCCAGTTCGACGCGGTAACCACGCAGTTTGACCTGAAAATCGGCGCGCCCTAGGAAATCAAGCCGCCCATCAGGCCGCCAACGGGCCAGATCGCCGGTATTGTACATCTTGCCCCGGCCTGGCCCGTCGCTGTCGCCGTCCACAAACAGGTTTGGAGTAAACCGTTCGTCCGTTAGTTCCGGGCGCTGGAAATAGCCGCGCGTGACACCGGCCCCCGCGATGTAGAGTGTGCCTGCCACGCCGATGGGGCAAGGCTGCATGTCATCATCAAGCACATACACTTGCGTGTTGGCGATAGGGGTGCCGATGGGAACCGCCCCTTCGCCCGGTGCGGCGGTTTGGGTCGTGGACCAGATCGTGGTTTCGGTCGGCCCATACATGTTTTCGACATGGCCACCGGTCAGTGTGCGAAGTTCATCGGCGAGTGCGGCTGGCAATGCCTCACCGCCGACCATCATGTGATCAAGCTGGGACAGGGCTGCCCGTGCCTCGTCATTCATGGTCAGCATCTGCGCCATCGCAGGTGTGCATTGCATATGCGTGACCTTGTGCCGGGCGATCTGTGCGGCGATGGAGTAGTCATCACTCGCCACGCCCTGATTGCTCGCTGCTACGACCTCTGCTAGCGGTTTCAGCCCTTCCAGCACATGTTCGACATCAATGCCGTAATCGATCAGGCAGGCAACCTCGGTCACGCCGATGGATTTGACCTGTTTCACGCGCTCGATGGCGTCATCGACGGTGCCAAAGAGGCCGCTATCGTTGAAGTACCGTTCAAACGCGAATTCCAGGATGCCGTCCATTTCCTCTTCATCGAGCGACCCAAGGTCGATCTGCATCGGGTTTTCGACGCCTTTGGGCTTTTTGAACGCCGGGAAGGCCCAGGCATATTGCTTGATCAGGCCAGCGGCGGCGCGCAGGTAATCCTTCATCGGTTCGCGCGCGATTTCGCGAGCTTTGTCACGCGTCTCGGCCAGGAAGCTGTGCAGCATCAGCGTGACGTGGAAGTCATCGGGGTTATGGCCTGCCGCGCGTAAGGCGTCGTGATAGATGGCGATCTTTTCGGCCACCTCGTCCACGCTTTGCCCCAATAGATGGGTTAGCACATTGCAGCCGTTGGTCCCGGCCTCTTTCCAGGTTTCTGGATTGCCTGCTGTGGTCACCCAGACATTCAGTTTTTTGGAGACAGGGCGTGGTTGGGTCACGACCTCATGCATGTCGCCGTTCTGACGGGGGAAGCCTACGGCCTCACCGGCCCAGAGTCTGCGCAGGTCGCGGATTGCGTCGAACATCGCGGGCTTGTTTTTGGGCGGGGTGTTTTCAGGACGCAGCACGAAATCATCAGGTTGCCAACCTGAGGCAATGGCAAGCCCAGTGCGCCCGTTGGTCAGGTTGTCGATGACAGACCATTCCTCGGCAATCCGGGCCGTGTGGTGCAAGGGGGCGACGCAGGACCCGGCGCGCACGGCGAGGTTTTGGGTGACAGCAGCGACGGCTGCGCCAGTGACGGATGGGTTTGGATAAGGGCCGCCGAAGGCGTGGAAATGCCGTTCTGGGGTCCAGACCGCGCAGAACCCGTTTTTGTCGGCGAATTGCGCGCCTTCCAGTAGGGTCCGGTATTTGTCGCGGCCCACACCATCGTCATTGCCCCAGTAGAACAGGCTGAAATCCATGCCGACACCGGGCGCGCTGCTTTCGCCAGCAACAAGGGCGCGGCTTTCATCACCGGAGATGACAACCTTGAACCCGCGCGCCAGCGTCCAGAAGAGTTCGAGGACCGAGATGTCGAAGGACAGCGAGGTGACTGCCATCCAAACACCCGGCGGGTTATGGGCGATCCGGTCGTTCATTCCTGTGAAAAAGTTCGCCACATTGCGGTGTTCGACCATCACGCCTTTGGGCTTCCCGGTCGAACCGGAGGTGTAAATCATATAGGCCAGATGTGCGCCGGTGACGTTGCTTTTCGGGTTGTCGGTGTTTCCTGTAGCGGGGAGCTTATCGACCTTGACGGTCTCTGCGCTGGTCTGCGGCAGGTCTGCGGCAAGGCTGCTATCGGTGACGATGATCTTGGTGCCGCTGTCTGCGATGTAATGCGCGGTGCGGTCCGCCGGATAAGCCGGGTCCATCGGCAGGTACGCACCGCCTGCCTTCATGATCGCCAAGGCGCTGATGAGCAGGGAAGATGAGCGGCGCAGATGCAGTCCGACGATGACATCTGGCCCGACGCCCTTTTCCAGCAGGATATGGGCGAGCGCGTTGGCGCGGGCGTTGAGTTCGGCATAGGTCAGGCTTTCGCCTTCGAAAGCCAGCGCTTCGGCATTGGGGGTTCGGGCGACTTGCGCCTCAAAGGCCTGATGGATGCAAAGGTCTGCGGGAAAGTCGGTCTCTGTCGCGTTCCAATCGTGGAGGACCAGCTGGCGTTCGCTATCCGGCAGGATGGTTGGCGTTTCGCCTTTGGCAATCTGCGCCGCCATGTGATCCAGCCGCGCGGCCATCAGTTTTGCCGCCTCTGCGCTGATCTTGCCAGTGTCCGCCGTCAGTGTCGTACCTGCGACGGTCAGCGCCGTGCCAGCGATATGTCCGGCATCCGAGAGGCCCAGAGCGGGCATCGCAACGCCGCCCGGGATGCGCGCGAGGAGATCGGCGGCGAAGGGGCCGCGCACTTTCGCATCGGCCAGATCGTCGCCGGATCGGACAGGGACCCAATCGTTCAAATAGCCGGGATGGTCATGTGCCACACCTACGGCGAGCGTGACCGGATCATCCGAGAGCGCATCGCCCAACTGCCCCAAGGCCGTTGCAAGGCGCTGCGCGTCGCTACTCAGCTGCAAGCTGATCACCTCACTCTGCGGGCCTCCCATATCTATCAATGGGATCGTGGCCGGAGTGATTGCGGAAAGCGCTTTGCGCCATTTGCCCTCCTGATTAATCGTGGGTTTGAGTGCCGAAGTCAGCGCCTCGGTCTCCGCTGGAGACAGCGCAGGCAGGTTGTCACCGGCCTTAGCGACGTCCGTCGCTGGCACGGGCTGACCCGTTGCGGCGCGCAGGCCGCTTAGCGTCACGGGCGCGGTCGCGGTGGCAATGGTGATACTGTCATCTGTCACCGCGATCACGGTGCCTGCGGCCGCGTCCGAGGTGGATTTCTCGGCCACGGCCTTACTGACAAGGAACACCCCCCTGTCGGTCGCGATCTTCGGGCACAGGAGCGGGTTCCAGTAATCGCCATGATCCAGAGCCCGGACCAACGTCGTGATCGTGCGGGCGGTCTGGGTGAAATCGATACGTCCTGCACCTGCGGGCCGGTCGTTCTTGGCGAAATAGCTGCGTTGTGACAGGTCCTGTTCAGTCACCACAGGCGCATCGCTTGCCAGTTTCTCCAGGACCGTTGGGAAGCTGTCGATGGCGGCGGCGTAGCATTTGGTGTTCAGCGTCAGAACCGTTTCATCGGGCGATACATCAAAGAAACTCTGCGCAAGCAGCCCGCCTTCATCCACACCGCCAGCAATCATATGCCAGCTGATCCCATATTCCGCCTCACCGGCGAGAAGCGCCCAGACGGGCGCGTTGAGCCCTGCGTAGCGGGGCAGCGGGCCATCATGGAAATTCACTGCACCGCGTTTGGGCAGGGCCAGAACGCTGTTAGGGATCATGTCGAGATTGGCGATGGAGAGGAGCCAGTCGAAGTCGAGGCCGCCGAGTTCCGTTGCCAAGTCGGAGTCGGATGAGATGACTTTCAGGTCAGCCGCCTTTGCCCAATCGGCGATATCTTGATTGCGCGTGACCACGGCGGCGATGCCATGACCTGCGTCTCGCAGCATCTCACTACATTGGATGGCAAGGGATTCGTTCCCGATAATGACGGCGCTGAATGAAGACATGAATTATTCTCCGATTTGCGGGGCTGGCTGGTTTGGTCGCGCCCGCTGAAATTGAAAAAGCGCGGCAATGTCATGCCGCAATAATGTGCGCAGGAAATGAGGTGCGCCGTGGTGCTTTCGCCCCGACAGCTTGTAACGCAACCGGTCCACGCTGCCGCCGATCAGGTGCAACAGTGTCGCGCAGGCCGCATAGGCCTTCCCATGATTCTTGGTGAAGTAATACCAGCGTGAATTGAACCAGTAATCCGGCACACGCTTCCACTCCTTCATGCCCGTAGAGACGGAACCCAGATGGGTCACGACGCTGTCCGCCAGAAACATCACCTGATGTCCGGCCTTTTGTGCGCGACGGCAGAGGTCCGTTTCCTCGAAATAGAGAAAGAAGGTTTCGTCAAAGAGGCCGATTTGGTCCAGCACGTCCTGACGCATCATCAAGCTGGCGCCGGCCAGCCAATCGACCGCAGCCGTGTCTGTCAACACGACGGGCACACGATGGGATTTCAAAAGCTTTGTGACGGGGCCGGAATTGATAGAGCCTTCAAACTCGCTCCAGATCGAGGGGAAGCGAAAAGTTGTCGTGTGTTGAACCTCGTCTTCGCCTTCGATGTAGCTGCCCGCGAACGCCGTGCTGGGGGTGGTGTTCAGATGGTCATAGAGAATCCGGATCGCGTCTGGTTTCGGGAACGCGTCAGAGTTCAGGATATAGACGTAATCGGGCCTGCTGCCGTCTGATAACCCTGCCCTGATCCCCACGTTGTTCCCAGCACCATAGCCGCCGTTGCGCCCGGATTGGATGACGCGGGTGCTCGCCCAACCGTTGTTCCGCACATGCGCGTCCAGTGCCTCAAATGACCCGTCCTGACTGTCATTGTCGACGATCACGATTTCACCTGGCAGGCCTTGCATCGCGATGCGCGCGGCCTCGGCGGCTTTGATCGTCATCTCAGCCGTTTTGTAATTCAGCAGGATGGTCAGGATTGTCTTATCGGCCATCTATTCTGCTGCCTGTTGATACGCTGGCGCGCTAGGCTGCTCACCCGTCCGTTCCAGATAACGGCGGATACGGGCGGCGAGGACGCGGACATTGGGTTCCAGCACCATGCTGTCATGGTCGCCAGGTACCTCGAACACTTCGATATTGGGCACGAACTTGGTCCAGTCGTTGTCCTGATACAGGTATACGCGTTCATGGCTGATCAGCCGGTCACCGACGGTCCATTTGGCAACCAGG
>JBCBDL010000019.1:0-39432 GCA_038529695.1 Pseudomonadota bacterium | reverse complement strand
ATGGGAAATTGTAATACTTTCAAGCGCATGACGGCCCTTTGTCGCAACGACTATTGCTCCAGTATGAACGGGGTAGTCAGCATCAATTTGTACATCCTCACGAACGTCGATCAGCCCCGCAATCCGCACGCCCGCCGCGGCCAGATCGCGCGCGGTCTTGTGGGCGTCATCATTGTTGCCAAAAACCGTGACACGTTTGCCCGGCACAACCCCCCATCGGTTCACATAAGAGCGCACGGCGCTGGCCATCATGATGCCCGGACGGTCATTGTTGGGAAAGGCGATGGGACGCTCTAACGCACCGGCGCACAGGATCGCGCGTTTGGCCACGATCCGCCAAAAACAGCTCAGCGGTGCGTCTGGCGCATATGGCCCCGCGATACGCTCCAGCGCGCCGAACGTGCCTTGGTCATAGGCACCCGTCACGGTTGTACGTGTCATCAGGCGAACGTTGGGCATCGCGTCGAGTTCAGCCAGCGCTGCCGCGACCCAATCGGTCGCCGGTTTGCCGTCGACCTCTTCGACTTCGCGCAAGAGCCGTCCGCCCATTGCGCTGTCTTCGTCAGCAAGGATTACATCCGCACCGGCCCGCCCGGCGGTGAGGGCGGCCATCAGCCCGGCTGGTCCCGCGCCGATCACCAGCACATCGCAAAAGCCGAAGGCCTTTTCGTATCTGTCGGTGTTGGTTTCGCCAGAGAGTGCACCAAGTCCCGCCGCCCGACGGATCACTGGTTCATAAAGCTTTTCCCAGAAGGATTTGGGCCACATGAACGTCTTGTAATAGAAGCCGGCACCAAGGAACGGTGACATCAGGTCGTTCACCGCCATCATATCATAGCGCAGGCTGGGCCAGGCGTTCTGGCTGAACACCTCTAACCCTTCGGCAACCTCCAACGTCGTCGCCCGGACATTCGGGTCCTGCTGCGCGCCGCGCCCAACGGTGACAAGCGCGTTCTGCTCTTCCGATCCGGCTGACATGATCCCGCGCGGGCGGTGATATTTGAACGACCGCGCCACCAGCTTGATCCCGTTGGCGAGAAGTGCTGCCGCCACAGGCTCCCCCGGAATCCCTTTGACCGGGCGTCCGTCGAAGGTGAATGTGACCAAATTGTCCGGTTTTTGCAGCCTCATGCCGCACCTTTTTTGGCAAGCGAAACCTTGTGCATGGTGTGGGTCACGGTGTCGCGCTCCACCACCAGCCAGGCGCCACACCCAGCCTCGTGGCACCAAAGCTCGCGCGTGACGCCCGCCGGGTTGGCGCGGTTGTGCAGATAATCATCCCATGCTTCCGCACCGGCATCGCGCGCAGGCCGGTCCATGGCCTCGGCAGCGCCCATATAGTAGAATTCCCGCCGGTCCCGGTCGCCGCAATTGGGGCAAGTGATCCGCATATCCGATCCTTAGTGTAAATTATGCTGAGAGCCGGTGCCCTCTTCATCCATCAGGCCCACCCCGGTCCGAAACCGATCCAGCCGGAACTTTGCCGCCGGTTCATGGTGGTTCCCCGTCGCCATCAGATGCGCAAAACTGAACCCCGAACCAGGCACGGCCTTGAACCCGCCATAACACCAGCCGCAATCGATAAAGAGGCCATCGGTCGGGGTCTTGTCGATAATGGGCGAGCCATCGGGTGTCATATCCATGATCCCACCCCAGGATCTCAGCACCTTCGCCTTGCCGATCATTGGCATCAGCGTCATGGCAGCGTCCATCACGTGTTCCTTCATCGGCAGGTTCCCACGCGCGGCGTAGGAGGCGTAAAAATCAATGTCGCCGCCAAAGACCAGCCCGCCTTTGTCGGATTGGCTGATGTAAAAGTGGCCCATGCCGAAACTGACGACATGATCGATGCAAGGTTTCAATCCCTCGGTGACAAATGCCTGCAACACGTGGCTTTCGATTGGCAGTCGCATGCCTGCCATCGCGGCCACCTGCCCTGATCGACCCGCAACAACGATGCCGACTTTCTTCGCCCTGATCGCGCCGCGCGTGGTTTGCACACCTTTCACGACACCACCGTCGATATCGATGCCCGTCACTTCGCAATTCTGGATAATGTCAACGCCGCGCTGATCTGCCCCGCGCGCATAGCCCCAGGCAACCGCATCGTGCCGGGCAGTACCGCCGCGCGGATGATAGAGCCCGCCATAGATCGGAAAGCGGACATTATCGAAATCGAGGTATGGCAAGATGTCCCGCACGCCGTCAGTATCCAGCAGGATCGCATCGTCACCCTGATTGATCATCGCGTTGCCCCGCCTGGCAAAGGCATCGCGCTGTCCATCCGAATGGAACAGATTGATGAGACCGCGCTGCGAATGCATGACGTTGTAATTGAGGTCCTGTTCCATTCCTTCCCACAGTTTCAGGGAATGTGAATAGAACTCCGAATTGCCTGGCAGAAAGTAATTGGCGCGCACAATCGTCGTATTGCGGCCCACATTACCGCCGCCGATATACCCCTTTTCCAGGACAGCGATGTTGGTCAACCCGTGCTCTTTCGCAAGGTAATATGCCGTAGACAGGCCATGACCGCCGCCGCCGATGATAATCGCGTCATATGCGGCTTTCGGCGCAGGATCACGCCAGACCGGTTTCCAGCCTTTCTGACCGAAAAGCCCCTCTTTGATGACCCGAAAACCGGAATATCCCATGACATATGTCCCCGACTGTATCGGAACAGTAGCAAGCCGACGCTAATCATGCATCGCCCCTTTTCGACAAACGACGCACAGACCGCGACCTTGTCATTTCAGTGGCCTATTATCGCCTGACCAATGACCGGGGTAAGCATCGGGTGCATCAGTGGCGCTGGCGAAACAATGTTTGGCCTGCCGGGGAATCACAGCACAGATTCTGTGTTTCTCGACACCTGCTCGCCCTCAAGTTGCCACAAAACTGATTCTATCGCGTCACCATCGGCGACTTACCGCTCAAAAAAATGCAAGGATTATAGTGAATTAGCGGTTACTTTAGATGAACGCAGGATGAATTTGTTTCTAAATTGCCAACAGTTGAGGGGCCAAACGGCAAAATGTTGGTCGAAATAGTCACAAAGTGCTGTAACGCAACGGAATCCGCCCAATTTTTGCCACAGCAAAATGGTTTTTATGCTAGATGATTTAAGACAGCCAGAAGATCGGGCTTTGCTGTGCTGTTAGATCGCTGCCATGGGGTAATATGATGAAAAGACGGATGTCTGTACATATTTCGAGTGACGCCAAGCCAAACAAGTGCGGGAACTATCTGCGGATGTTCAAGCGCGACGAAGAGGGTGGCGTTCTTGTATTAACGCTTCTCTTGATGGTTCTGATGCTGGTGATGGGTGGCATGGCAGTCGACCTTATGCGGTTTGAAGAACGTCGCGTGGTGTTGCAAAACGTGTCCGACCGAGCGGTGCTGGCGGCTGCGGAACTTGATCAGACCGTCCCAACCAAAGATGTCATCAACGGCTATTTTGACTCCGAAGGTTTGCGGAGCACCATTCAAAGAACGCGTATCAACGATCAACCCGGCGACCGTGCCGTGGAGGTCGTATCCGCTCTCGACATCAACACGTTCTACATGCGCCTGATCGGTATTGATACACTGACAGCCCCTGCGGTATCTGCCGCGATCGAGGGGACCGGTAACATCGAGATCTCGCTCGTGCTCGATATCTCCGGATCGATGGGAACGGTCGTGTCTCAGGAAGACGGGACAAGCGGGCGTCGTATCGACCTTCTACGTGACGCTGCGATCAACTTTACCAATGACCTGTTGATCCCGGAATACAGAGACGAGATTTCCATGTCGCTGATCATGTATTCGGCACAGGTGAATATCGGTGATGAGCTGTATCGCGCAATCAACACGACCCCCGATACAATCTTGAAAGATGACACGCTGATTGATTTGTCGGATCTGCCCACCATTCAGTCAAACGATCCTGATTTCGATCTTGAAGAGATGGAAGCGGTCACCAATCCAAGCCGTTGTATCGAGTTTGAACCACAGGACTTTGCAACGGTAGTGTTCGATACGAGCCGCGAATATCAGCAGACAGCGCGGCTGGACCGCAGAACGCCAAGTTCGAATGCACAATTCACACTGCCTGAATGCCCTGAACCAGATAGCACGGGTTTTGTACCGAGCATTATTCCGATGACGCAGGACGCTGCCACGCTTGTCGCGGCGATCGGAAAGCTGGAGCCAACATTCACGACGTCCATTCATATGGGCATGAAATGGGGCGTTTCGTTGGTGGATCCGTCGATGCGTGGCATCTTGGCCAATGTTCCGAGTGTTGATCCGGCATTCGCGGGCGTCCGCCCTGCTGATTACAATGACGCCAATTCAATCGTCGATACGACCAAATACGTCATCTTGATGACCGATGGACGAAACGTCAGCAGTCCGCGTATTCGTGACAGCTATTACGACGATCCATTCTGGCGCCGGGCCTTCACCAATTATCCGCTTAAGTACTGGCGGGAAAATCGCAACGATCACCCGGAAGGTTTGAACCCAGCGATCAACCAGATCATCGAGTTCCCGGACTCCGCCGGCCAATACAATACCTGGCTGCAGCAGACATGTGATGCAGCACGCAGCAAGGGTATTGTCGTGATCACGATCTCAATGGGTGCTCCGGAAGATGGCGCTAATCAGATGAAGCAATGCGCCTATACTGAGAACTATTTCTACGACGCCGAGGATGAGGCGATCGGCGACGTGTTCGAGAGTATCGCGAAGCAAATCACTGATCTGCGGTTGAGCCTATGATGACACTGCGTGAAAAACTACGCGCAAAGCTGCGAGGGTTCCGAAAGGCGGACGACGGCGTGGTGACAATTTCATTTGTCATTGTGTTCCCCGTTTTCATGTTCTTCTTTTTGATGACCTTTGAAAGTGGGATTGTGAACCTGCGTCAAGTGATGCTGGAGCGCGGTGTCGACCTGGCTGTTCGCGATATACGGATTGGGACTATTCAGGGCACAAATAACGACCGGCTTGATGAGGATATTCGAAAACGCGTCTGCGAGGTCGCTGGCGTCATACCCAATTGCGAAAGTCAGTTGCGGCTTGAGATGATCCGACGCGATGTACGCAATTGGGTCCCGATCAATTCGGCGGTGCGCTGTGTCGATAGATCAAACCCAGACGAGCCTGCGCTGCAGTTCGACGAATATGGAAATAACGAACTGATGTATCTGCGCGCATGCGTCCGGGCAGACCCGTTCCTGCCGACTACCGGTATCGGGCTGCGGCTGGCCGAAGATGGCGCGAATGCGGCGGCGGCAGGTTCTTACGTATTCGTTTCCAGTGCTGCTTTTGTGATTGAACCCTTTAGGGCGGAAAACAACTGATGAAAATGCTGAGATATCTGCGACGTTTTCGGGACAGTGAAGATGGGGTCATATCGATCGAACTGCTTTTTGCGGTGCCCATCCTGCTTTGGACCCTGATTTCAACCATCGTTTACTTTGACGCTTATCATGCGAAGGCGGTAAGCACGCGGGCGGCATTGACAGTGGCCGATATGATCAGCCGCGAAGAACAGGCAATCACCCCGGACTATTTGAATGGAACACGCGAGGTTTTGCGTGCTTTGTCTGAGGTCGACAATAACCCTGATTTTCGCTTAACGGTGTTTCGTTATCGCGCAGCGCAAGACGATTTTCGGCGCATTTGGTCGCGCAACCGGGGATTGGGCCCCAATCTGACGAATACGGATCTTGAAAACCTGCGCGGGCGCTTCCCGCCAATGGCGAATGGTGATCGTGCTATCTTGCTGGAGACACGTACCAATTACCAGGCGCCGATGAAGGCTGGCATTATGGGCCCATTCCCGACGCAGGAACTGGAAGACGTGGACTTTGAAACGTTTACGATTATTAAGCCGCGCTATACCGGTGACCGTTTTTGTTGGGACCCAACGCCAGAGGCGCAAGATAGCGGTGATGAACGCTGCTAATTGCTGCGGTCGTTCAGTCGGAATGCAATCTGTTCGGCCATGAACTTCGCTTGGCCGGCTGACGTCACACCACCCACACCAACGCGGCGGCCTAGTCGCCACCAAAGCCCTGGCGCCCAGCTCCGGGGTTTTTTGTTTTTCATCACCAGGGTGAAACCGTTTGACGGTTTGAATGCAAAAATGCCGCGGTCGACGCCAATGATGTCATCCATCGTCGCCAGAACCATACCGCTGCTGTCGCGAATATCTGTCGCCGTCAATTCGATACGCAAAAGCGTGGCGCGCCGCAGTCTTTCGGCCAGCCAAAGCGTTGCAATGCCAAAGACCAACATGAAGACCAGCCACCCAAGCGCTGGTGGCCGCGTCAGCGCGGTGTAAAGGACCAGCACACCCAGTGCGAGAAGAACGCCATAGGCAAAGACCCGTCGCAAAGGTGAGGCTTGGACAACAGCATAGACTCCATTTTCGTCAGGTTGGAACATGCCACCTCTCCACTGGGTTTGGGTGCGCTTAGCGCAGTCTGACTGAAATGCCTAGGCGGCAACAGATTTTCTGACAAGATCCCAATAGATCGCCTCAATCGCGGCGATGTCCAAGCGTCCATCTTCGCGATACCAATGGCTCAACCCCGTGAGCATCGCAATGATTGCGCGCGTTGCGACCCGTGTATCAGCGACTGAAAACGTTCCTTCAGCCTCACCCTGGCGCAGGATCGCCTCCAATGCGTCTTCATAGTCCCGGCGCATGCGTTCGATCACATCGAAATTGGCCGGCGAAAGATTACGCAGTTCCATATAAGAGACAAAGACCTGATCAGGCCGCGGCAGGTGAAAGCGGATGTGAAATCGCGTAAATGCCTCTAGCTGATAAAGCGCATCACCCCGCAAATCGACATCGCGAAGGGCTGCCAATAAATCCGCCATATGTTCGCGCATCATGTCGAACAAAAGGCTTTGCTTATCAGGGGTGTAATTATAAAGGGCACCGGCCTGAACACCCACTTCGGACGCGATCTGGCGCATCGAAACGGCGGCAAAGCCATGCTGCGCGATCAGACGCAACGCCGTATCCAAGATCCGTGGACCCGTAATGTCAGAATGTGAGCCTTGTTTACGTGCCATAGGCATCACTTAACTGAACAAATGTTCAATTGGAAACCCCCCTTGCCCCTTGTGATGCAGCCTGCCTATCCTGCACATGATGCAGAAAATCTTGATGTTCATATTGATATTGGCCGGCTGCGCCGAGTTTCCGGCACTTGATGACAGCATCACAGATGCGGCGCGCGACGCGCCCTACCCCACTTTGCAACCGCTGCCGGGCATCGCCGATCAACCTAAGACCGCTGACACCACGTTGGATGCGCGCATTGCTGCCCTGCAGGACAGGGCGGCGCGGCTGCGTCGGATCGATATCGCTGCGTTGCAGTAACCCGGCCTATTCGCTAGTACGCAGACGTAAGCGACGATAACGATAGGACATCCCCATGACATCACCACTTCGCCTCGGGATTGCGGGTTTGGGTACCGTGGGTGTGGGCGTCGTCCGGATCGTGCAGAACCATGCGGAACTGCTTGAAAAGCGTACAGGTCGCCCGGTGACGATTACAGCCGTATCTGCCCGATCCAAAACAAAAAACCGGGACATCGATCTATCTGATTACGCGTGGGAGGATAATCCCGTCACATTAGCGCAGCGCGACGATATCGATCTGTTTGTCGAGGTCATGGGCGGCCATGAGGGCCCTGCCAAAGATGCAACCGAAGCCGCCATCGCCGCGGGCAAGGATGTGGTGAGCGCCAACAAAGCCCTGCTTGCTGTTCATGGTCAGGCGCTGGCCGAAGCCGCCGAATCCGCAGGCAAGGTGATCCGGTTTGAAGCCGCCGTTGCGGGGGGCATTCCTGTGGTCAAAGCGCTGACCGAGGGCCTGGCCGGCAACGAAATCACCCGTGTGATGGGCGTGATGAATGGCAGCTGCAACTATATCCTGACGCGCATGCAGGATGCCGGGCTCAGCTACGGTGAGGTTTTTGATGAGGCCAATCAGCTTGGATATCTTGAAGCTGATCCCGAACTTGATGTGGGCGGTATCGATGCAGGTCATAAACTGGCGCTACTGTCTTCAATTGCCTTCGGCACACAGGTCGACTTTGACGCCGTCGAGCTGGAAGGGATCGGATCTGTCACGATTGAGGATATCAATCAGGCCGCTGATATGGGCTATAAAATCAAGCTCTTGGGCGTGTCGCAATTGACCGGTCGCGGGCTGGAACAACGGATGTCGCCCTGTCTGGTCCCCGACACCTCGCCCTTGGGCCAGTTGCAAGGCGGCACCAATATGGTGGTGCTGGAAGGCGATGCGGTTGGGCAGATCGTGTTACGCGGCGCTGGCGCCGGTGAAGGCCCGACCGCAAGTGCGATCATGGGCGATGTTGTCGATATCGCGCGTGGCTTACGGATGTCGACATTTGGACAGCCAGCCGCGACGTTGCGCAAGGCGCGCGCCGCACGCGCCACAGTTCCTGCACCCTATTATCTGCGCATGCAGCTATTGGACAAACCGGGTGCGTTGGCAAAGGTCGCCCATGCCTTGGGTGAGGCCGGGATTTCCATCGACCGGATGCGCCAATACGGGCATGAAGATACCTCTGCCCCGGTCCTGATTGTGACGCACAAGACGACCCGCACAGCGCTCGACGAGGCGCTGATCGCCTTCAAATCCACCGGTGTTGTCACAGGAGACCCGGTCGCGATCCGGATTGAGTCGGTTTAGCGCAAACAGTCTTGTGACTGTGACATGGACAGGCTTTAGGGTGAGGGAAGTCAATAAAGGACCACACCCATGTCACAAGCCCTTGATTTCAACGACCGCAACCTGTCGCTTGGCCTCGCCCGCGTCTCCGAAGCTGCTGCCATCGCCTGCACCCCGCTGATCGGGCGCGGTGATGAAAAGGCTGCAGATCAGGCCGCAGTGGATGCGATGCGCACGCAGCTGAACAAGCTCGATATCGCAGGCGTCGTCGTGATCGGTGAGGGCGAGCGTGACGAAGCGCCGATGCTTTACATCGGCGAAGAGGTCGGGACCGGGACAGGCCCCGGCGTGGATATCGCGCTGGACCCGCTGGAAGGCACGACACTGACCGCGAAGGATATGCCCAATGCATTGGCTGTCATTGCAATGGGGCCACGCGGCTCCATGCTACACGCACCAGACGTCTATATGGACAAATTGGCCATCGGCCCCGGCTTTCGCCCCGGTGTCGTGACGCTGGATATGGGACCTGCTGAACGCGTCTCGGCTTTGGCTGCAGCCAGAGGCTGTTCAACAAACGACATTACCGTCTGTGTTCTCGAACGCCCACGCCATCAGGACATGATCGCAGAGATCCGCAGCACCGGCGCGGCCATCCGTTTGATCACGGATGGTGACGTGGCCGGGGTGATGCATTGCGCGGAACCGGACCTGACGGGCATCGATATGTATATGGGCTCTGGCGGGGCACCCGAAGGCGTGTTGGCGGCGGCGGCCTTGAAATGCATGGGTGGGCAGATTTTTGGCCGCCTGATGTTCCGCAATGATGATGAACGCGGGCGCGCCGAAAAGGCGGGGATCACCAATTTTGACCGTGTTTACACGCGCGACGATATGGTCACGGGTGACGTCATTTTTGCCGCGACCGGTGTAACCGACGGCTCGCTGGTGCCGGGCATCAAGCGCGAGGTTGGTTTTGTCACGGCAGAGACGATCCTGATGCGGTCAAAAACCGGATCAGTGCGGCGGATGATCTATCGTAATCCCACTAGCTAACCCTGCGCCCCCCGTATATTGTAGGGCGTGATGAATGCCCTACAAGATAAACCCGCTTTTCTGAATGTCAGCGCCTCTGCGACCGGGCGTCGCTGGATCGGCCCGTCGGTGGAAGAGGATCGCCTGTCTGAGGCCATGAGCCAAGAGACAGGCCTGCCGGCGCCACTATGCCGCACATTGGTCCGCCGTGGAGTTGAACCGGCGGCGGCTTCGTCTTTCCTAGCGCCTACGCTGCGCGATCTTCTGCCCGATCCGCGCAGCCTGAAAGATATGGAAAACGCCGCAACCCGGTTTCTGCAGGCCGTTGAGAAACGGCAGAAAATTGCAGTTTTTGCGGATTACGATGTCGATGGCGGATCATCTGCCGCACTGCTGATCACATGGCTGCGCGATATGGGGCGAACGGCAACACTCTACGTCCCTGACCGCATTGATGAGGGGTACGGCCCAAACGACGCGGCCATGGCGCAATTGGCATCGACCCATGACCTGATCATCTGCGTCGATTGCGGAACGCTGTCGCATGGCCCCATTGCGGCGGCAAAAGGCGCTGACGTCATCGTGCTGGATCACCATCTGGGTGGCGAAACGCTGCCGCCAGCCATGGCTGTCGTAAACCCGAACCGGCAGGATGAAAGCGGTGATCTGGCCCATCTTTGCGCTGCCGCAGTCGTATTTTTGATGCTGGTAGAGGCAAATCGCCAATTGCGCGCTTTGGATCAGAAATGCCCTGACCTGATGGCGATGCTGGACCTTGTCGCACTCGCCACAGTTGCGGATGTGGCCCCGCTGATCGGTGTGAACCGCGCCTTTGTCCGCCAAGGTCTGACCGTGATGGCACGCAGGCAGCGGATCGGGTTAACAGCATTGGCTGATATCGCTGGCTTGGATCAGGCACCAACCAGCTATCATCTTGGGTTCCTGCTGGGGCCACGGGTCAATGCAGGCGGGCGGATCGGCAAGGCGGACCTGGGCGCGCGATTGCTGGCAACGAATGACCCACACGAAGCAACAGCGCTGGCAACACGCCTTGACCAATTGAACACCGAACGGCGCGAGGTTGAGGCGCATGTGCGCGACCTTGCCCTGGAACAGGCGACCGAACGGGGCCTCGATGGCCCTTTGGTCTGGGCCGCTGGCGAAGGTTGGCATCCCGGTGTCGTTGGCATCGTCGCCGCGCGGTTGAAAGAGGCGACCAACAGACCCGCAATCGTAATCGGGCTGGAGGGTGACGAAGGTAAGGGATCCGGGCGCTCTGTCTCGGGCATCGATCTGGGCGCTGCGATCCAGCGGGTTGCGACCGATGGGCTTTTAATCAAGGGAGGCGGGCACAAGATGGCCGCAGGCCTGACCGTCGCGCGCGACAAGCTGGATGACGCGATGGCGCGGCTGGGCACTTTGCTCGCCAAACAAGGCGCGGATGCGATCGGCCCCGCAGATTTGCGGCTTGATGGTATCTTGATGCCTGGTGCCGCCACCGTCGAACTTGTCCGTCAGATCGATGATGCAGGCCCCTTTGGCGCGGGTGCCCCTGCCCCGCGCTTTGTTTTTCCTGATGTGCTGATCCATTTCGCCAAGCAAGTCGGCGCGAACCATCTGAAGGTCAGTTTTGGCGACGGGATCACTGCACGCATCGATGCGATCAGTTTTGGGGCTATGGATGGACCTATCGGCCCGATGCTGATGAAGCATAATGGCGCACGCTTTCATCTGGCCGGACGGCTGGAAATCAACACGTGGCAGGGCCGCCAATCGGTGCAATTGCGGCTAGAAGATGCCGCCCCAGCCTACTGACGCAAGCGTACAAAAAACCACAAAAACCCTCTTGCGCCATGCGCGTGCTTTCCATAAAAGCAGCGCACCAAGTGCGGTCCCTTCGTCTATCGGTTAGGACGCCAGGTTTTCAACCTGGAAAGAGGGGTTCGATTCCCCTAGGGACTGCCATTGGTCTTTCCCCGATCACACTTATTCGAACACCCAGATTGGGGATTTACTGTCGCGTCTGACAGGCTACCCTTTGTGCAAATATCGCGTGGAAAGGAACCGTTTGAATGGCGCTCACATATCTGCACACGATGGTCCGGGTCAAAGACCTGGAAAAATCCATCGCCTTCTATGAACTTCTCGGGCTGAAAGAGACGCGCCGCTTTGACAATGAAGGTGGGCGATTCACGCTTGTTTTCATGGCCCCTCCTGGGCAGGAGGACTGCCCGGTTGAACTGACCTATAATTGGGATGGCGATGATGCGCTGCCATCCGATAGTCGCCACTTTGGCCATCTGGCTTACCGCGTCGACAATATCTATGACACTTGCCAGCACTTGATGGACAACGGCGTGACCATCAACCGTCCGCCCCGCGATGGGCATATGGCGTTTGTCCGTTCGCCGGACAATATCTCGGTTGAGCTTTTGCAGGCGGGCGACAACCTGCCCCCGGCAGAGCCTTGGGCCAGCATGGAAAATACCGGCCATTGGTAAGGCTGGGCCTCACTTTGGGGTTCTGCGCCATTGCGCTTCCTGCACAGGCTTGCCGCCTCGCGCTGGTTCTCGCGATGGATGTCTCTGCCTCGGTCGATGCGGCAGAGGATAAACTGCAACGCGGCGGGCTGGCCGCCGCATTACTGGCCCCCGATGTGCAAGCGGCGTTTTTTGCAAGCCCCGATCCGGTGGCGCTCCTCGTCTTTGAATGGAGCGGGCGGTACAATCAGAAGGATCTGACACCGTGGACGATGATCGAAACGCCAGCTGACCTGCTGGGTGTATCGCAAACCATCGCGTCCAGCACGCGCAGCCACAATGATTTCCCCACCGCGATGGGGCATGCGCTCGGCCATGCCGCGGTCCGGTTGAACGAAGGACCGGATTGTCTGTTTAAGACCATTGATGTGGCCGGTGACGGGCAGAACAATGACGGTTTTGGCCCGGCGGAGGCCTATGCCGCCTTTCCTTTCAGCGATGTTGTTGTGAATGGGCTGGTCATCAATGCCGGCGAATATGAGGCGGAAATCCATCTGATCCCATTCTATCGCGATCAGGTTATCCGTGGCCCGGGCTCGTTCCTTGAAATCGCCAACGGGTTTGAGGATTACGAAAACGCGATGGAACGAAAGCTGATCCGTGAATTGTCATCCCAGATCATGGGGCAACTTCACCAGAGCCGAGATACGTCAACGGTTCCACCAGGATGATCCGTTTGCTGGCCTGTCTGCTTGCATGGCCAATTGCCGCTGATGCGGCCTGCAGGCAGGCATTGGCTCTGGGGCTTGATATGTCCACATCGGTCGATGCGGTTGAATATCGTCTGCAACTGGATGGTTTGGCGGCGGCACTGAACAGTGACAGCGTACAACAGGTGCTCTTTGCGCGGACCGATGCGCCGGTCCGTATCTCGGTCTATGAATGGAGCGGTCCACCGAACCAAACCCTCATCTTGCCATGGACCACGTTGCATGCACCTTCAGACCTGGCCACGGCAACGGCGGTTTTACGCAACCATGAACGGCTGGTCGCTGCACCGACAACGGCAATTGGTGCGGCCTTGCTGTATGGGTTCGATCTGCTCGAACAGCAGCCTGACTGCTGGAGGCGGACACTTGATCTGTCCGGTGATGGGGAAACCAATACCGGCCCGCGACCCCAAGACATTGCAGATAGTCGCACACCAACAGGTGTCGTTGTAAACGGGCTGGTGATCGGGGCGGGGAATGCGGGGGGTGATGATCACCGTTTTGCCGATATCAAGGCATTGTCGTCATATTATCGCCAGCACGTCACCCGCGGGCCTGGATCATTTGTCGAAGTTGCATTGGGATTTGAGGATTACGCATCCGCGATGGAACGCAAGTTGCTGCGCGAACTTGCCAGCATCGCGATCGGGCAAGTCGTACCGGAATACTAGGCGAAGACTGGGAGTAAGACGGAGCAAAATCGGTTATGCACCGTCACGTCTCAGGTCCGATAACGGTCGAAAAGGGCCATGATCCGTCTTGCGGTGGCGCATCAAAACCAACACTTGGCCGAACGGCGGTGTTTGAAAGCGCCGAGATCCAAGGGGTGGATTCCCAAATGCGACAAAATTGGTGAGTTACAGAGACAGGGTTCCCATATGCGGCGGCGCGGCGGAGATACGTGGGTCATCTGATGCAACGTCCAAGTCCCTAAGAAAACGAAGCGGGTTTCGCGATGACGCTGAAAAAGGCGAGAAATCTATCTGACTGGCTTCGGGGCGCAGTCTTCATGTCTTCACAAACACGGCTTCAATCAGCGTAGACACTGCGATACGGGCGCAGGGCCTGTCTGCCCTGGCCCGCTGCAACGCGTCACCTCATCAACCACACATTGCCGCGCATGCGCGTCAATAGATATACCTGATCTGTTCTGTCCAATAGCGTTCAACGCGACGCAGCGACGCCGTGATGTCCTCTATCCCGGTTTGATCCAAGACACCGCGATCAACCAGACCATCGGCGTGTGTTGCAAAAAGCTGCGCAACAATCTCACGCACGCTGCGCCCTTTCTCGGTCAGACGCACACGCACCGAGCGGCGGTCAATTTCACTGCGCTGGTGGTGCATATATCCCATTTCAACCAGTTTTTTCAGGTTGTAGGACACATTTGAACCCTGATAGTAGCCGCGCGTTTTCAGCTCACCCGCCGTCACTTCATTGTCACCAACGTTGAACAACAAAAGCGCCTGAACCGGATTAATTTCCAGCACACCTACGCGTTCAAATTCATCCTTGATGACATCCAGCAACAATCGGTGCAGGCGTTCTACCAATGTCAGCGCATCCAGGTACGATGCCATGAACGCAGCGCTGCGTGCGGCTGACAATCCTGTTTTTGCGGGACCGTCCAGGTCCGTATGAATGCTCATTTCGTCACTCCGTCTACTGCTCGCATTCCTGCTTAAGACGAAACAAAAAACATTCAGTTAAACGATAAAATTGAAATTACTTTCGTGAAAATCAGGTCGGGCGGGTCACGCCATGGGCACCCTTGGCGATTTGCGCAATCAGATCGGCATAAGGCGCTGGTACGGCAAACTGGCCACCAACCCAGCCATAGATATCATGGTCATTCTCCGACAATAGCGCATCATACAGCGCAAGATCGGTAATAGACATGTTGTCCAGATGCGCCGCGGAAAAGGCCGACAGGATCAAATCCATCTCTTTAATGCCACGGCGCATAGAGCGCATGCGCAACCGTTTGATCATGATCTGCCTATCTTCAGTCATAGCTGTTCTTTTACGGCAGCCCGAAGACGCTTTTCAAGCTGGCCCAGCTTTTCGCCTGACCGCACGATCTGCGCCCGCAACACGCGCATTTCGGCCAAAAGATCAATCAGGTCACCAGAAATCGGTGCGTCGTCACTTGGCGCGTCCGGGCCTTCGCCCTCACCGGTCAAAAGCCAGCTAAGGGAGACACCCAACAGACCGGCCATCATCTGCAGCCGATTGGCGCGCGGCTCTTTGATGTCATCTTCCCAATTTGCAATGACACCGTGTTTCACGCCCAGCCTGTCGGCAAAGTCCTTTTGCGTCAGCCCCGCAGCTTCGCGTGCCCCGGCAAGGCGGTCGCCGAACGTCGCGGCCTCCGGGCTGAACCAATCGGCATCTGACACTGTCATTACGATCTCCTTGGCGCTTGCTCTCTGGGCTATCACCAGCCTATGTCATCAATGACCGCAATTGACCACCGGATGATGCATATGACTTTCCTGTCTGCGACGCTTGACCGCGTGAAACCCTCACCCACCATCGCTGTGACAACCAAAGCCGCGGAACTGAAAGCCGCCGGGCGCGATGTCATCGGCCTTGGCGCGGGGGAGCCGGATTTCGACACGCCGCAGAACATCAAGGACGCGGCCCTCGCGGCCATTGCTGCGGGCAAGACGAAATACACCGCCGTGGATGGTATACCCGAACTGAAAGACGCGATCTGCGCGAAGTTCAAGCGGGACAATGCACTCGATTACACGGCCGCACAGGTCACGGTGGGCACAGGCGGCAAGCAGGTTCTTTACAACGCGTTTATGGCCACGCTGAACCCCGGTGACGAGGTGATCATTCCCGCGCCTTACTGGGTCAGCTACCCCGATATGGTGCTGCTTGCAGGTGGCACGCCCGTGCCCGTCGCCGCCACGCTTGACGCAGATTTCAAGATCACCGCTGAACAGCTTGAGGCGGCAATCACGCCCAAAACGAAATGGTTCCTGTTCAATTCCCCATCTAATCCAACAGGCGCGGGTTATTCCTGGTCCGAACTGAAGGAATTGACCGACGTCCTGATGCGCCACCCGCATGTCTGGGTCATGACGGACGATATGTATGAACATCTGGCATACGGCAATTTCAAATTCTGTACGCCCGCACAGGTCGAACCGGGGCTTTACGACCGGACGCTGACCGTCAACGGTGTCTCTAAAGCCTATGCAATGACCGGCTGGCGCATCGGCTATGCAGGTGGGCCCGAACACCTGATCAAGGCGATGCGCAAGGTCCAATCGCAATCCACGTCCAACCCCTGCTCGGTCAGCCAATATGCGGCGGTCGAGGCGCTGAATGGTACGCAAGACTTCCTCGCGCCCAATAACGCTCTCTTTGAACGCCGCCGCGATCTGGTGGTGGAGATGCTGAACAAAGCGCCGGGGATTGTCTGCCCCAAGCCGGAAGGGGCATTTTATGTCTATCCGTCCATCGCAGGCTGCATTGGAAAGACATCGGCGGGCGGTGCCCTGATCGAAAATGACGAGGTCTTTGCGACAGCGCTGTTGGAGGAAACAGGCGTGGCCGTTGTGTTTGGCGCAGCCTTTGGCCTTTCCCCGAATTTCCGGGTCAGCTACGCCACATCGGATGAGGCACTGAAAGAGGCCTGCACCCGGATCATCCGCTTTTGCGAAGGGCTGCAATGAACGCCCAAAGCAGCCGACTTGGGCAAAATGTCGCACCATGTTAAACTCCCCGCAAAGCAGGGGGACAACAGATGCAAACCACCATCCTTGTCGGAACGACCAAAGGCGCTTTCCTTATCCGCAGCGAAAAGGATCGCGCAGACTGGCAGGTTAAAGGGCCCTTCTGTGACGGCTGGCCGATCAACCATATGATCGGTGATAGCGACATGATCTGGGCCGGCGGTGGCGGCGACTGGTCGGGGGCGGGTGTCTGGCGGTCCGATGATCGTGGCAAGACATGGACCTGCACCAAACTGACCAAAGGCCAGATGGATGAGTGGGCCGCGAACGATCCTGACTTTGCCGCCATGATCGGTTGGACCGACACGCCCCCACCCTATGGTGAGGATTTCAGCCAGATCTGGTCACTGGGCCACCATCACGGCACACTTTATGCGGGGACCAAACCGGCCAACCTGCTGGCCAGCCACGACAATGGCGCGACATGGGAAAAACTGGAAGGGCTGACCAACCACCCCTCTGCCGATAGCTGGAACCCGGGTGCAGCAGGATTGGTGCTGCATACAATCGTGGGAGACCCCGACAACAAGGACAAATTGTGGATCGGGATATCGGCCGCAGGCGTTTTTGCGACCGAGGATGGCGGGAAAAGCTGGGAACGGCGCAACAGGCTGTCGAACGCGGAAGCCTGCGCAGGGCACAACCATCCCGCCGCACCGGCAAATGGCGAAACTGGGCATTGCGTGCATAATATGATGCGCGCGCCGGGCAATGCTGACCGGCTGTATCAGCAGAACCATCATGGTGTGTGGCGGTCCAATGATGGCGGACGGTCATGGGATGATATCAATGATGGGCTGCCATCGACCTTTGGCTTCCCGATCCGCGTCCACCCGCACGATCCCGATACGATCTGGACGATCCCGCTGAATGGCGACAGCGCCGGGCGTTACCCGCCCGATGCCTCTGCCGCCGTCTGGCGATCACGCGACGCAGGCGAAAGCTGGGAGCCTTTGCGCAAGGGGTTACCGCAACAGGCCTGCTATTTCACCGTATTGCGGCAAGCCATGGCAGGCGACACGCAGGAAAAGGCGGGGATCTATTTCGGCACCAATAGCGGGTCCGTTTTTGCCAGCATCGATGAGGGCGAAAACTGGGAAGAAATCGCGCGGCATTTGCCCACCGTGCTGGCGGTTGAAGTGCTTGAAAACCCACATTAATGCCAGTGGCGCCACACCCTGCGCGGTGGTAGGCTAGATCAGAAGAACCAAAGGACCCACCGGCAATGGCAAGTGCGCTCCCCCAATACTATTTCCGTATCCGCGACAACGGCGCGGCGGTGTTTCGGATCAACACGGAAAACCGGCAAGGCCGGATCGATATGGCGCAGATTGCTGTGGTCAACACCAATCGGGGTGATTTCAGATCGCATGGTGATCAAGAGCTGACCCATGCAGACGAGGTTGCCATCAATGACTGGATCACCGCGCGGCAGGCGCTGTTGGCCGCCCGCGATCTTGACGACATGCGCCGCACGCTTGATCAGGTCAACCTGCTTACCCATTGGGCGCAATCGCGGGCAACCGATGCGCAGTTGGAAGAACTCACCGATGATCTGTTACTGGCGATCCACGACCTTCGCAGCGTTCTTGTGCGCAAAAAGGCAGATCGGCTGGGCAAAGGCTAGCGCGTCAGCCCATCACGATCCTCCGGTTGTCTTGCCTAATTCTCCGCGATGATATGCTGCGGCTTTTCGAGCGCGCATATGGCGGGCTAGATTATCTGGTATGAATACAGATTCCTTGCTGACAGAGGTGACACAGCGGCTTGGTCCCGATGCACCGCCCGAAGGGATTGTCCCCACCGGGGTAAGCAATATGGGCGTCATCATCAGCACACATGCCATGCCGGGAGAGTGTTCCATCATCGATCCGGTGATCAGCCTTGTGCTGCAAGGGCGGAAAGAGGCGCATTACGGCAATCGCAGCGTCACCTATGGCGCCGGTGATCTGTTGATCGTTGGCCAGGCGATGCCGCTGTTATCCACTGTCCTGTCGGCCAGCCCGGATCGCCCTTTTGTGGCTTTGGGTGTCTTGATTGACATGGATGTCCTGCGATCGCTTTACAGCGATGTTGATCCCTCCGCCTGGGCCGATCACGCGTCGCATGGTTTGGATGCGGGCGCGGTTGATGGCGATGTGGTCGATGCGATGGCGCGCCTGTTTCGTCTGGGCGATGATCCGGTCGCAGAACGCGCTCTTGGCGCGTCGATCACGCGGGAGCTTTATTTCCGCGTGTTGCGCAGCCAGCATGCGGGCGCCCTGCGCCAACTGTTGAACCACGACAGCAAAGCCAGCCGGATCGCAAAGGTCATCGCCCATATCCGCCAGGAATATCACCGCCCGATCAAAGCCGCCGACCTTGCCGCCCTTGCGGGGATGAGCCCGTCGGTCTTTTACGAACAGTTCAAAGAGGCGACAGCCAGCAGCCCCCTGCAATATCAGAAGGACCTGCGCTTGATGGCGGCACGCCAGATGCTGGAGAGCCGCACGCTTCCGATCTCTCGTATCGCGATGGACGTTGGGTATGAAAGCCCTGCACAATTCAGCCGCGAATTCGCCCGTAAGTTCGGCGCGCCGCCAAAGCGGTTTGTCGGGGCGCGCAATGCGGGCTGATTATGGCGCACGGGACCATCCATCTTGCCAAACAAAACGCCGAGCACTAGCCTCGTACCCAAAGGAGCCGTCTTGATGAAAACAGTACATAACGTGGTGGTCGTATCCGGCAGGTGCATGGTCCGATAGCGGTTTCCATATCCGTGTCCATGCGCCCCCGACCCCCGGTTCGGGGGTTTTTTGTTGCAATGCCCCGGAAGGCCTAGAATGACAAAGGTAAAATCACCCCCAAGCCTGCTAACGCTGATACTTCTGACAGCACTGTCAACGCTTTCGCTGAACATGTTCTTGCCGTCACTCGCGTACATCGCGACGGATCTGGATGCGGCTTATGCGACCGTCAGCCTTGCCATCGCGGGCTATCTTGCTGTGACGGCTCTGGTGCAGCTTATTGTTGGTCCGGTGTCAGACCGGATGGGACGGCGCCCTGTCCTGCTGGTCGCGATTGCCGTTTTTGCGGGTGCATCCTTTGCCTGCGCACTGGCCACCGACATTTGGACATTTCTTTTCTTTCGCATGCTGCAGGGCGGGGTCATCACAGGCTATGTGCTGTCGCTTGCGATTGTCCGGGACACGACATCCGAGCGCGAGGCTGCATCCCTGATTGGCTATATCAGCATGGCGATGGCCATTGCACCGATGCTGGGTCCGATGCTGGGCGGGTTGCTGGATGCCGCCTTTGGATGGCGCGCGACGTTCTATGCTTATGCGCTCTGCGGCCTTGTTCTCTGCCTTGTCTGTTGGGGGGATCTTGGAGAGACGCGGCCCACGACGCCTGCGACGCAGACGCCAAACCTGACCCGGACCCGTGATCTTTTGACACAACCGCTTTTCTGGGCGTTTTCGTTGTGTGGCACCTTCTCGACCGGGGCGTTTTACATGTTTCTGGCCAGTGCGCACCGCTTGTCGCGCAATCGCAGTTTGGCATGACACCAGCGGCCCTTGGTGTTTTTATCGGCAGCATTACCGTGGGTTTTGTGGCTGGCGCCTTTATCGCAGGACGTCTGGCTGCCAGAAACCGCCCAACGACGATGATGATGGCCGGACGATTGATCGCCTGCTGTGGCTTGGGGCTCGGCATCACGCTCAGTTGGGCGGGTCATGCATCCCCGCTCGTCTTCTTTGGCAGCACGATCTTTGTCGGCCTTGGCAACGGCATCACCATGCCTAGCAGCAACGCCGCCGCCATGTCGGTGCGCGCTGATCTGACGGGCAGTGCTGCAGGGATCAATGGTGCCCTCATCGTGGCCGGAGGCGCGGTACTGACATCGGTGACAGGCGCGGCGCTGTCAGATCACAATCCCGCATTGACCCTATTGATCCTGATGCTGGCAGCCTCTGCTGCTGGACTACTCGCCCTCTTTATAGCGCCAAGCCGTGCCAGGGTTTGATGATGCGTTGCCGTCACCCAGACGAGCCGTGCTTTGCACAATCGTCATCGCCCGGATCCACGTTTTCGCAATAATACCTGTCAATCCAGGTGGAGAGCGTAGGCGTATTGGCGACATACAAAAGCTCTAACGTGACCAGAAACGATATCGTTACAAACAAAGCCTTGGCAAATCGTGGGATCGAAAAAACGCCAACCACGATGAAGAAAACCGTGGCCAGAACCCAAAATCCTATGGCGATTTTGTAGATCCAGACGGGAAAAAGTGTGTCATCCGCGTACACGATGTCAAAAGGCGAGAAAACGACAAATGGGATAACAAAGATCGCGAGAACAAAATAAAGCGATTCCGCAAACAGGGGATAAGCAGGGCCCAAGGCGTTCCGCAGGCCTTGTAGGCCAACTGGCCTATCGACAAGCCTTTGCGGAATGGACCGAATGGCCGCCACATCCACGTTCGAAATCGTGCTGCGCGCAAAAAAGCCGTAAGCGGCGGGAACGCAAATGCTCATCGAAAACAGCATCGCATTGACCAGCCAGGATGGCAGATCAGGGACAAATGGCAAATGGCCGATCAATCGCCCCAGAAAGCCTGTGAACCGGTTCCATTCCAACAGCACCACCTGAAAGGCACGCAGAAACTGAAACCGCGATAAATCGGTGAAATTCGGCACCAATGTTGTCAACGTCATCGCAGCGATAATGCCGCGTGACCACCAAAAGGCTTGCCACCACCGACCGGCACGTTCGCCTGATACGTCCATAATTGTTGTACCCGAACCACTTTGTTCAAATGTCTTAGGTTAGGCTAGCGGGCCTGGGCGGGCTTGGCGATAGGCTTTAGCGCAACACATGCACCGCACATTTCGCATGACGCACGACCTTCGCCGCCGTTGACCCAAGCAGATAATCCTGCATGCCAGGCTGGTGGCTGGCCACGATGATCAAATCATTCGCGTTGCTTTGCGCGAAGTCCAGGATCGTGCGGGCAGAATGGCCATCAACAACCGTTGTCGTTGCGTTGGGCACGCCGTCGGTCAAACTGCCAAGGCTTTCAAGTATGTCTGCCTTCGCCCGCTCTGCATGATCAGCAGGCAGATATTCCGTCGCATATTTCGGCAGTAACTCCATCACGTGCAGGCAGGTGATCTTCCCACCGTCGGCGCGGAGCGCTTTGGCGACCTCCATCGCACCTTGGGCATTGCGGTCAGCTTCGAACGAAACCGGGACGAGGATATTGCTATACATGGGACCTTCCTTTGCTTTTGGCGATCCTAACAAACGCAGCGCCAAGCGCCTTGATCTAACGCAATAATCCGGATCGCGCGTATGCTGTGACGGACAGGATTCACCCCTACAATCAAAATGCGACCGGCCCGCCAATGCCCAAAAAGATAACCCCTTTCCAAAGGCTCAAGCCGCAGGATATCGCGCATGACGATGCAGAGATTGCTGCCTTGCGCGCGCAGCTGGGCAACATGAAATCATCGCCCATTGCGCGGTCTCGGATCCAAAGCCGATTGGGCAGTCTTTTGCTGACAGACCCGTCAACCGTGCATGAGGGGCTATCGCTGCTGGAAAGCTGCACGGAATTAGAAGGAGAGGATGCAATCGTCTTGTCCATCCGCCATGCGACGGCATTGCAATATGCATGCAGGCACGCGGAAGCCTACGACATGCTGTGCAGGGTCACAGCCGCGTGCAGACCAGATATGCGTTATCTGGACTTCGCCCTGCAGCATCTGGGGAAATGTCTTGTCGAAATGGGACAGATCGCGCGGGCACATACATGTTTTGAGGAAGCCCATGCATTGAGGACCGACAAAGGCGATCTGGCCCTCATCGCATCCACACAACGCGCCTTGGCAGGACTCCCCAAGAACTAGGTGAACGGCCGCCGCGCTCAGTTCACGCTTTGCGGCAAGGTACGGCCCTCGTCCCAGGCAACGATATTGTCGAGCGCCATTTGCCCCATCGCTTCACGCACCTCCAGTGCGGCGGTACCAAGATGCGGCAGCAGAACCACGTTTTCCATCGCGCGGAAAGCATCCGGCACGATGGGTTCGCGCGCAAACACATCCAAGCCTGCACCCGCGATCTGCCCGGCCTGCAAAGCCGCGATTAGCGCGTCTTCGTCCACCACATCACCACGGGCAATATTCACGAAGATGCCTGTCGGCTTCATCGCGGCCAAGGCCGCCGCGTCGATCAGATGGGTGTTCGCCCCGCCACCGGGCACGGTGACAACGACGATATCCGATTGGGCCATCAAATCGGCCAGCGTCTCTACCTGTTTTGCGGGCAGATCGACCGCCTTGCGGGACCGGTTGTAATAGAGCACCGGCATGTCAAAGCCGTAATGGCAGCGCCGCGCGACCGCCTGCCCGATCCGCCCCATGCCGACAATCCCAACGGTCTTGCCGGTCACATGCATGCCCAGCATCTGTGTCGGGCCCCAGCCAGTCCATTTGTCAGCCCGCACCAGACGCTCCCCCTCGCCCGCGCGGCGGCAGGTCGACAGGATCAGCGTCAGGCCAATGTCAGCCGTCGCGTCCGTCACGACATCTGGCGTGTTAGACACGGCAATACCGGCTTTGGCTGCGGCATCCACGTCAATGTGGTTGTAACCCACCCCGAAATTGGCCAGCACGCCACAGCGGATCGATCCGGTAAACGCCTCGGCGGTGAATTGATCCCCCAGCGTGGGCAGGATCGCATCATAGTCCGCCAGTGCAGCCGCCGCCTCGGCCACTGTCAGCCCCTCTGCCGTCTCACGCACCGTCAGGTCATAGCGCGCGCGGGCAAAGGCGAGGTTTGCATCCGGCAGCACCCGCGTAATCAGCAGTTTTTTCAATGCAGGCGCCCTCCAGTTGGCACATCTTGATCAGGTCCGACAAGCACGACCTCACCGTTTTCATCCGGCATGCCCAGCACCAGCACCTCGGACATAAATTTGCCGATCTGACGCGGTGGAAAATTGACGACGGCCATCACCTGACGACCAACCAGCGTCTCGGGCGTGTAATGCGCGGTGATCTGGGCCGATGTCTTTTTCTCACCAATCTCATCGCCAAAATCGATCCAGAGCTTGATGGCCGGTTTGCGCGCCTCCGGATAGGGTTCCGCGCGCAATACGGTGCCTACGCGCACATCGACTTTTACAAAGTCGTCAAAGCTGATCTCACTCATCGGCTAGTTCCCTTGAACGATTTGCAGCGGCTGCCACCGCCTTTTTCAGCAATACGGGAAAACCGGTATCCGGGTCCATGAGCACCTGAAGTGCGGCCTGTGTTGTACCTCCGGGCGAGGTGACATTGATACGCAATTGCTCTGATGTTTCATTTGCATCCTCGGCCAGCGCGCCAGCGCCGCTGACTGTTGCCGTTGCGAGTTTCATGGCCAGCGTTGGTGGTAGCCCCTCGTTCACGCCGGCGGCGGCCAGTGTCTCAATCAAGTGAAAGACATAGGCCGGACCAGAGCCGGAGACAGCCGTGACCGCATCCATCTGTCCCTCGTCATCAAGTCGGACGGTCTGACCAATGGCCGCTAACAGTTCCTCTGCGAGGGTCATGTGGTCAGTACCTGTCCGGACATTGCCGATCAGTGCCGTAATCCCCCGCCCAATTGCTGCAGGTGTATTAGGCATCGCGCGGATAATTGGCGTCTGCACCCCCAAGACACGTTCGAATGTCTTGATGGGTGTCCCTGCAGCGATAGAGATGATCAGGGTATTTCCATTGCCGAGATCGGCAACGTCAGACAGCGCTTCCATCATCATTTGCGGCTTGACCGCGATTATCGCAATTGCCGGATCGACGGGCAGCTTACCACCGATCGTAACACCTTGTTTTTGCAACCAGTCTGACGGGTTTGGATCAATGACATAGATTGATGCGGGTGGCATTCCATTGCGCAGCCATCCCGCGAGCATGGCTGACCCCATCTTGCCACATCCCAGCAAAACCAGGCCGCGGTCCGCCACATCTTTCATATCCATGCAATGCACCTCTTCGCACAACACCAAGAGGTTACGCAAAGGGCATCCAAGAGGAAACCCTCGCGCTTACCAGACGGCTGCCGATGGCTCTTTTCTATGCGCGCCCGTAAGCCCCGCCAATGGCAACCTGTACCGCCTCTTCCGCCGTGCGGTCAGACCAGGTCACAAGCTGGATCGCAGGGTAATACTGCTCGCACGCAGCCACGGCGGCGTTGATCATCGTATCGACCTGATCAGGGCCTGCCATCTGGTCACCCGCCAGCATCAGCCCATAACGATAGACCATCAGCTTTTGCTCTGCCCACCAGGTGAACGACCCGGCCCAGCAACGGTCATTGATCGTGTTCAGCGCCTCGAACAATGCTGGCATCCGCTCTTCTGGCGGCTCCATCTCATAGGTGCAGATCAGCCGCAACGTTTCGTCATAAGGCGACCAGGCCAGGGTGATGGAATACGTACGCCACTGGCCTTCAACGGCCATGGCGATCTGGTCATCATGGATGCGGTCAAATTCCCACGCATGGTGTTCGGCGATATGCTCGACCAGATCAATCGGATGCAGATCCTCTGCCTCAAGGTAATGTTCGGACAATGCCATATGCTCGGCCTCACTTTTTTTGGCGCAAGGGTCATGGCAGTGCCCAAGCGCTAGGTGCCTGCTCTAGGGGAGGTGTTGTTCACATTATTCCCCTACAACATATCGTGAGGCCTGAGCGGGCACCTGTAAAGCAATTTCTTGGGGGTGATTGCGGCTTTCGCGCAATTTGTTGGGGATAAATCATTTCCTAGGCAAATTACCCGTCAGCGACATCAATCTGTCGCCTCATCACCGTCCGGCATCAAAATCGCATCGATCACGTGCTGGCCATTGGCACCGTTGATCAGCAGAACAATGCCATCTCCGCTTGGACGGATAAAACCACCAAAGCTGTTACATTCATCGTTGCTGCCCCCATGGCCGACAAGCGTTTCCGGGCCAAGGTCGACGATCATCCAGCCAAGACCCCACAATACAGATGGCCCGGCGCCGTCATCTGCCCCAATCAACGCCGCAGGGGCCGGCGATTGCGGGCGGATCATATCCGCATGCAGGTCAGGTGGCAGCCCATCCGCCCGGCATATATGCGCGAGAAACGCTGCATAATCATCTGCCGTTGTTGCAAGTGAGCTTGCCGCCATTGCCCGATCGTAGATATTCACCATGCCCCGCCCACTATCGGCATCGCGTGCAGTTTCATAGCCACGCGAAGGTGTGACACTGTCCGGTAAAGGACGCTGCAATGTGGAGTTGGGCATGATGGTACCCAAACGCGCCTCAAAAATCTCTTGCAGCGACTGCCCTGTTTGATCCTCGACAAAGGCCTGCAATATCTGAAATGCTTCGCCGGAATAGCTGAACTGCCTATCAGGCGGCGCGTGAAAGGGGATCACAGCACGTCGTTCATGAAAGTCAGTCCCCTCATCCACCCAGTTTGGCAGCCCGGTTCGGTGGGTCACGATCATGCGCGGGGTCAGCTGTGCATAAGCCACCTTATCCGCAATCCGCGCATAATCGAAACTGTCCGCAATCGGCTGATCAAGGTCGATCACACCCTCCGCGACCAAGGTCATGACAAGATAGGCGAAGACCGGTTTTGTCAGCGATGCCGCCTCAAATGCCGTGTGCCGCGTCACATCCGCCCCCGTGGACAGATCTGCCTTGCCGACAGTCACAACGTCGCGCGGCACACAATCATCTAGCGTTGCCATGGCCAGCCCCGGAATGTCGAATACATCCAGCAGGTGCGCCAATTGCGCGGCGTCTGGAAATAGGCTGCCATTATCCTGCGCTACTGCCGGAGCGACACTGCCAAAAGCGGCGCAAATGGATAAAGTCGCGCGGCAGATCATGTGCATCACTTTCTCTCTCGTCATTTTGGAACAGCCTGTGCCGTTTCGTTCATTCGGGTGGGGCACTTGTCAAAATGCTGCCAGCAGTTGACTAATGGTAACAGCAGACACCGACTTTACGTTGCTAACGTATACTTTGCATCCAACACCCACCAACACAATGAGTTTTCCATGAATACCGACCTTCTGAAAAAACTATGCGAAACGCCGGGCGTGCCGGGCAATGAGCATCGTGTGCGCGATCTGATCACATCCGAGATCAAGGGCCTGTTTGATGATGTGACGACCGACCCGATGGGATCGCTTTTGTGCAAGCGCGACGCCAAGAAAAAGGGCGCGCCGAAAGTCATGCTGCTTTGTCATATGGACGAGATCGGGTTCCTTGTCAGCCATATCAGCAAGGACGGATTTCTGTATCTGCAGCCTGTGGGCGGGTTTGATCCACGTAACCTGTTTTCCCGCCGGGTGCTGGTTTGTACCGATGACGGTGATTTCAAAGGGGTGATGAACCCCGGCGGCAAACCGATCCATATCCAGTCACCTGAAGACCGTAAGAAAGTTCCGGAGGTCGGTGAATTCTTCGTCGATCTCGGAATGGGCAAAAAGGCCAATGATGTCGTCAAAGTTGGCGATTTTGTTGTGATGGATGAACCCTTTATTGAAATGGGAGACAAATTCGTCTCCAAAGCGCTGGATAATCGCATCGCCTGCTGGCTGGGGATCGAGGCGATCCGCAAGCTGGGCAAAAAAGGGCGCGGGGCGGAGATCCACGTGGCCTTCACCAGCCAGGAAGAGGTGGGTTTGCGCGGCGCGCGCACATCATCTTATGCGATCAAACCCGATATTGGCCTGGGCATTGATGTGACGCTGTCCTGTGACACGCCCGGTATCCCTGAAAAGGACGCAACAACCACGCAGGGCAAAGGCTTCGGCCTCCATGTCCGCGACAGTTCATTTATCGCCGACAAGGCGCTGGTCAGCGATATCGAAAAGCTCGCCATCAAGAAAAAGATCCCCTACCAGCGCACGATGCTCGCCGCCGGCGGTCAAGACGGGGCCGCCGCCCAACAAGCCGCCGCAGGCGCGCGCGCAGTCGGGATCACCGTGGGGACGCGGTATATTCACACAGTGACCGAGATGATCGCAAAGGATGATTTGCAAGCGGCACTGGATATTCTCGTGGCGTATTTGTCAGAGTTTTGAGCGAGCCGTGCATAGATGCAGAGCTCGTGCGCAGCCTGATTGCCGCGCAATTCCCGCATTGGGCGGATCTGCCTATACGGCCCGTCGCCACATCAGGATGGGACAACCGCACCTTTCATCTGGGCGATACCCTGTCGGTGCGGCTGCCAAGTGCCGCGCGCTACGCCGCACAGGCCCCAAAAGAACAACGCTGGCTACCGCATTTAGCTGCTTACCTACCACTTGCTATTCCCGAACCTCTGGGGGCAGGCGAGCCATCACAACACTATCCGTTCCACTGGACAATTATGCGCTGGCAACCGGGCCAAACGGTCGCGTCTGCGACACCCAAAACGCAGCAAAGCATCGCAGCTGACCTTGCGCATTTCCTTAACGCCCTGCGCCAGGTGCCAAGCGCCGGCGGACCCGCCGCTGGTCAGCACAACTTCTATCGCGGTGGTGATCTGCGCATCTATCATCAAGAAGTGCACCACTGTCTGGGTCAACTTGACGCAAAGGTTGACGCATCTGCGATCCTGCGTGTCTGGGACCGCGCCTGTCGCAGTGCGTGGAGCGGTGCACCTGTTTGGCTGCACGGCGACGTGTCGCCTGACAATCTCCTGATGCAAAACGGCAAGCTGTCAGGCGTGATTGATTTTGGCAATTGCGCAATTGGGGATCCCGCATGCGACCTCTCGATTGCCTGGACACTTTTTGAAGCGCCTGCGCGAATGGCTTTCTTTCAACTCGTCGACCTGGATGCCGCGTGCTGGGAACGCGCCGCGGGCTGGACGCTTTGGAAAACACTTTTGCAATTGTGCCGGGGCCAGGCCGCCGCCGAGCGCGTGATCACCAACGTGCTGAGAGAAGCAGAGCAAGAAAGGATTTTCTAAGGTTCCTTGGGCACGAAGATTTTTCTAGAAAAATCTGACCCCTAAGCTTTCCCCTCAAGCACCTCGATCCGTGCCTTTAGCGCTTCATTCTCTTCGCGCGCTTTCTGCGCCATCGCCCGCACCGCATCGAACTCTTCGCGCGTCACAAAATCACGGTCCGCCAGCCAGCGGTCCATCAGCGATTTCATCGCCGTGTTCGCTTCATCCCGCGCACCTTGGGCCACGCCCATCGCGTTGGTCATCAATTGGCTCAGGTCATCGAATACTTTGTTCTTTGTCTGCATCACACTCTCCAATTTTCTTGGAACCTATATGGTCGCTTCACCTTGATCACACAACCCGCGCCGATTGGTTGACATCGTCGCAGCAGAGGACAAGACATGGCGCCATGTATGCGGCCATCCCCTTTCCCAATATCTCGCCTGAGATTTTTTCGTTTGAGCTTTTTGGCATGTCCATCGTGCTGCGCTGGTATGCGATGGGCTATATCGTGGGGATCGCAATCGGCTGGCAAATTATCAAGGCCGCCCTGAGACGGCCCGGTCTTTGGCGAAATGGCCCACCGATGCAGGTCAACCAACTTGAAGATTTGCTGACCTATGTCGTGATCGGTGTGATCGGCGGCGGGCGGCTCGGCTATGTGCTGTTTTACAAGCCTGCCGAATTCCTCGCCAATCCCATCGACATCATCAAGATATGGGAAGGTGGGCTGTCCTTTCATGGTGGGTTTATTGGCGTGGTTGTCGGCGTCTATCTTTTCAGCCGCCGCCATAAGGTCCCCCTGCCCGACCTTGCCGATATCATCGCCGTGTCGGCGACCCCAGCGATTCTCTTGGTCCGAATTGCCAATTTCATCAATGCAGAGCTTTGGGGGCGCCCCACTGATGCCCCATGGGGCGTGATTTTCCCTGGCGCTGCGGCGCAATCCTGTGCCACGGCGACAGAGCCTTGCGTGCGTCATCCGTCGCAGCTTTACGAGGCGGGGCTTGAAGGGTTGCTGCTTGGCATGATTTTGCTGTTGCTTGCATTCCGCTTTGGCGCACTGAAAAAGCCCTGGTTGCTGTCCGCCGTCTTTTTTCTGGGCTACGGGTTGTCGCGGTTCATCGTGGAATTCGTGCGCCAACCCGATGCGCAATTCGTCAGCGTTGGCAACGAATTGGGGCTCGCCCTGCATTATGGCGGCTATGGTCTGACGATGGGGCAGCTTTTGACGCTGCCCATGATCCTTGCAGGGCTCACCGTTATTGTGATTGCGCGACGGCAATGACCGCATTGATGGGGCTGTTAAAGGCGCGGATCGCGCAGACCGGGCCGATCACCATTGCCGACTACATGGCCGATTGTCTGATGCATCCCGACTATGGCTATTACGCAACCCGCGACCCGCTGGGGGTGGCGGGGGATTTCATCACCGCACCAGAGATCAGCCAGATGTTTGGCGAATTGGTTGGGCTGTGTCTGGCACAATGCTGGCTGGACCAAGGCGCGCCAGACAAATGCATCTTCGCTGAACTTGGTCCGGGGCGCGGCACATTGATGGCCGATATCTTGCGCGCGACGCGCGGCGTGCCAGGCTTTCATGACGCGATTGCGGTCCATTTTGTTGAAACATCGCCTGTCTTGCGCGCGGCACAGGCACAGGCTGTCCCAGGCGCGGTGTGGCATGACCAAATCGATACACTGCCAGCCGGCCCGCTTTTCCTGATTGCCAACGAATTCTTCGATGCATTGCCCATGCGCCAATTCATCCGCGACGGGAATGGATGGCGCGAACGGATGGTGGGTGTCGGCCAGAACGGCCTGCAGATCGGTCTGTCGGCGCCCGCACCGCTGACGCTGCTTGCGCATCGTCTGGCTGACACAAAAGACGGTGACCTGGTCGAGATCTGCCCTACCCTGCCTGGCATGATCCGGCAGATCGGTGACCAGATCAACAGCGATGGCGGAGCCGCGCTGATCATCGATTATGGTGACTGGCAGTCGCTGGGCGATACGTGGCAAGCGCTTTCCGGCCATGACAGCGTTGACCCTCTGGCCGCACCCGGGCGGGCCGACTTGACTGCCCATGTGGACTTTGCCGAGATTGCACGCCATTGCCAGCCCGCCAAACACAGCCGGTTGACGACACAAGGCGTTTTTCTGGAACGGCTGGGTATTACGGCGCGGGCGCAGTCACTGGCGCAGGGGCTTAAAGATGCGGCACTGCAAAACCACATCGCCGCACATCGGCGCTTGACCCACCCTGCCGAAATGGGTGAGCTATTCAAAGTGATGAGTATCTATCCTGCAACGGCCACACCGCCCCCCGGACTGGAGCCATGACGCTCGAAATAATCACCGACCCTTTGCTTGATGGCACAACACACGGGTTTTTCACGCGCAAAGGTGGCGCGTCGTCAGGTGTTTTCGCCGGTTTGAACTGCGGTTTTGGCAGTTCTGACCAGCATGACGTCGTGGGGATCAACCGGACCCGCGCCGCCCGGGCGCTTGAGGTTAGTACAGAGCATTTGGTCGGAGTGCATCAGGTTCATTCGGCCGATGCGGTGACCGTGGACGGCCCCACCACAACTGACACCAAGGCAGATGCGCTTGTCACAGCGACGCCTGGCTTGGCGTTGTCGATCCTGACGGCGGATTGCCAGCCGGTTCTGTTTGCGGATCTGCAAGCAGGCGTGATTGGGGCCGCCCATGCGGGATGGAAAGGTGCGCTGCATGGCGTGTTAGAGGCGACCGTCGCCAGAATGGAGGAACTGGGCGCCACACGCGACAGGATCAACGCTGTGATTGGCCCAAGCATCAGCCAACGCAATTATGAAGTCGGCCCGGAATTCTACGCCGAATTCACCACGATCAACGCTGACTACGGCCGATACTTTGTCGCTGGAGAGGGTGACAGGTTCCACTTTGATCTACCGGCTTTCGGTCTCGCGCAATTGCGGGCATGCGGGATCGGTCAAGTCACCTGGACGCGCCATTGCACCTATGCCGACGCGGACAGATTCTTCAGCTATCGCAGATCCGTTCACCGAAAAGAGGCCGATTATGGCCGGCTGATATCTGCAATTTGCCTCAAAAAGGGGCCGTAATACGGCAAGAGCGGGACCACACCGCCACGTGTTCATATTGCGTTAACGGCCTGTTAATCTACGCACTGCAGGTGAGGGCGATAAAACATTTTAAATTCATACACTTAAACGTTTTTGAGCGATTTTTTCACAATGCGGCAGCCTTTTCCATGAACGGTCAAAGTATCGCCAGTTTGGTCGGGCAGGTTTCACCCAACGGCCGCTTACAAATGGGCGCCGACAAAGAAACGAGGTATCACATGAAAAGTCGTTGGCAAAAATCACTCGAAGCCGCCGTCGCCGCATATGACACACCCATGCCCTGGGAGCGGGGGGATATTCGGCAGGCGATGATCGCACGCCGACAGGCCCGCGCTGAAGAGGCGCGCGAAACGCACGGGTCAGACATTCGTCGGGCCTAGCAAGACCAGCAACTTACGGGGTCCTTGAGGCGGGCCGATCGATCGCCTCTGTTAATCAGTACATGCCGCTCTTGGGGCGGAGATCGAAAACCGTTTCAGATACCGCCGGGTTGGGCGGTGAATGATGCGATAGTTCCTACAGGCCAGCATATGACCATGTTCCCCAGCAGCCACACGCTGCGTGCAACCACAAAACCCGGCAAACTGCGATCTGCCGACCGATATCCTCATGCAGGCCAGGCGGCCACTCATCCTCACATGCGCACGCGAAAATACGACATTGCTTATCTGACCTCTGACAATCAGATTGTTGAATTCTCAAAACGCGCGCCCGCCATGGCATCGTTCGAAGATGCGTTTGGGGCGCTTGGCCACGGCGCGATCCTACAAACCGGAAATGGCCCGATGGCCATCGAAGACGTCCTGCCTGGCGACGACATTCGCCTGTCCAATGGCCGCTATGAAAAGCTGTTGTGGAGCGGGTCCATGACGATCAGCCCCGTTGATCATGACACCAACCCCGATCATGGCAGCCTCACGCGGATCACTGCGGATGCGCTGGGGCTGAACCGCCCCTCACCTGATCTGGTTCTCGGCCCGACCGCGCGCCTGTTGCACCGCGCGCCTGCCGTGCGTACGCTGACCGGCAAGGCCGCGGCCTTTATCCCTGCCCGTGATTTCTTTGATGGCACCAATTTCATCGCACTGCGGCCTGCAACGCCGGTCAAGGTGTACCAGATCGGCTTTGCCCGCCATTGCAGCCTGACCGTCAACGGGATCGAGATCGAAAGCCTGCATCCCGGCACGGCCTTTGCCCTTGGCTTGCGCGGCGACATGCTCGCCCAATATTTGGGGTTGTTCCCGCACAAGCACAATCTGGACGATTTTGGAGAGATGAAGAACCCACGCCTGCGCCTGCGTGATCTGGAGCTTTTGGGCTAGGCAGGTTGTGCGGGTGCGATCCTGACAGAGCGCGCCCAGAAGCGCCAGGACAGCAAGACACCCGCAAAGGCCAACCCAATCACAAGCCCCAGCCACAGGCCCACACCGCCCAGACCAAAGGTGAAGGCCAATAGGTAGCTCACCGGCATGCCAATCACCCAGTAGCTGACCGTGGCCATAACCATCGGCACCGCGGTGTCCTGCACCCCGCGCAACAGGCCCAGCGCCATCACCTGAAGCCCATCAACAAGTTGAAAAAGTGCGGCGACAATGACAAAGCTCGCGCCAATCCGTACGAGCGCTTCGCGGTCCGGATCCGTCGGATCCACAAAAAGCGCCACCAGGTTGTCAGGGATGATCAGGAAAATCGCAGACGTCACCATCGCATAAAGCGCTGACATCGTCATCGCTGTTGCCCCACCCTTGCGCAGCGAAACCTCATCGCGCCGCCCAAGCGCGCGGCCCGCCCGCACGGTCGCAGCCTGGCTGAAACCAATATGCACCATGAACGCAAGGCTCGCCAATTGGATCGCAATGCCATGTGCCGCGAGTTCCAACGCCCCGATCCAGCCCATCATGACGGCAGAGGCGCTGAACAGCCCTCCCTCGGCCAGTGAAGTCAGCCCAATCGGCCAGCCCAGCGCATAGACCCGGCGCATAATCTCGCGATCACTGCGCCAGAAGTTTTTAAGCAACTGAAATTGCGGCAGCTTCCACAATGTGTAGCCCAATAGGATGGCAACGCTAAACAGATTGACGCAGAGCGACGCAATCGCCGCCCCTTCAATACCCAGTTCCGGAGCACCCCAATTCCCAAAAATCAGTGCATAATTGACGAATGCATTGATGATCGCCGCACCAATCGTCGCCCAGAGGATGATCGCAGCATGTTCAAGCGCGGCCAAAAACGACTTCATCGTCATCACAATCAACGCGGGCACCATTTGCCAGATGACGATCTGCAGATAAATATGCGCCAGCGCTGACACTTCTGGATCCTGCCCGATGGCGATCAGGATCTCTTCGGCCCAGAAAAACGGCAGGGTGACCGCCAATCCATAGATGATCGACAGCCACAGCCCCATGCGCGTAACACGGCGGACCTGACGCTCATCATCCTCTTCGGCGGCGGCTGCCACCATCGGCGTGACGGCCTGCGCAAACCCTGCCCCGACGATGAAGATGACGAAAAACATCGTGCCCGCAATGGTTGATGCCGCAAGGGCGGTGACATCATACCAGCCCAGCATGATCGTATCGGTGATATGGATCGCGAACATTGCCAGATTGCTCAGGATCAGCGGCATCCCCAGCTTCCAGATCGCTCTGGTGTGATCTTGGTATGTTTGGGCGATTTGGTCCATCCGCAAAGCCTTAGGATGGAACTGACGTAGGGTCCATAGACACATTGCGCTGGGTCATGGCAGGCTGCGCAAAATAGGAGGACGCGCATGTCAGATTTTACAGCACTCCAAAGAGATGCGGTGGCATTCTTTGATCAGTTGGCACAGAACAATAACCGCGATTGGTGGCAAGTGAACAAAAAAACCTACGACACCAAACTCAAGGCACCGGCACTTACGTTGCTGGATCAGCTGACCGAACCGCTTTCTGCCTTGGCCGATGCCCCGATCAAATCCAAGCTCTTTCGCCCGCATCGCGACGTCCGCTTTTCCAAGGACAAGACACCCTACAACACCCATCTCCATATGATGTGGCAGGTCGATAGCGACGCCCCGCAGAACCCGGTTTTCTTTTTCGGCATTGGACGGGATTATACGACGGCTGGCGTCGGCATGATGGGGTTTGACAAGGCCGTGCTGGCCAATTGGCGCAAGATGCTCGATCTCGATACCGACCGGATCATGGGGATTGTACGAGACGTGACCGATCAGGGTTTCAGGCTGCGCGAACCCGCGCTCAAAAGGGTTCCTTCGCCATATGACAAGGACCATCCGGCCGGTCATCTTTTGCGGATGAAGGGCCTGACGGCCAGTCGCGAAATGACGGGGGCCGAACCGCTGCCTGATCAGATCATGGCGACATTCAAGGCCGCTTGGCCAATCAACGCACTGCTGATTTCAATTGCTGAGGCGTGACGGCATCTTCGGCGTCCAGCCAGCCTTGGTAATGGACCATCAAGCTGCCGGTCAGCGGCGCCTGGAGCCTGACATCAAAGTGAAAGCGTCCGTCAGTTTCGAACTCGCGCGCTATACTGATCGGAAGCAAAAACCGCGGCAAAGGGACAGGGCCCAACCGCCCCGCAGCAACGGGAAAGTGCAATGCACCCGCGGCAACGTGAAGGTTCAGTGTAAATGTGAATGGCCCAAACCGTTCGGTCATCGTGTCTGCGTCCATGCGCAGATGTGACCGAAAGGTCTGCTTGCCAAACTGCCGCTCCCACGTTTCGCCATTACCCTCCGGGGTCATCAGCACCGAAACGGCAATATCATCGGTTTCACGCGGAAACCGAAAAATGGCCGCAAGGCCACGCGCCCAGAGCGATGTGCCTCGCGTGACCCGTGCGCGGCCCGTCAGGCGCCTTGGCGCGGGCACGCGATGTGCCTGCTGCACAGTCTGTGGCAAATGGGCAAAGTCGCCGCCGAGAAAGCGCGCAAATAGCGGTGTTATCTTCTCTTCCATCACACGGGTCGTCACGGCAAGATCGCTCATCCCGTCTTGCAGCTGTGCATACGAAACCACCGTGAGCGCAGGGCGTGCACCAACCGCGATTGCAGAAGGATCACGCAAGATCACGCGGGACATGACCGCCGGGATGTACGGCCCCTCACCCGCGGTCGCAACCATGCGCCAGGTCGTGCGCGACCACGTCTCGCGCTGACGGGTCGTGACGGCAACGACCATGCCGCCAATGTCGGTGCCAAACGGCAACAGACGGGCGGCAATCCAAAGCGAGAGAGTGACAAACCAACCCGGCATCCCAAAGCGCAGATATCCGCGAAGCCAGGATATGATGCCTAGCGCATAATTCATCACGCCCAGCTCCATCCCGGCCCTGAAAATGACGGTGCGCGCACCGAACACGGCGCCAAAGAGGCGGTTATCCGGAACCTCCATCAGCCAGGCTCTGCGGCGGATGCCCGCCGCCAGATCCACACGTGCCGGGCGGGACCAACTGCGCGTTGCCACAGTCTTACCGGCGACGCGCATCTCAAAGGGACGACCACATTGGTTGAGAATGCTCTCAATCACCGCGCGGCCACGTGGCGCCCGATTGCCAGGCACGATGGCGGTGCTGATCATATCAATCTCATCCGCGCGAGCTGCAAAATGCGCCACAAGAACCGACGAGATTGCGGGCACGCTAGATGCACCCGATATGGCAAAGACACCAGCGGCCCTTGCGGCTTCATCAAGTGCCGAAACACCAACGCAAAACGCCGGATCATCCGCTAAATCAAGGTAATGTACACCATTTTTAATGCACTCCCTGGCCAAACGGTAGGGATCATCTCCATAGGCGTGAAATGGCCCCGCTGCGTCCACAACCGCATTGGGCCGCATTTTCCACAACGCGGCCAGATCGCCCTGCCGGTCCACAACCAGTGTTCGGGCACCAACCTGTACCGCCAGTGCTTGCGCCTTGTCCGCAGAGCGGCCTGCAACAACAACATCATGCCCATCACGTGAAAGCAACGTGACCAGCTTTGCGCCAAACACACCGTAGCCACCCAAGACGATGACTTTCATGACATCAGACGCGCCCGAAACGCCGGATCAGGCAATGCGCACATATCACCACGACCAAAAAGCCGATACCGATTGCGTGCAACAGACCGGTAAAGCCGATCTCGCATCGGTCGCGGCAGCAGGCGCAACGCCATAAAGAGCCGGCCCAAACCGCCTGATCGCTCGCCTAACCGGATGAGTGCGTCAAAGTCACGCCAAACTTTGCCATTTTCGATGAAAAGCCAGCTTTCAGGATCCAGTGCATCAAGGCCATACTCATGCATCAATGCCGCGCCACTGTCAGATTGTATCGGGGCGATCATGATCTGACCCGTTCGGTCCAGGCGATGGATCATGCGCGCACCCCAACTGCATAAGGCACAGTTGGCATCCATCACTGCAACAGGGTGATCAAATTCGGGCATCGTTCGGCCACGCCTCCCTTCGTTATAGCTAGCACAGCCAAATCTGGGTACCAGCGCCAGAAGGTCACATGCCTGTCGACTGAAACTTTGCCATCAGGTAAGGTCCTGATCTGACCGGTGGATAGATCTCTGACCCATCAAGTGGGATGATTTCCGCATCCCAGTTTGGTTGATGAAAAAACGCGAGCGATTGGCGTGCCGCTTGGCCGGGCCGTGCAACGACCCGATGCAAGGTGCTGACCCAACGATCCGCAGTCCATCGCGCCATCAGATCGCCAATATTGATGACAAACGCGCCTTCTGGTGCGGGCACATCAACCCACGCACCATCCCGCATGACCTGCAAGCCCTGGCTGCCGGGCTGAGGCAGCAAGATCGTCAATGACCCGTAATCGGTATGGGCGCCCGCCCTTTGCTGCTTGTCCAAAGGGGCATCAACAGTCATCGGATAATGCAGCGCGCGCAGGGCCGAGATAGGATGCGCGACGAAGGGATCAAAATGATGCTCCGGCAAAGCCAGTGCAACCGCAAAGGCCCGCATGATGCGCGCTGCCAAGTCTTCCATCGCGACATAATAGGCCTCCCATGCCGGTCGAAATCCAGCAAGTTCGGGCCAGATCGTCGGCTGATAACAAAAACGCAGCGCGGCCTCAGGCGCGTCTTCCGGCACGCTCAATGGCCCACCGTTAAAGCTTTCTTTCAAATCAGGTGGCGTTGCCTCGCCCTTTGACCGCGCAAGCGCCTCGGTTTCCGGGCCCAAATACCCATATGGATAGCCAGCATAAGGCGGCGCAACCGCTTGTTTCGCTGCAGCGTCTTGGGCAAAGAATGCCGCGGCCGCGCGCCAGATATCCGCGATAATGTCCGGGGCCACACCATGCCCACGCAACACCAAAAAGCCCGTGTCACGACACATCGCGTCCAGTCGGGCGGCGACAATATTGCGCGTATTCTTATCGGCCGCTTCAAATTCGGCCAGATCGAATGTGGAAACGCTCACCCCAGCACCTCGCGCCAGGAATGCTTTGGCGCGAAACCGACCATCTGCTTGGCCTTGTCATTGGCATACATCGTCTCATCCTCGCGCATCGCCCGACGGACCTCTACACCCTGATAGAATTGCGCAACGACCTCCTTTGCGGTGATCCCAACGGACAGATCGTCATTGGCCACATTGAATATCTGATAGCCCAGGCCATCCGTTTGCAGGCAACGATCCACCATATGGCCCAGATCGCGCGCATCGATATAGGCGAAGATATTGCGGCGGCGGCGTGCCGGATCAGCTAAGAATTCCGGGAAATTCTTTTCGTATTCATCAGGTTCGATGACGTTATTAATCCTCAGGCCATAGATATCCGCACCGCTGCGAGCCTGAAACGACCGCGCTGTCGCCTCGTTGCAGACCTTCGACATCGCGTAGCTGTCATGGGGCACGGTCGGATGATCCTCATCCACGGGGACATAGTTGGGCTTCATCTCGCCTTGCGCAAAACAGATGCCATAAGTCGTCTCGGACGAGGCAAAAATGACCTTGCGGATCCCAAGCTTCATTGCCGCCTCGATCACGTTATAGGTCGTCAGGGTATTCTGGCGAAAGCATTCGCCATCCGTGCCGATCAGGATACGCGGGACTGCCGCGAAATGGACAACCGCATCATAAGTAGGCACGCCTGTTTCCAGATCCGGCCAATCGGCCATCTGCGACATCGCCCCGATCACTTGCCCCGGATCGCACAGGTCAATCAGCAATTCCGGCACATCCAGACCAGATGGCACGCGATCCACATTGGTGACCTGATGTCCTTGCTCCAGCAAATGCCGGATCGCCCATTTACCCGCTTTGCCGCTGCCGCCTGTAAAGAATACCCGCATGCTCTGCCCCCTTGCGCCACGTTCTAGCCGCAGGCCGACTGATCCACCACCGCGAATTTTCTGGTGAATAAAGCGAATGCGTCAGGCGTAACCCAACTGAACACCAGACACGCAGCGCAAGGAACAGATGATATGAGATTGACCGCATCCCTTCTCCTGATGACCTCCCTCAGCACTTTGGCGGCATGTTCGTCCGGTGGTGGCGGTGGTGATGCCGCCGAACAATCCCGGCTCTTCTTCGGCAGCACCGATCCAAACACCGCCGCAAATGGTGTGGCCTTTGCTGATGACCAGACTGAAATCG
>JBCBDL010000018.1:0-40131 GCA_038529695.1 Pseudomonadota bacterium | reverse complement strand
GAATCGGGGATCAGGGGTCATAACGGTAGCGTATCTGATCAGGCATAGGGCACAAGCAGCTCAATAGTTAGCATAATGACTTACTATATTGACAATTGATTTCAATCCTCCAATACTTAGCTACATGACTAACCAACTTGATTCCTTTTTCGGCGCCATGGCCGACCCGACCCGCCGCGCAGTGATTGAGCGCCTGGCTTCCGGCCCGGCCAGCGTCAGCGAATTGCACAAACCCCACGATATGGCCCTGCCCACCTTTCTGCGGCATCTGAAAGTGCTGGAGGATACCGGCATCGTCCGGTCCATCAAGAAGGGCCGCGTGCGCACCTGCCATATCGAGGCTGGCCCCCTGATCGAAGCGCAGGGCTGGCTCGCCTGGCAGCGCGAGATCTGGGAAAGCCGCCTCGACCGGCTAGAGACGCTTGCCCATCAGATTTCCAAAGACAGTGAAGGAGAAACCAATGACGCTTGATACAAAATCATTTGATATGCACCGGACATTACCCTTGCCCCCCGCGAAACTCTGGGAGGTGCTGACCGACCCCAAGCACCGTGAAAAATGGGGTGGGCCAGATGATAACACTGTGCTGATCGTCGACAGTGCGGATGTGCGTGTCGGCGGGCAAGACCGGCATCGTTGCGGTCCCGCCGATGCACCCGAATTCGTCATCGATACACGGTGGTACGATCTTGCTGCCCCAGATCGTGCGGTATTTACCGAAACGCTTATAATCGGGGACGATGCACTCTGCACCTCTCTAGTCACCTATGCGCTGACGCCGGAAGGGTCGGGCACAAAGCTCAGTCTGACAGTTGCCGTCTCGTCTTTCTCCGGCCCGGATACGCTGGCGGAGTTCCAGCAGGGCTGGGACGGCGGCTTGGACAATCTGGAGCGCTACGCGCCGACAGTGCTGGCACCGCACTAGAGACTGCGGGATTTTCACCCTGCTATGCTGAAAGAACATGCGGTCGCGCAGCGATTGGGCGATGCGACCGCAAAAGCACTTGCAATAGGCGCAGCACCCGGTTTTGATACCCGTTGGAACGGGGCAGAGGTCTACGCCGCATCGACATCTGGCACCCCTGGCAGCGCGTTTGGTAAGGCGGCAGGTTTACATCATGGATGTCACGTTTCTTCTGAACGGGGAAACCGTGCGGGTCGAAACGGAACCCACGCAGACTTTGCTGGATTGGTTGCGGATTGAACGGGGGCTTTGCGGCACCAAGGAGGGCTGCAATGAAGGCGATTGCGGCGCATGTACCGTGATTGTCGGCGATGAAAGCGGCCCCAAGGCGCTCAACGCTTGTATCCTATTTCTGCCGCAGCTGCACGGCAAAACCGTGCGCACGGTCGAAGGGATCAGCGGCCCCGATGGGACACTGCACCCGGTGCAGCAGGCCATGGTCGACCATCATGGATCGCAATGCGGGTTCTGCACGCCGGGTTTTATCGCCGCAATGGCGGCAGGGCATATGGTCGGTCGTACCGACTATGATGATGTGCTGGCGGGCAATCTGTGCCGCTGCACCGGATATGCGCCCATCGTGCGTGCAGCGGAGGCTGCAGCCAAAGCCCCTGTGCCGAACTGGATGCAGGATGATGTGCCACAGACGGATGCGCGGCCTTACGCGCCCGAAACGCTTGATGAGTTGGCAACATGGTACGCCGCCCATCCAGATGCAACGCTGATTGCCGGGGCGACCGATGTCGGTCTGTGGGTGACCAAGCAATTGCGGGACCTATCTGATGTCGGGTTCCTGCACCGCTGTGCCGATCTTAAGCAGATCGATATTGACGACGACACCATCCATATTGGCGCTGCCTGCACGATGACGGATGTGATGACCGTGATGGCTGGGTATCACCCGTCTTACGCCGAACTGATCCGGCGGTATGGCTCGGACCAAGTGCGCAATACGGCCACGATTGGCGGGAACATCGCCAATGGCTCACCTATCGGAGACAATCCCCCCGCACTGATCGCGCTTGGCGCAACGCTGCATCTGCGCCATGGCGAGACCTTGCGTGACATACCACTTGAGGATTTCTTTCTTGAATACGGTAAACAAGACAGAGCACCGGGCGAGTTGGTGACCGGCGTCACGCTGCCTAAAGCCGCACCCGATTTGCGCTGCTACAAAATTTCCAAACGGTTTGATCAGGATATCTCGGCCGTCTGCGGGTGTTTCAATATCACCGTAACCGACGATATGGTCAGCGATGCCCGCATCGCATTCGGAGGCATGGCGGGCACGCCGCACCGCGCGCATGCCGTCGAGGCGGCGCTGATTGGCCAGCCATGGAGCACTGCGGCAATTGCAGCGGCTGCAATGAAGTTTGCCGAAGACTACACGCCGATGACCGATATGCGCGCCTCAGCCGCCTACCGTCTGCAAATTGCACAGAACCTGCTGCAGCGTTATTTTGCGGAAATGAACGGGCAAGATACAAACGTACTGGCGGTTCGCGCATGAGCGTCGCAAAACCCCTGCCCCATGATGCAGCGCAACTCCATGTGACCGGCGCGGCGCGGTATATCGACGACATCCCGACGCCTGCTGGCGCATTGCATCTGGCCTTTGGGCTGTCCGAGATTGCGAGGGGCACGATCAGCGCGATGAACCTCGCAGAAGTGAAAAGAGCCCCTGGCGTGATTTCGGTGATGATGGCGGATGATTTGCCCTTTGCAAACGATGTCTCGCCTTCGGTCCATGATGAGCCGCTGTTGGCAGATGGCCACATTCACTATCTTGGTCAGCCGCTATTCCTTGTCATCGCAGAGAGCCATTTGGCCGCGCGCAAAGCCGCCCGTCTGGGCCAAATCACCTGCGCTGAAGAAACGCCAATCCTGACCATTGAAGATGCGCTTGCCGCCGACAGCCGGTTCGAGGAAGGCCCGCGCATCTGGACCAAGGGCGATGTGGATCAGGCCCTGGCAAAGGCCCCGCATCATGTGCGGGGCAGCATCAACATGGGCGGGCAGGAACATTTCTATCTTGAAGGGCAAGCCGCCCTCGCCCTGCCGCAGGAAGGTGGGGATATGGTGGTGCATAGTTCCACCCAGCATCCGACCGAGATGCAGCACAAGGTTGCCGATGCGCTTGGCCTGCCGATGCATGCCGTGCGCTGCGAGGTGCGGCGCATGGGGGGCGGTTTCGGCGGCAAGGAAAGCCAGGGGAACGCGCTTGCGGTCGCTTGTGCTGTGGCTGCACGCGCCACGGGCCGCCCTTGCAAGATGCGCTATGACCGCGATGACGACATGATCATCACGGGCAAGCGGCACGATTTCCGGATTGATTACGTGGCGGGATTTGATGGCGAAGGCCGTATCGCGGGGGTGGATTTCACGCAGTTTACCCGCTGCGGTTGGGCGCAGGATCTGTCGCTTCCCGTGGCTGACCGCGCGATGCTGCATGCCGACAATGCCTATCACCTGCCCAGCGCCCGGATCACCTCGCATCGTTTGAAAACCAATACCCAATCCGCCACCGCCTATCGCGGTTTTGGGGGGCCGCAGGGTGTGTTGGGGATTGAACGCGTGATGGATCATGTCGCGGCGAAATTGGGTCTGGACCCCGCACTTGTCCGGCAACGTAATTATTATGCAGAGATGAACGGAGGGGGGCCGTCTGCCCCCCGCGCTGCGCGCGCCCCCGAAGGTATTTTGGAACATGAGAAGATCGGACGAGGTACGCGATTTGGTGGGGCCTACTCCCCCAAGCCAAAGGTGCAAACAACGCCCTATCATATGGAAGTCACGGATTTCATCCTGCGCGGGATGACGGACAAGCTGCTGACGCAATCGGATTATACCAAACGCCGCGCGGCCATCGCGGCGTGGAATGACAAACAGCCGATCTTGAAGCGCGGAATTGCGTTCAGCCCCATAAAATTTGGCATTTCCTTCACACTTACCCATCTTAACCAGGCAGGGGCGCTGGTCCATGTCTATCAGGACGGCTCGGTCCATATGAACCATGGCGGAACCGAGATGGGGCAAGGGCTGTTTCAGAAGGTAGCACAGGTGGCCGCCCACAGGTTCGGGATCGATGTCAGCCACGTCAAGATCACGGCGACTGATACTGGCAAGGTCCCGAACACCTCTGCCACTGCGGCCTCCTCTGGCTCCGACCTGAATGGCATGGCCGTCGCCAATGCCTGCGACATCATCCGTGACCGGATTGCGGCCTGTCTGGCCGAATTGCACCAGACCAAGACCGAGAACATCCATTTCAAAGACGGCATGGTCCAGATCGGCACCGAGAACATCACCTTTGCCGAGGCTGCCGCGACCGCTTACCAGTACCGCGTGAGCCTGTCGGCCACGGGGTTCTACAAGACCCCTGGCCTCAACTGGGACCGGATCAAAGGTGAAGGCACGCCATTCTTCTACTTCGCCCAAGGGGCGGCCGTCACCGAGGTTGTCATCGACACGCTGACCGGCGAAAACCGTATCCTGCGCACCGATATCCTGCACGATGCGGGCGCATCCCTGAACCCGGCCCTCGATATCGGCCAGATTGAAGGTGGGTATGTCCAAGGTGCGGGCTGGCTGACGACCGAGGAACTGGTCTGGGACGACAAGGGGCGGCTACGCACCCATGCCCCTGCCACCTATAAAATACCCGCCTGCTCTGACCGGCCCGATATTTTCAATGTGGCGCTCTGGGACGCGCCGAACCCCGCGCAGACGATCTATCGCTCCAAGGCAGTAGGCGAACCACCCTTCATGCTGGGGATTTCTGCCTTTCTGGCCCTTTCTGATGCGGTCAGTGCCTGCGGATCCAACTACCCGGATCTGCAAGCGCCTGCGACCGCCGAAGAAGTGCTGAACGCTGTCGGACGGGCCCGCGGATGACGGACTGCATCCGCATCACCGTTACCAAAACCGCCGGCTCTGTACCGCGCAATGCGGGTACGCAGATGCTGGTCTGGGCGGACCGGACCGAAGGCACCATCGGCGGCGGCGCACTGGAATGGGACGCAATTGCCACAGCGCGGCAGATGATCAGCGAAGGCAGGGCAACCCTGACGCGGCGCATCCCGCTTGGACCGGCGCTGGGTCAATGTTGCGGGGGGGCGGTGACCCTTCTGTGGGAAATGGCCGAAACACTGCAGGCGCCATCCACCCGCCCCTTGTGGATTTATGGCGCGGGACATGTCGGTCGGGCGATAGTGCATGTCATGAAACCGCTGCCCGATTTTGCGCTGACCTGGATTGATACCAGCGCGGACCGCTTTCCCGAAACGGATGTGACAACCCTGGTTGCGACGGACCCCGCTGCCGTGGTCAAACATGCGCCGGACGATGCCGCACATCTGGTGCTGACCTATAGCCATGACATGGACTTGGCTATTTGCCATGCAATCCTGTCACGTCCATTTGCCCAGGCGGGTCTGATCGGGTCGGCGACAAAATGGGCGCGTTTCAAAACCCGGCTCGCTGCTTTGGGGCATGACCCGGCACAGATTTCGCGCATCGCCTGTCCCATTGGCGATCCGCGCTTGGGAAAACACCCTGCGGCCCTTGCACTTGGCGTGGCAACCGCAATGATCAGCCCGGCAAATGCCCGGACAAAGGACCGCACTGCATGACGAACCCATTATTGCGGCTTTCGGGATTGACGAAGGCCTATCCCGGTGTCGTCGCAAATGACGATGTGTCCTTTGATATCATGCGTGGTGAGGTTCACGCGCTATTGGGCGAAAACGGTGCGGGGAAATCCACACTCGTCAAGACGATCTACGGCCTGGTCAAACCCGATAGCGGCGCAATGGAGCTTGCTGGCGTTCCGTTTCAGCCGCCCGACCCCCGTGCCGCCCGTGCTGCTGGCGTTGCGATGGTGTTTCAGCATTTTTCGCTATTTGACGCGTTGAATGTGGCCGAAAACATCGCACTTGGGATGGAAAATCCACCGGCGCAAAGCGAGATCGCAGCGCGTGTGCGCGTGGTGTCAGATCAATACGGGCTTCCTTTGGATCCATCGCGGATCGTAGGTGAGTTGTCAGCAGGGGAGCGTCAGCGGGTCGAGATTATCCGCTGCCTGCTGCAAGACCCAAAGCTGTTGATCATGGATGAGCCCACATCGGTGCTGACCCCGCAAGAGGTTGCGATCCTGTTCGAAACCCTGCGCAAGCTAAGCGCCGAGGGTACGGCGATCCTTTACATCTCGCACAAGTTGGAGGAGATCCGGGCGCTGTGTGATACCGCCACAGTCTTGCGGCTGGGCGCTGTGGTGGGCACCTGCGATCCGCGCATAACATCCGCCCGCGATATGGCAGAACTGATGGTCGGCAGCACATTGCAGGTGCCAGAAAAAGCACCCCGCGATACCGGAGAGGTGATCCTGTCGCTGCGCAATCTCAGCGCACGGGCCCCGCACCGTTTTGGGACTGCGTTGCGCGATATCTCGTTAGATGTGCAAAAGGGTGAGGTTCTGGGGGTCGGCGGTGTTGCCGGGAACGGGCAGGACGAACTGGTCGCAGCATTGTCAGGTGAAATGGCGACCCCGGCTGACATGGTCGTGTATCAGGGGCGCGAAATCGGCCAGATGCGCCCGAATGCACGCCGTCAAATGGGATTGCTGGCCGCACCCGAAGAACGCATGGGCCATGCCGCCGCCCCGGATATGAGCCTGACCGAGAACGCAATCATGACCGCCACAACCCGGGAAAGGCTGACAACGCGCGGCTTTCTGCATTGGGCAAAGGCACGTGACTTTGCAGACGGCGTGATCAAGACATTTGATGTACGCACGCCGGGGCCGCAAAACGCAGCACGGTCGTTGTCCGGGGGCAATCTGCAGAAATTCGTCATCGGACGCGAGATCATGCAGGCCCCGGAGGTGCTTGTGGTTAATCAGCCCACATGGGGGGTCGATGCCTCTGCCGCGGCAGCGATCCGGCAGGCGCTGCTGGATCTTGCCGCCAAGGGTGCGGCGGTCATCTGCATCAGTCAGGACCTTGATGAACTGATGGAAATATCGGACCGGTTTGCCGCTTTGAACGAAGGGCGCCTGTCTGCACCCCGTCCAGCAAGTGGGCTGACCGTGGAAGAGATCGGTCTGATGCTGGGTGGAGCGCATGACATGGAGGTGGCGCATGTGGAGACGTAAGGATGCCTCCGGCGGGAGTATTTTTGGCAAGATGATAAGGGACATCTTGTCATGATCATGCTCGAGAAACGGCCCCAGCCATCGCGTATCTGGACATTTGCCACCCCGGTTCTTGCCGTTTTGTTGACCATGATCTTTGGTGGTCTGCTGTTCGCGCTGCTGGGAAACAACCCGTTCGAGACCATCCGCACCATCTTTGTTGATCCGCTCTTTTCGGAATTCGCGTGGTTTTATCGCCCGCAGCTTTTGATCAAAGGCGCGCCGCTGGTGTTGATCGCGATTGGGTTGTCTTTCGGGTTTCGGGCGGGGATCTGGAATATCGGGGCCGAGGGGCAGTACATCATCGGGGCTTTATGTGGTGCGGCTGTCGGATTGGCGTTTTATCCCACCGAAGCCTTTATCATTTTTCCGTTGATGGTCATTGCAGGGGCGCTCGGCGGTCTTGCCTGGGCCATGATCCCCGGCTTTTTGCGTGTCAGATTTGGAACGAATGAGATCCTCGTCTCGCTGATGCTGGTTTATGTTGCTGAACAGCTTTTGTCATCGATGGCCCTGGGTGCGCTGCGCAATCCCGATGGTCAGGGTTTTCCAGGGTCACGCAATCTGAGCAATTATCCAAGTGCCACAAGCTGGATCAATGAAAGTGCAGGCATGCATTGGGGTGTCGTTTTTGCGTTTATCGCGGTGATCATGGCCTATATCGCGCTGTCGCGGCATATCTTTGGCTTTCAGGTGCGGTTGTCGGGGCAAAGCCCGCGTGCGGCACGGTTTGCCGGGGTGAACCCTGCACGCCTGGTTTTGCTTTGCATGGGGATATCCGGGGGTTTGGCCGGACTTGCCGGATTGTTTGAGATTTCGGGGCCAGCCGGGCAGGTCAGTATCGATTTCAATGTCGGCTACGGGTTTACAGCGATCATTGTGGCTTTCTTGGGCCGATTGCATCCGGTGGGCATCTTACTGGCAGGTGGGCTCATGGCGCTGACCTATATCGGTGGTGAAATCGCACAATCGAACCTTGGTTTGCCGGGGGCGGCGATCCAGCTTTTGCAGGGGATGCTGCTGTTCTTCCTGCTGGCAATGGATGTGTTGACGAATTACCGGGTACGGTTTGGGCGAGGGAAACCGGCATGAGCAGCGATCGAGCAAGTTTTGAAGATTGGGTGAACGGGGTCACCAGGCCGGTGATCGGGGTGCTCTTGGGATTGGCCCTGGGTGCGATTATCAAGATTGTCGCGGAGGACGGTCTGATGATGGGCCTCGTTGCAGCCGCGATCGCATGCCTGATCTGGTTTGGCATGATGGCGTGGCGAAAACTTGAAGACCGGTTTGGCAATTTCCTTTTCGGTGGAGCGGGTGTGCGGCCCGCGCGCAAACGCGGGGCAAAACCCGGCCAATCGCCCATAGCCCGCCTTGGCCGATACGGTCTGCCCGTCGGGATCGTTTTGGGTAGTCTGGTCGAGCTAGTGATGCCGCAATCCGTTCTGGGCATGGTGGTCTGATGGATCTTTCTGCCATCAACCCGGCCCTGCTTTTCGCGTCACTTATGGTGGCGGCAACCCCGATCATGTTGGCCGCCATCGGTGAACTGGTCGTTGAACGTGCGGGTGTGTTGAACCTGGGCGTCGAGGGGATGATGATCACCGGGGCCATTTGTGGATTTATCGTTGCTGTGAATACCGGATCACCCTGGCTGGGTTTTATCGGGGCGGCGATTGGTGGGGCAATCCTGGCGTTGCTGTTTGGAGTGCTGACCCAGCTTCTTTTGTCGAACCAGGTCGCGACGGGCCTTGCATTGACACTGTTTGGTCTGGGCCTGTCGGCACTGATGGGTCAGGGCTATATCGGGATCAAAGCGCCTGCATTTCCCGACTGGGATATTCCGCTGCTGGGTGACATCCCGATCATCGGTCCAATTGTATTTCAGCACGATCCGATGGTCTATGTCGGCATCCTGCTTGTCGCTGCGGTTTGGGCGTTCCTGAAATATTCACGCGCCGGTCTGATCCTGCGCGCCGTTGGTGAAAACCATGAAGCCGCGCATGCCCTGGGCTATCACGTGGTGCGCGTCCGCCTGCTGGCCATCATGTTTGGCGGGGCCTGCGCGGGGCTGGGCGGGGCCTATCTGTCGCTTGTTCGCGTCCCGCAATGGACCGAAGGGATGACGGCGGGGGCCGGTTGGATCGCGCTGGCGATTGTCGTCTTTGCAAGTTGGCGCCCATGGCGGCTTTTGCTGGGTGCTTATCTCTTTGGCGGTGTGACTGTGTTACAGCTCAACCTGCAAGCAGCAGGCGCCGCGATCGCTGTCGAGTATCTTTCCATGGCGCCCTATCTGGCCACCATCGCCGTTCTGGTTATTATGCGAGCCGGACGTGCGCCGGGGTCACTCGGCCAATCATTCCACGCCTCGCGTTGAGGCAATCAAGACCACCAAGGGGAAACACATGACAATGAAAAAACTACTCGCCAGTGCAACGCTCGCACTTGGTGTGGCAACAGGGGGCCATGCGCAGGATGACCCGACCACGGTCGGCTTCGTTTATGTTGGCCCGGTCGGCGATGGCGGCTGGACATATGAACACGATCAAGGGCGGCTTGCTGTTGAAGAGCATTTTGGCGACGCGGTTGAGACTGTGTTCGTTGAAAGCGTCCCAGAAGGCGCCGATGCGGAGCGCGTGATGACACAGATGGCGCTGCAAGGGGCTGATCTGATCTTCACGACATCTTTTGGCTACATGGATCAGACCATTGCAGTTGCCGAAAAATTCCCGGATGTGAAATTCGAGCATGCGACAGGCTATAAGCGGTCAGAAAACGTCTCGACCTATTCTGCGCGCTTTTACGAAGGCCGTGCCGTGCAGGGCCACATTGCCGGGCATATGACCGAAAGCAACATCATCGGGTATATCGCCTCCTTCCCGATCCCTGAGGTTATTCGGGGCATCAACGCGGCCTACCTGCACGCCAAGGAAGTGAACCCGGACGTCGATTTCCGGATCGTCTGGGTCTACACATGGTTTGATCCCGCGAAAGAGGCGGAAGCTGCGACTGTTCTGATCGAACAAGGTGCTGACGTGGTTCTACAACACACCGACTCTACCGCACCACAAGCGGCTGCACAGCAGGCCGGGAACGTTGTCACCTTCGGTCAAGCCTCGGACATGGCGGAGTTCGGGCCATTCCCGCGCGTGTCGTCCATCATCGACGATTGGGCACCCTACTACATCGCCCGCACTCAGGCTGTCATCGACGGGACATGGGAGAGCACCGACACATGGGATGGGATCGCGCCCGGCATGGTCAAAATCGGTGAGATCACCGACGCCGTGCCTGCCGAGGTCAAGGCCAGCGCGGAAGCCATGATCGAAGCAATGCGGTCAGGCGAATATCATCCATTCACAGGCCCTATCAACAAACAGGATGGCAGCGTCTGGTTGGCAGAGGGTGAAATTGCCGATGATGGAACATTGGCTGGTATGGATTTCTATGTCGAGGGCCTGACCGCCGAAATCCCACAGTAAGAACGTTACCTTTGTTTAAGGCCCCATCTTCGCGATGGGGCCTTTTTCATGGAATCGCGCCAGGACAAGACCCCAGTTGATCATGGCATGGTCGCCAAAAGTGGCGATATCGCCAACTTCTGTGATATATGAGGCCGTTGTGAACGGTATCTTCCAAGAAGTATCGTATCTTTTTTGGACCTTTTAGTTGGTCCGTAATCTCGAATGAGAACAGGAATAGGGCGACGCTGACACCCCACTTCTAACCAAAGCAAAACCGCATATTTACCTTCTTTTTCGAAACCTTGGGTTGTTCTGGTAACGATGTTCTGCGGCAAAAGCGACGCGGCAATGCCGACAAGAGCAAACCATTTCCAGACCGATGGTGGCCTGCGTTGGGAAAAATAGTCGACCCAATTTTCAGCGACCGCATTTGTTGACAACTTATGCCCAAATTTTCGCACAATCGCACGACACCATTAGGTTGTGCGTATTTTGTTTTCGTCCCGGCAATAAAGCAGGGCTCCCGGTTACCAGTGAAGCAACTTTTTGACGCCTTACGGGCGCGGAACGCGCTTGGATTTATGGAGAAATGAATGGCATTTGGCATGTCCACCCTGAAACGAAACCTGGTATCGGCTGTCGCACTGGGCGTCGCTTTGGCCGGGCCGAGTGCGGCCCAATCGTCCGAAGTCACACTGAGATCTGCCGACGGCACCGTGAACCTCGTCGGCGACTTTATTGAATTCAGCAACAACAACTATGTCATCCGTACCGGGTTGGGCGATTTGCGGATCTCTGCATCGCGGGTACGCTGCGAAGGTGCTGCATGCCCAGATTTCAACGACACACAGGCAGATGTCGTCATGGCGGGTTCTGATACCGTCGGTGATGGTGTTATGCCGCTTTTGCTGTCGGGTTATGCCGCATTTCTGGATGCCGAGGTGACCCAAACGGCCACTGGCGCGAGCGGTCAGTTTCTTGCGGAAATGATCGGCGAGCAGGGCTTCGGTGATCCAATGGGATCGTATCTGGTCAGTTCCAGCGGCTCCAGCGACGCATTTCAGTCGTTGCTTGATGGGGAGGCCCAGATCGGCATGTCTGCTCGGCGCATTCTCCCGCCCGAAGCGCGCGCATTGCGCGATGACGGTGCTGGTAACATGATCAGCACGTCGCAAGAACACATCATTGCGGTGGATAGCCTGGTCGTTATCACACATCCAGCAAACCCGGTTCGTTCGATTACGTTGGAGGAGCTGCGCGACATCTACAACGGCACAATCACGAATTGGGCAGAATTGGGTGGTGCAGATGCACCGATCACCGTGTTCAGCAGGCAAGCGGATTCGGGTACCAAAAGCGTCTTTGACACTGGCGTCTTTGGCGATAATGCCCCAACATTGCCCGCTGGCGCGCGCATCGCAACCGATAACACTGAAATGGCGGCACTGGTCAATGCGGATGAGGCTGCGATCGGTTTTGTCGGTTACGCTTTCCAGCGCGGTGCCAGCGCGCTGACACTTGTCAACGATTGCGGGCTCAGCATGACGCCAGACGCGTTCTCGGCCCGGACCGAGGAATATGGCCTGCAGCGTTTCCTGTATCTTTACACCCGCGACGACACGCAGGATCAGTCCACAACCGATTTTGTCCGCTATGCCGCGTCGGAACAGGCGGATGAGGTTATTGCCAAAGCTGGATTTATCGATCTTGGCGTCGACCGCCGCGCACAGCCACTTGACGGAGATCGTGCGCGTCAGCTTCTTGATCCCACGGTAGACGCCTATGAGGGCGGCATCATGCGCGAGATGCTGTCGCAAATGGTCGACTATGATCGACTGTCGACCACATTCCGCTTCCGCACTGGGTCGCAAAACCTTGATCCGCGCGGTCGCCTGAACCTTGCGCGCCTGGCGGACTACCTCGAAGCGCAGCCGGACGGGACGCAGGTGCTGTTCGTCGGCTTCACTGATGATGTCGGTGCATTTGACAGCAACCGCCAGTTGTCGTTCGGTCGCGCAGAGCAGGTCATGGCCGAACTGCAAAACTTCGCTGGCGACCGGTTGAGTGGAATTGCAATGGCCAGCACCGGTTATGGCGAAATTGCCCCGACCGCTTGTAATACCTCGGACAACGAGCGGCGGATCAATCGCCGCGTCGAGGTCTGGATACAATCACCGAACGGATAACACCGCGCTGGCCAAGGCCGCTCGTTACGGCCTTGGCCAGGCTAACAGACCCGAAAGAAACCGAATTCAGACCCACCCTTTCCCGCCTGGCGATAACAGCATAAGACCCTTGCCAGCGCACGTAACGAGAGACGATCTGACGCATATCGTACAGAACATGCAGCAGACCCAAGAAACAGGACACAGAAATGTCAAACGGCACATCCGCAAAAGCGACCCCTAGCCACAAAACCCGCATGACCAGCACAGCCTGTGCAGCCCTCTTGGGGCTCGGCACAATGGTCGGGACGGGCATGATGCCCAACACTGCTGAAGCTCAGTTCATCGACCGCTCACTTTATGATGGTGGCAAGGCGAGGGTGAACAGATCTGCAAGTTTGCGAACATTGACAGAGTCTGTTGCATCGGCAAGTTGCCGCTTTGAGGCAGGAATTGATGCCGAAAACGCGCGGGCGGACTTGTCATCAGCGCGCGAAGACTTTGATGCGATCCTGATCGGATTGGAAAAGGGTGACAACGCCCTTGGCATGCCGGGTGAGGAGACGCGCGCGCGCACGGTCGCTGCCATCCGCGCGACCGCAGATCTGTGGCAACCGATCGAGGATGCAGCCAACCGTATGCTCGATGGCAGCGGCTCCGATGCGGATGCAGCGCTGATCAGCAGCTCGTACGGCGACCTGTTTGAACAAACCGTCGTTCTGGCGGCCGACGTGTCGGGCCAATATTCCGATCCACAGGAGCTGTTGCAAAGTGATGCGACGGTTCTGAACTTTGCTGTTCGCCAGCGCGCACTTGCCTATCGTATGACACGTGCAATGTGTGAATTGGCTACCGATACAGGGGATGCCGGCACAGCCGATCAACTGGCCGAAACGGTTGATCTTTTCGAACGCACATTGACCGCGTTGCGTGATGGTTTTCCAAACGCGGGTATCAACCCCCCGCCCAACGACGCAGTCAAGGACAGCCTGACGGCAACATATGACCTCTGGCAAAGCCAAAGCGGTATTTTCAGTTCGGTTCTAGCCGGCGGCAAACCCAGCGCAGAGGATGTTATCGCGGCGGCAGCCCTGGCGGATGATTTGTCAGTTGGCATGAACAATGCAATTACACTTTATTTGATTGCGAGCCCTGGACAGGACGGTGTCTACCGTGTCCCACTTGAAGCATATGCACGCGCCGAACTCGCAAAATGGCTGGAAGACCCTGCGTTGATTGAAGCGATCAAGGTGCAAAATGATCGTCACACCGGCCTGTCGGAAGACGCCGTTATCGAACTCGACCAGCAGTGGCGGGCCGAAGCTGCCGATGGCGGTGGCCCACTTATTACGGAATTGCTGGCGCATCCTGTCTCTGGCTGGTTGCGAGGCCAGCAGACAGCAACGGCAGGTTTCGTGACCGAAGTCTTCGTGATGGACGACAAAGGGCTCAACGTCGCGCAAAGTGTCGAAACCTCAGACTACTGGCAGGGCGACGAAGCGAAGTGGAAAGAAACGTATCAGGTTGGCCCTGATGCATTGCATATCAGCGATGTCGAGTTTGACGAAAGTACAGGCTTTTATCAGTCGCAGGCATCACTCGCGATCAAAGATCCAGAAAGCGGTGAGGTCATCGGGGCGATCACTTTCGGGATCAATGTTCAAAACTTGATGTAAGCGGACAACATCATCACGGCACTATTGGCGGCTCGCAATGGAATTGCGGGCCACTTTTGCATGCGAAAACGGTTCTACTTTTGACCGACTCAGTAAGGCGCGGATTCAAATGGGCGAACGTCTATCGCCGCATTGGTCGCACTAGAGCGGTCAATACCTGTCCTTTTGGACAGGGAGGTAACCATAAAACTCTATAAAACTTGCTAAAAATTGCGGCGTTTCGTTAATCTGAGTCCAGCATCATCAAGTTCGCGCGCAGGTGGTGATGGTGCCCTGACCGCTTGCGCATCGTCTGGCAATGTTTGCATGGGGGCCGCTGCCAGGCGTTTGAGAGTAAATTGTCACCTTCAGCACCTGTTGCTGAATTATTTTGCAGGACCGTTATGGCCGTTACAAGTTCCACCCGCCCCCATGCGGGCATGTTTCACAAGATCAGCGCCGCAATGCTCAGCCTCGGTATGATCTGTTCACCGCTTCACGCACAAACAGCCGCTGACACTTCTTCGCTCATTCACAAGGCGCAATTCATCGAAGATATCGGTGCAAGCCAACGCATCGATTTTTCGGGCAAGTTACGCATGCTCAGCCAGCGGATCGTCGCAGCAGGCTGCAATTATGCTGCAGGCATTGATCCTGAAAAAAGTGGCGCCCTGCTGCGCGCCACAAGTGAAGAATTCCAGCGCATTGTCGATGCTTTGGAATTTGGTGATCCCGACTTAGGCATTATTGGTGCGGAGGAAAGACGCCGTACGCAAGTGGGTATTGCCAAGCTGCGCGAACTCTGGGATCCAACCAACGAAACGGCGCAACGGATCGCCAATGGTGACGCCGCGCCTGAAACCGTCGCCCTGTTGGCAGAGCAAAGCGCGCCGCTGCTTGAAATGGCAAAGCTCCTGGTCACTGAAATCTCCGCACAATACTCCGATCCAACGGCATTGCTGCAGGCGGATGCGCTTGTCATCGACATTGCTGGACGCCAGCGGATGCTGTCACAACGCATGTCAAAGAATGTTTGCCTCGCCAGAACAGGGGTCAACCGTGATGCAGCCGTGGCAGAGTTGAATATTGCCAGCCAAATGTTCGAAGTGTCCCTGATGGCCCTTCGCAATGGAATGGCCGACGCGGGCATTAAAGAGCCTCCAAACGACGACATCGCAACGGGACTTGATGTCGTCATTGATGACTGGGACGGTCTCAAACCCATTGTCACCCAGGTTCTGGCTGGCGCAACAATCGACGATGAACAGCGGGCAATCATGTTCAACGGATCACTGATGATGACGGGCGACATGAACAAAGTCGTCGGCATGTATTCGGACGCGTCAAAACTAGGGCTCTGACTGCGCAAACAGACCTTAGTCGCCGGGCGAGCATGGGGGCATCGTCCGGCCTTTTTGTCTCACCTGCTATTCAACGCGGCCACTTTTGGGGCAGACTGTCCCAAAACGCGAGAAGCACAGAATGATGGACAATCTGGTACTGATCGGTGTGAAGGGGGGCCCGGCCATACGACCGGGTTCAAACATGCCTACCTCCTTCCTGCTGCGCGTTGCCGGGAAGACAATTGTGATCGACGCCGGGCTGGGTGTCACCCGTGGCATTTGCGACCAGGGCGTTGCGTTGACCGAGATCGACATGATCTTCATCACCCACCTGCATTCGGACCACTATCTTGAGCTTGGACCACTCTTGCATACGGCATGGACGGCGGGCCTCAATCGGCCCGTTCCTGTCATCGGCCCCTCTGGTTTGGATCACTACTGGGCCGGTTTTCAGGACGCGATGCGTTTCGATATCGACCTGCGCATGCGGGATGAGGGGCGCTGCGATTTCAGCATGCTTGCGGATATCAGCGTGCTGCCAGACGCGGCGATTTACGACGGAATCCAAATACGTTCAATGCGTAACGTGCATCCGCCAATTACTGACAGTTTCGCACTACGCTTTGATGCGGGCGGCAAGTCCGTCGTGCTGTCGGGCGACACGGCTTACATGTCCGAAATGGCGACTTTTGCCAAAGGCGTGGATCTGTTGGTGCACGAAGCAATGTTGCGTGACGGCGTTGATGCGCTTTGTTCACGCATGACAAACGGTGATGATCGACTGCGCCATCATATCTTGCGCAGCCATACCGATGCTGCCGATGTCGGGCGCATTGCGAAGAATGCGCAGGTCAAACAACTCGCGCTTAACCATTTTGTCCCCGATGGCGACCCTGAATTCACGGACGCACATTGGGAAGCAGCCGTTCGTACATATTGGCAGGGGCCGCTGTATCTGGGGAAAGACGGCATGAAGATTGCGCTTTCGCACGGTCGCCACCCGATGCGCGATGCCTGAACGCCGAACCAGACCATCAACCCAATGATTTTCTTGCTGCGTTAACCGGTGCACAGGCTTCCGGTGATACGGTTTGGCCGCATTTTGCCAATTACGGAACCGGGATCACCCATGCAGTCAACACTCAGCCTCCTGCTCAGCGCGGCACTCGTCCTGTTTGGCATATTCTGGATGCGTCACCGGCGCAAATCCGGAACCGAGTCGGCGAAATTTATTGATGAATTGAGCTATTCGCGCATGGCCTGCCTGCATGCAAGTGACGGTCTCTTGATCATGAACATGGATGGGCTGATCCGTTGGGTAAATCCGGCCTATTGCACGCTGATGGGCTATGACGCATGTGAAATGATCGGGAAAAACCCGCTGACTTTCGCGCCACTTCCCGAACAAAGGTGGGACGCCCAAGCACTTGAAGGTTTTCGTCTGGACGCGCATTTCGAACAGCTTTCCGACAGGCAGGTGTGGCAGAACATGCGCAAGGACGGCAGCGTTTTCTGGGTCGAAATCAGCATGTCATTGCACACGGCGTCCAGTGGAACGCGATATGCTGTTCTTGTATGCCGTGACGTGACGCGCAGCATCGAACGGGAAAAAGAGCTGGAGGCCACGACGCGCAAACTGGCCCACATTGCCGCCCATGATGATCTAACGGGCTTGCCCAACCGGGCAGAGCTGTCGCGGTTTTTGAACAATGCGCTTGAAGATGCACGTGTTACAGCCAAGCGCGTAGGTTTGCTGCATATCGACCTAGACGAATTCAAACAGATCAACGACACCCATGGGCACCCGGCCGGTGATGCGGTTTTGCAAGCGACAGCAAATCGACTACGGACGGCCATCCGGAAAAGCGATCTTGTCGCGCGCGTTGGTGGTGACGAATTCGTGGTCGTCTGCCGTAATCTGAACACGTTGCGTGACCTGCGCGATATCGGTGACGCGCTGCTGCGCGCAGTGAACCAAAACGTGCAATGGCGCAGTGGCACGCTAAACTGTCAGATTAGCATCGGAGCGGCATTATCAGATGATCAAACCACGGATGCCGAACAATTGCTGATCCAGTCAGATTTCGCACTTTATGATGTAAAGCATAATGGCCGAGGCCGTGTTGCAACCTATGACGCAGAGCTGCATCGCCGACACGCTCGCGCCACCGACCGTCAAGTGGCCCTGCAGGCGGCAATTGAGAACAAAGAACTGACTTTCTACTTCCAGCCCGTTGTGGCCCAAGCGCCCGGTTTGGTTCGTGGATTTGAAACGCTCGTTCGCTGGCAACACCCAACAGATGGCATAATCACACCGGACGCGTTGATCCCGCTTGCGCAGTCGCTTGGGCTCATTGCGGAACTTGACATGCTCGCCATGGACGCTGCATTGGAATTGAAGGCCCGATTGAACGATTGGGGACATCACGATGTGCTCACCAGCTTTAATGCGTCGTCGGAGCTTTTGGCGCATCCGGAATTTTGCGACAGGCTCTTATCAGGATTGTCGTTTCGCGATCTCACCGCGGATGACGTCATTGTTGAGGTTATTGAATCGGTTGTTTTCGAAGCCCATGGTGCCGCAACGCCGTTTGTCAAAACCATCGCAGATCTGGATGCTGCGGGCATATTTACTGTCCTCGATGATTTTGGGAGCGGGAATGCAGGCATTGCCCAATTGGCAAAACTGGCAATCAGAGGCGTCAAATTTGACAAGAGCTTGGGGCTTGGCATCTTGAACGACCCCACAGTCGCCATTGTCTACAAAACACTTGTAAACTTGTGCAACGAACTGGACCTGCGAATGGTAACTGAGGGTATTGAGACCCCGCAACAAGCTGCACGATTACGCGAACTTGGTTGTACCAACATGCAAGGTTTTCTTTTCGCCAAGCCACTGCCAGAAGGAATGGTACGCGACTGGCTTGATGACTATACCGCTTCGGCAATTGCCCCTCGCGAAAGGCACCGTTATCTAAAGGCAAATTGAACGTCTCGCGGAGTGTCCCCCTATGGCCAGCAATCAATTCGTCTACTTCATGGACGGCGTGTCCAAAACCTATCCCGGCGGCAAAAAGGTGTTCGAAAACATCCGCCTGAACTTTCTACCGGGCGTCAAGATCGGGGTGGTCGGTGTAAACGGCACCGGTAAATCCACGCTGATGCGCATCATGGCGGGCCAGGACAAGGAATTCGCTGGGGAGGCATGGGCGGCCGAAGGCGCGCGCGTTGGCTACCTGCCACAAGAACCGGAACTGGACCCGGCGCTGACGGTTCGCGAAAACGTTATGCTGGGTGTGGCCGACAAAAAGGCGATCCTGGATCGCTACAACGAAGTCGCGATGAACTACTCCGAAGAAACCGCTGACGAGATGGCACAGCTCCAAGATCAAATTGATAGCCAAAATCTCTGGGACCTCGATGCCCAGATCGATATCAGCATGGAGGCTTTGCGCTGCCCGCCGGATGACGCCAATGTCGAAACACTCTCAGGTGGTGAAAAGCGCCGTGTAGCGCTTTGCAAACTGCTGCTTGACGCACCGGACATGCTGCTGCTGGACGAACCCACTAACCATCTGGACGCAGAAACCATCGCCTGGCTGCAGCAACACTTGATCGACTACAAAGGCACCTGCCTTATCGTCACGCATGACCGCTATTTCCTTGACGCGATCACCGGCTGGATCCTGGAACTCGACCGCGGCTCAGGCATCCCGCATGAAGGCAACTACTCCAGCTGGTTAGAGGCGAAGGCCAAGCGGCTGGAACGTGAAGCAAAAGAAGACAAATCCAAACAACGCACGCTCGCCCGCGAGCTGGAATGGATGCGGCAGGGTGCAAAGGCACGGCAGGCCAAATCTAAGGCCCGGATCGCATCCTATAACGAACTCGCCAACCAATCCGAAAAGGAAAAGGTCGGGCGCGCGCAGATCATCATTCCCAACGGTCCACGTCTTGGGTCCAAGGTCATCGAGGTTGACGGCCTGAAAAAAGCGATGGGCGACAAGCTCCTGATCGAAAACCTGTCTTTCGATCTGCCCCCCGGAGGAATTGTTGGTGTGATTGGGCCGAACGGTGCGGGCAAATCAACCCTTTTCAGCATGCTGACGGGTCAGAATGAACCTGACGAAGGCAGTGTACAATATGGCGACACCGTCAAACTGGCCTATGTCGACCAGTCCCGTGACGCGCTCAACGCCGACAGCACCGTTTGGGAAGAGATCAGCGGAGGCGCCGAGATCATTGAACTCGGCGATGCCTCGATGAACAGCCGCGCCTATTGTTCTGCCTTCAATTTCAAAGGCGGCGACCAGCAGAAAAAGGTGGGCCTCCTTTCGGGCGGCGAACGCAACCGGGTCCATATGGCGAAACTGCTGAAGTCGGGTGGCAATGTGTTGCTGCTTGACGAACCGACCAACGACCTTGACGTCGAAACACTCCGCGCGCTCGAAGACGCACTGGTCAGCTTTGCCGGTTGCGCTGTGGTCATCAGCCACGACCGTTTCTTCTTGGATCGCATCTGCACCCACATCCTCGCATTCGAAGGTGATGCGCATGTCGAATGGTTCCAAGGTGCATTTACCGACTACGAAGAAGACAAAAAACGCCGGCTTGGCGCAGACGCTCTGGAACCCAAGCGCATGAAGCACAAGAAATTCGTCAGATAACACACAGTATCGGTCGCCACCGACCATACCTGATGTATGGATGCAACGGCGCGAAAGCACTTCCGCAACAACCCGTATTTCACTTTGCGGCGCATGCCTGCAGGGATATCAGCACTTGGGGCACCAACCGACAGTAGCGCGCTAATGCGCTGCTATCATTAACAAATGTATTGAAAGGTTCCAGATGAGAACGTGTTGTTTTGTGTGCGCCATTGCATTGATGACTGCCAGCGGTGCAAATGCCCAATCGATGTGGGAAGGCGCCTATGCCGGTGGTTCATTTGCCTTCTTTAGTGGCGAAAACAGCTATGACGACGCCAACAGCTCTGACTTCGATTTGGAAGGTCAGATGTTTGGTGCATTTGCTGGCTACCATATCCCAACTGACCTTTTCATGGTCGGTGCGGAAATCTCCCTTTTGACCGGGACCGCAAACGAAGAAGATTTCGAAGGTCAGTACGAATACACCTCCTTGGTTGATTTGAAGGCCCGCATCGGATTGCCGTCTGGAGATTTCATGCCCTACGGCATTTTGGGCGCGTCCTTTGCGACATTTGCTGTCGATGAGGATGGTCGACCGGATCGGAATTTTGATGAGACCGAAACGGGCATCCTGTTTGGTATCGGTGCAGACTATGCGATCAACCGCGAAATCAGCGTCGGCGCTGAATTCATTTCACGCAGCTTCGACTTTGAATTTCCCGAAACAGCGGATTTGGCCGATGTGGAAGGTACGGTCAATAGCTTTGCTCTGCGTGGCACCTACCGCTTCTGACGAGATTTTGATGGATGCAGGTCGCTGCATATTTTGCCGCAATCCGGGGCTCTGCTGAACAATCAACACCCTACCCGATGATTGGATCAAGCAGAGCACCAGAACCCAATCAATCCCCCATATGCGCCTGAAATACCCTTATTACTGCCTTCTTTGATGGGCTTGCTGACGTTCACGATAAGGGAAGGACGTCGCCTTGTTCATTTTTCGCTTGGTTATCTGCACATTTCTGATGCTGTTGACCGGGTCCATTTTCAAAACAATGCTTGGGGCCAATTTGGGCCAAGGCGGTGCCGTCATGTTCATGCTCCTGATCCTTGTGCTGATCGTCTTCTTTTGGCGGTTGCCGTTGCCACAGTATTGCCGAGTACCACAGCACAAACTTGATCCCCACCAATGAAGTCACGCCTGACGGCACAACTTAGCTGATTTCGACAAAACCGCTGATTGTCCTTGATTTTTGTGCATGCGCGGCGCATGTGCGACTCGCGGACGTTATTGAACTCGACCCACTGTTTTCCTTTCGGCTACAGTCTTTCGATTTTGCACTGACGAAGCCAGGCTGTCGCAATCTCGCGGACAGCATTGATTTTAAAGGAAAAGCACGATGGCAACCGGCACCGTGAAATGGTTCAACACAACAAAAGGTTATGGATTTATTGCGCCCGATGGCGGCTCAAAGGACGTATTCGTTCATATCTCAGCTGTAGAGCGCTCTGGCCTGACTGGCCTACAGGATGATCAAAAGGTAACATTTGATATCGAGGCGGGCCGCGATGGACGGGAATCCGCGATCAACCTCGCGCTCGCCTGAGCGCGCAACTCAAAGTAGATTTGGCGCGCAAGAATTGTGCGCCATTTCCCGCCGATTGGCGACGGCAGCGAAACAATGCGGGTATTTCCTTTATTCGGCCTGTGAAATGTGGCACAATTTAGGCGCAAAGTGACTCCATCGACTACTGTCTCCCTACCCGGCCCAGTCCTTCGATTGAAGTTTGACTGCGCCGTCCCGCTGCACTCCCGCGAGCGGAAAACATAAGGAAGACAAGGACATGGCTTCAGGCACTGTCAAATGGTTCAACACGACCAAAGGATACGGATTTATCGCACCTGACGGTGGGACCAAAGACGTATTTGTTCATATCTCTGCTGTGGAACGGTCCGGTTTGACCGGACTAAAAGATGATCAGAAGGTAAATTTTGACATCGAAGCGGGGCGTGATGGTCGCGAAAGCGCTGTGAACCTGACACTGGCCGACTGAATTGGTCTAAGCAACTGCGAAAAGGGCGCCATGATCGGCGCCCTTTTGCGTTCAATCATGCAAGACGAACGTCACCTTCATGACAACGCGATACTCTTCGATTTTTCCGTCCTTGACCGTCACTTTCTGATCAGCGACCCAGGCGCCCGTAATCCCTTTGAGCGTTTTTGACGCTTTCTCGATTCCGTTTTCGACCGCGTCATCGAACGACTTTGTCGAAGATGCGATAATCTCTGTGACTTTTGCAACTGACATGGCTGGCTCCCTTATTGCGTAGGGTGCGCAGTGTAGCGTCATGGCCCATTCCAGTCCACGTCATCCGCTTTTGCGACCTTAAGCGTCCCGTCAGGATAGGGGCGCATGAGTATCTTTGCCGCCTCATCGTCAGCTGTAAGCCATTGGTCCAATTGATCTTCATCAAGGATGACACCCATCCTGTGATGAATGTCGCGCACGTCCGCCGATGGCTCACAAGTGATGGTTGCCACTTGCGAAACCTCAACCCCACCCGGTCCATGCCAAACGTCAAAAATTGCAGCGAAGTAGAGTAATGCACCATCTTTGCGCGTAATCCGCCAAGGCTGTTTGCTGCGCTTTTCGCCTGTCCACTCATACCAGCCATCAACCGGCACCACTGCGCGTTTGACGTCTGTAAAGGCCGATTTGTCGAACACCGTTTCTGACCGGGCATTTACAATCGTTTCCATGACCGGCCGGCCGCGTGCATTGACGCGCCCTACCGGGATCATTCCCCATCGCATATGCTGCGCACCATCGGTGGTAAGCGTGATCAACTCTTGCCCCGGTGCGATATTCATACGGGGCGGGTCGGTGATCCCTGCGACCGCGCGCGCCAGAAAGAACCGACCCGGCATGTGCTATTCTGCCGAATTTACAAGGTCGAGGATCGTTGGCCCCATCGCCGCGACAATGGCCGCCACACCTTGTTTGTTGGGATGAATCCCGTCGGGCTGCAAAAAGGCCGCCATGCCGTCCTGCCCGGCGGCAGCGCTGCGCAGGCCCGCAGCAAAGTCCGGATAAAGCGGAATATCATATTTCGCGGCAAGTTCCACATACATGCCTTCGAATTGCGTCTTGTAAGCGGGCCCATAATTGGCACCAACTTCAAGCCCCACCAAAAGCATATCAACCTCTTCCGCAGCACCTGCGGCCAAAATCTGGTCGAGGTTGTCGCGGCTGACGGATGGGTCCAGACCACGCAGAAAATCGTTGCCACCGAGGCTGACGATCATCGCATCCACATCAGGTGTCAGTGTCCAGCCAACACGGCTGAGCCCCCCGGCGGTGGTATCACCGGAGACGCCTGCATTGATGACGCGCACATCAGCGCCCTGAGCCTGTAGCCAGGTCTGTAATTGCGGGACAAATCCATCCATTTGCGGCAAGCCAAATCCCGCCGTCAGGCTATCGCCAAGCGTGGCAATCGTCACGGTTTCGGCCTGCACGGCCCCCGTCGTCAGCAAAACGGCAACACTCAGGTTGCGGAGCATCGAAACTGCCCCATATCCAACTGAAACGATCTGTTTAGAGGCGCGCTGCATGACCGACCCCGTTCTGACAATCACCGACGCGAACCTGTCACTTGACGGGAATGCGGGTCGTGTCGATATCCTGCACGACATTTCACTGACTGTCGCTAGTGGTGAAACTCTGGGGCTTGTCGGGCCAAGCGGGTCGGGCAAATCATCACTCCTTATGCTCATGGGCGGGTTGGAACAGGCATCGTCGGGCCAGATCATAGCGTTGGATCAGGATCTGACCGCGATGAACGAAGACCAGCTTGCCCGCTTTCGCAGAGACAATATGGGGGTGGTTTTTCAATCTTTCCACCTGATCCCGACCATGACGGCGTTGGAAAATGTTGCGACCCCCTTGGAACTGGCTGGGGCCCGTGACGCGTTCAACCGGGCCGAGGCCGAATTGCAGGCGGTGGGGCTGGCTGACCGGATTGATCATTACCCCAACCAGATGTCAGGCGGAGAACAGCAACGCGTCGCGCTCGCCCGCGCCTCTGCCCCCCGGCCTCGGCTGCTACTCGCGGATGAACCGACCGGCAATTTGGACGAGACGAATGGGCATGCGATTATCGACCTCTTGTTCGGGCTACGTGACCGGCACGGCGCGACGCTGATCATGGTGACCCATTCCAATGAGTTGGCCAATCGCTGCGACCGGGTTGTACGCCTGCGCGATGGCCGCATCGACGCGCCGCTGGCCAAGGCTGCGGAATGAGCCTGCGCGTTGCGACCCGCTTTGCAGCGCGCGAATTGCGCGGGGGATTACGTGGTTTCCGCGTGTTTCTGGCTTGCCTTGCGCTTGGTGTTGCTGCCATTGCCGCAGTCGGCACTGTACGTGCAGGAATTGAGGCGGGGCTGAAGCGCGATGGCGCAGCTCTTCTCGGCGGCGATGCGGAGGTCGAATTCACCTACCGCTTCGCACGCGAAGATGAGCTGGCTTGGCTGCAGTCGATCGCCGACGACATCTCCGAAACAGTCGATTTCCGTTCCATGGCGGTGGTTGACAGGGACGGTAGCACCGAACGCGGTCTCACGCAGATCCGGGCAGTGGATGACGCCTACCCGATTGTCGGCGAAGTTCAACTCGACCCAGCAATACCATTGGACGAGGCGCTCGCCGATTACGGCGGCGTCATGGAGCGCGTGTTGGCAGACCGCCTTGCGCTGTCCCCCGGAGACACATTCCGCTTGGGTGAGCAGGCCTTTACCCTGCGCGCGATCCTCGATCGTTATCCTGACAATGCTGCTGGTGGGTTTGGCCTCGGCCCACGCACCATCGTGCTAACCGAGGCGTTGGCTGAATCGGGCCTGATCGCAGAAGGTACACTCTTTTCCACACAATACCGGCTGGACTTGCCCGATGGCGCGGACCTGCAAGCGCTGGAAGACGCAGCAGAGGCGCAATTCCGTGACAGCGGATTACGCTGGCGCGACAGCCGCCGGGGTGCCGGCGGGGTAGAGGAATTCGTGGACCGCATCGGCGCGTTCCTGATCCTTGTCGGTCTATCCGGTCTTGCTGTCGGTGGCGTCGGCGTTTCTGCCGCTGTCCGCGCTTATCTTGCAGGCAAGACCAGCGTCATTGCCACGCTGAAGACCCTCGGCGCGACGCGCGAGACCATTTTCTTCACTTACTTCCTGCAAACTGGCGCGCTGACCCTCCTTGGGATCACCATCGGTGTGATCCTTGGTGGCCTTTTGCCGGTTGTCTTCGCGCCGCTCATTGAGGCGCGCCTGCCGATCCCTGCCGCTTTTGCGATCTATCCCGGCCCCTTGATCGAGGCCGCAATCTACGGGCTTCTCGCGGCCCTCATCTTCACGCTCTGGCCGCTGGCCAAGACCGAGGATATTCGGGCGGCAACGCTGTTCCGCGATGCCTTTGCTGCCTCAAGGCTACTCCCAGCCAAACGCTACCTTATTGCTGTCGGGGCCATCCTCGCTACGCTCATCGGGGCGGCCATCTGGTTTTCCGGCACAGCCTTCCTGACACTCTGGACAGCAGGTGGGATCGCAGGATCGCTCCTGATCCTGATCCTCGCCGCAATCCTGATCCGCTGGATCGCGCGCCGCCTACGCCACCCGACGCGGGGACGGACGGCATTACGCCTCGCCTTTGGTTCCATTGGTGCGCGTGGGGGAGAGGCAACATCGGTCGTGCTGTCACTGGGCCTCGGCCTGACTGTGCTTGCTACGGTTGGCCAGATCGATGGCAACCTGCGAAGTTCCTTCTCTGACGACCTGCCCGCTGTCGCACCTAGCTATTTCTTCGTGGACATCCAGCCCGATCAGATCGATGGCTTCCGTGAAAGGCTGGACACTGACGCCGCCGTCAGTCGTGTTGACAGCGCACCGATGCTGCGTGGGATCATTACCCAGATCAACGGTATCGCTGCCGAAGACTTTGCCGAAGGGCATTGGGTGGTTCAAGGCGACCGGGGCGTGACCTATTCCGACGCGCAACCCGACGGAACCGAAGTCACCGCAGGTGCATGGTGGCCCGAAGGCTATACCGGCACGCCCCAGATCAGCTTTGCCGAAGAAGAGGCGCTGGAAATCGGCCTCTCCATCGGCGACACCATGACCGTCAATATCCTGGGCCGCGACATCACGGGCGAGGTGACCAGCTTTCGCAACGTGACATGGGAGGATGCCGGGATCGGCTTTGTCCTCGCCATGAACGAAAGCGCGCTGGCTGGTGCCCCGCATAGCTGGATTTCGACCGTCTATGCCGAACCCGAGGCCGAGGCGCAGATCCTCCGCGACCTGGCCACATCCTATCCCAATATCACCGCGATTCGGATCAGGGACGCGATTGATCAGGTGATCGAACTGGTGGGTGGGATATCGGCTGCGACACGTTATGGCGCGCTGATCACGCTGATCACCGGGTTTCTGGTGCTGATCGGTGCCGCCGCAGCCGGTGAACGGATGCGGACCTATGAAAGTGCGGTTCTGAAAACACTTGGCGCGTCGCGGCAGAGCATTCTGGTCAGCTTTGCCCTACGCGCAGCCTTACTGGGGCTTGCCGCCGGTATTGTGGCTTTGGGCGCTGGTATCCTGGGCGGCTGGGCGGTATCCACATTCATCATGGAAACGGACTACAGCATTATCTGGGCCAATGCGCTTTTGATTATTTGTGGTGGCGTCATGGCCTCGACCCTGGCAGGGCTCGCCTTTGCATGGCGTCCCCTTGCGGCGAAACCGGCTCGTGTCCTGCGAGCGCGCGAATGAGCGATCCAGCCTTCTTCGGCTATGGCAGCCTTGTTAATCTCGCCACACATTCTTACGCCCGGCCCAAGCCCGCGACACTGAAAGGCTGGCGGCGGGTTTGGCGAACAACAACATTACGCGACACGGCCTTTCTATCAGTCGAACGCTGCGCCGAAACCCAAATCAATGGCATCATCGCCCATGTGCCCGGCGCTGACTGGGCGGCATTGGATGCGCGCGAAGCGGCCTATCAACGCCACGATGTCACACATCAGATCGGTCACGACAGAGCCACTGCAATCTATCAGGTGCAGCCCAGCCACGTCGCCCAGACCGGACCGCAACCTATCCTGCTCAGCTATATCGATGTCGTCGTTCAGGGATATCTGCAGGTTTTCGGGGAAGCAGGCGTAGCGCATTTCTTTGCCACGACGGATGATTGGCAACCTATCCTGAACGACAGATCAATCCCGCGCTACAAAAGGCACGTGCCGGTCACGCGCGACGAACAAGACCTTGTCGATCAACACCTAGCGGCGGTGATGCAGAATGCTGAATAGCCGTGCCTGGCGCTGAAACGGTTCTTGCCCGTCCTCTTGCGGCGTCGGGTCGGCCATGATCCTACGGGCGAGGACATAGGCCAGAACTGCAAAGACCGCGCCGCCCAGATACTGCCCAATCAGCACACCCGGCGCGCCAAAGAGCGCCGCACCAACCATCACAAACGGGATCGTGCCAGCCGTATTGCGGCCCCAATTCACGATTGTTGAATAGAACGGATGACCAAGATTATTGAATGACGCATTCGCCACAAAGATTACACCATTAAAGAAAAACATCAGCGACAGCGGCCCAGCGAAGAGGAAAACCAGCGTCAACGCCATCCCATCAAGCTGGAACAACCATTCCAGTCCCGGGCGCGCCAGAAACAGGATGAGTGAGACAACAACGACGACAAGACCCGCAAAGATCAGCCCTTCGCGGAATGCTTGCCGCACGCGATCATTCAGCCCGGCCCCGGCATTTTGGCCGATGATCGGTCCAATCGCGCCAGACAGCGCAAAGATGATGCCAAAGCCCACCGGCGTGATCCGAGCGACGATGGCCATACCTGCCACTGCATCCTCACCATATTCCGCCATCGCGCGGGTGACATAGGCCTGGCCAACAGGTGTGGCCAATTGCGTTAAGATGGCTGGCACGGCAATCGCCAGAATTGGGCGGATATCAATCGACAGGCTGGACGGTGTCGGTTTGTCAAAACCCCCATAATACTTGATCAACGGCTGCAGCGCGACGATTGCAATCACAATCCGCGCCGCCACGCTGGCCAATGCCGCGCCTGTCAGTTCCAGATCCAATCCGAAGATCAGGATCGGATCGAGCACCGCGTTCACCAACCCACCCCAGATCGTCGCCATCATCGCCCGGCGTGCATCGCCATGAGCGCGCAGGATCGCCCCACCGATCATGCCGACCATCAGGAATGGCAGGGACGGGACGATGATCTGCAGATACATGACAGCCAGATCCAGCGTCTCGCCCGTGGCGCCCATGAGCCCGGCAAGAAACGCCAGATTGAACCACACAACAGCGGCAAAGATCGACCCGAAGATCACACCATAGATTAGCGAATTCGTCGCGCGCCTGCGCGCTTCTTCCGCCTCTCCGGCGCCCAAGGCGCGTGCAACCAGGGCCCCGGCCGCAATAGCCATGCCGATCCCAAACGACGTCGTAAAAAACAGGATGGCACCAGCATAGCCCACGGCCGCGGCAAGCTCAGCCTTGCCCAGCATCGAGATGAAAATCATATCGACAAAATCAACAAGGAACACCGCCATCAAACCGATAGATGCGGTGAAAGACATCACCGAGATATGGCCAAACAGGTTGCCTTGGGTGAACTTTGCCTGAGCCTCTGCCATCAGGCCCGCACGATCCGTACGACAAAAGGAAGGGTCTTCAGTTTTCGCATCTCTAACGCTGTCTTCCTTTCCACGCTGATCACAAGCGTGTCGCCATCGCACACATCTTGCAAGGGGAAAGGGTCGGCTTCGGTCCAGCCCATGCGCAACGTCAGTGTTTGCGCGCCGACAGGCAGTGTGACCTGCATCTCTTGCCCGTGCTTGATCTGCAGCAATTCCTGCCCATCCACACGCACCCGCAGCGGACGCAGAAAGCCAAAGAACCCGCGTAGGCGGCAAATGGTGACGTTTTTCTGCGGCTCAGACACCTGGCTTTGTCTGCAAAAGCGGCATGACATCCGCCATTTCCGGGCCGCGCTCGCGGCCGGTGATTGCCTTGCGCAGCGGCATGAACAGCCCTTTGCCCTTGCGGCCCGTTGCGTCTTTCACCGCGCTGGTCCATTCGGACCACGTATTGGGCCCATAAGGCAAGGGTGGCAGCAGATCGAAGGCTTGCGCAACAAATTCTCGGTCCTCATCTGCGATCAACGGTGTTGGGCCGTCGCGAAAAAGGGCCCACCACCCCGCCACATCATCCAAATTTGTAATATTATCACGGACAACGTTCCAGAATGGCTCTGCCAGGCCGTCCGGGACGCCTGCCGACGCCAAAACATCAGCCACGTCATTGACACCGAGCGTGGCGAGGTGGCGCGCTGTCAGTGGGCCCAGATCGTCGGCGTCAAACTTGGTCGGGGCAGATCCAAATTTCGACAGATCAAAGCCCGCGACAACCTCATCAACATTCGCGCGCAACTCTACTGGGTCAGAGGAACCCAGCCGCGCCATCAGCGACAGGATCGCCAGCGGCGCAATCCCCTGCTTGCGCAGGTCACGCAAGGCGAGTGTACCAAGACGCTTGGACAGTGCCTCGCCCTGTGGCCCGGTTAGCAGCGAGTGATGCGCGAAACGGGGGATATCCCCGCCTAAGGCTTCGATCATCTGGATTTGCGTTGCCGTGTTGGTCACATGATCCGACCCGCGCACAACATCCGTGATCCCCATCTCGGTGTCGTCCACGACCGATGCAAGCGTATACAATATCTGCCCGTCGTTCTTGAACAAGACCGGATCACTGACAGATGCGGCATCGATGGAAATCTCTCCAATGATGCCGTCGACCCACGTGATCCGATCATGATCCAGCTTGAACCGCCAATGCGAGCCGCGCTCGGCGCGCAACCGGTCCTTTTCATCCTTGGACAACGACAATGCCGCCCGGTCATAGACCGGCGGCTTGCCCATGTTCAGCTGCTTTTTGCGCTTAAGGTCCAATTCCGTCGGTGTCTCGAAGCATTCATAAAGCCGACCCATCTCGATCAGTCGCTGCTTGGCCGCCAGATAACGATCCATACGCGCCGATTGATGCTCGACCCGGTCCCAGGTCAAACCCAACCATGTCAAGTCATCCTTGATCCCCCGGATGTATTCGTCCTTGGACCTTTCTTGATCCGTATCATCAATCCGCAGGATGAATGTCCCGCCCTTCTGGCGCGCGATTGCATAATTGAAAAGCGCAGCGCGCAGGTTGCCAATATGCAGCCAGCCAGTAGGCGAAGGGGCGAATCTGGTCGTTGTCATGGATATCTCCTGTTGCGCCACGCTTTGTCACGACAACAAAGATTTGTCCATTGTGCGGTCTTCATCACGTGGCTGTGCATTGCCGCTGCGACATCCTGCCCTACCCTTCTCATATCCAACAATATGAGAGGTTCATTCCGATGAAGCTGACCCGCCGCCAGACCCTTTTGTCAGGGGCCGCGCTACCCCTTGCCGCCACAACACCAAGCCTTGCCAAAGCAGACGGACATGCCGCAAGCCTGCCCACGCATCGCGATTTCACGCTAGGCGATTTCAGGGTTACCACGCTGCTGGCCGGCAGCCGCGCTGTTGAGGACCCGCAGACGATATTTGGGATGAACGTCGATGCTGCGACATTTTCAGAAGTCAGCGCTGCAAACTTTATCCCCGACGATGTGGCGCAATTCTTCTTTACGCCAACCGTCGTCAATACCGGCCAAGAGGTGATCCTGTTCGACACCGGCCTCAACCCCGCCGGCACCGGTGCAGCACTTGGTGCAGCAGGCTACGCCCCTGCCGACATCACCCACGTAGTGATCACCCACATGCACGGCGACCATATCGGTGGCCTAAGCGATGATAGCGGGGCCGAGACATTCACCAACGCCGCCTACCTGACCGGGCAGGTCGAATTCGATCATTGGGCGGGGGCCGGAAACGACAATTTCGAAGCGAAGGTGCGTCCGCTCGCCGAAAAGTTCACTTTCCTTGGCGATGGCGATGCGATCCGATCCGGCGTAACCGCGATGGCGACTTTCGGTCACACTCCTGGCCATATGGGCATCATGCTGGAAAGCGGTGGCAAACAGCTTTTCCTGATGGCGGATATCGCCAATCACTATGTCTGGTCGGTGGGCTATCCTGATTGGGAAGTCCGCTTTGACATGGACAAAGCCGCTGCCGCAGCGACACGGCGGCGGGTGATGGATATGGCCGCGGCTGACCGCATCCCGATCATTGGCTATCACATGCCGTTCCCTGGCATGGGTTACATCGAGACGCGCGATGACGGGTTCCGCTACATTCCGCATAGCTATCAGTTGATCTGAAGGTCGCGCTCAGGTCGGGGTGACGGGCCAACGCTTGGCCAGGTCATCCAGACCAGCGCGCACGATTTCCTCGACCACGTCCATATCCACATCAGCCAACTTGTTGATGTAAAGACAGGATTTGCCGATCTTGTGCTTGCCAAGGCGGTCCAATAAAGACTGAAAGTCGGCGTAGCCGGGCATGATGTAAAGCGACAGGTTCGCCTTGCGCGGGCTGAAACCCGTGGCCAGAAAATCCCCTTTTCTGCCGCTTTCATAAGTGTAGTGATACTGGCCATACCCAATAATCGTCGGCCCCCACATCCGTGGCGCCCAGCCCGTTACACTGCGAAACAGCTTGTCCAGCGTTTCAGCATCCGCGCGCCGCGTCGGGTGTTCGACAGAAGCGATGAAGTCTTTGGGATCAATTTCGGTCGGTTGGGTTTTGTTTTCTGCCATGACAGGAGGCTAGCACATTACCCTTCCTGTTCAAAAGGATCGCCTTCCATCACGGTCCAGATACCATCCGGCGCGCCTGTGATCCGCGCCCGTCCCTCACGCATTAACTTTCCCTGATTTTCAAGACGGATGGCGATCAGGTTGATAATGTCCCGCGCCTCATGCGTCAGATGGACCACATCGAAGAAGACAGAGGTTTTGGCGGTTCTGAACTTTAGCCGCTGGTTATTGTTGCGTCCGACATAATGCCACTGCACGCTGATCAGGTCACCCAGCGCGATCACCTTTTCGCCCTGGCGTGTCATGATCCATATCGCATCATCACCAATCGTCATCCGCACCTGCGGCGCGCGCCGCGGGAAAGCCGCCCAGAGACCGGCAAGCAACAGGCCGGGGCCGCCCAGAATAAACAACAAATCGGCAAAGTCGTAACGCAACGGCAATCCGAACCGCGCCCAAATCAACGTGATCGGCAGTGCAATGAACACCAGCAGACCCCCACCTACCCTGCGCAAGCGAAAGTCTTCACGAATATGGGTATCAGCCACCCGCAGCCTCGTCGTGGAAACCAGCCACCAGCGCATCAAACTGTGCCTGATACTTGGCCATCTTTGCTGCATCCACCTTGCTGTTGAGAAACGGTCGGCGTTTCCCCGTGACCATAATATCCTTACCGCCGATCTTATGACCCAGGACCTGATAAGCCGCGAGCGCGTTGCTGCGAATGTCGGGACGCATCGCCGCAAGATACGCATATTCCGCAACATCCAGTGTATTGGGCAACCACAAATCCGTGAGCGCCTTGCATCTTTCAAGCGGGCGCAAACTGTCATCACCCAGCTTCAGGGCTTCAAGCTGCAATTCGCGCAAGTCAGGCAAGGCCGTCAGCGGCTCCAGCGTATTGATATGCTGCGTGGTGGACATACCGCCTGCGATCTTCAGCGCCTTGAGCGTATGGATATCGGCCAACGCGCTGATATCATTCGCATAACGGATATCATCCAGTGTCAGCACATCTAGCAGCAAACCTGAAAGCGGCGTCAGATCGGCAAGTTTCTGCACCCACCAGAGATCAAGTCGCCTAAGACGCGTCATCGTCACGATCGGCGCAATCGTCGTCGTCCGCAATCCCTTGAAACCCAGATAAATCACATCGATATGGGCGCACAGATGCACCAGCTCTTTTTCGTTCACAGAAAAGGCAAAGGCGCTGTCGGCAACCATCTTTTCTGACAGATCAAGAATGCGGTGGCGCTTGCCATCAACGAACACAAAACCGCCCTTGCCCTCTGGTACGGCTTCGGCGCTGCGGGCTTTCGCGACATCTGCACCTAGCCCCGCGAGCAGCGGGAATTGCGGTTCAGCCGACATCACGCCAACGGTTGACGATGGGATAGCGACGGTCAAGCCAGAAGGCACGGTTTGACAGACGCGGTCCCGGCGCGGACTGGAAGCGCTTGTATTCGCTGATATAGATCAGATGCTCGACCCGCTTCACTGTGGCGCGATCATAGCCCGCCGCCACACAATCAGCGACTGACGCTTCCTGATCCACCAGCATTTCGAGTATCCCATCCAGCACATCATAAGGCGGCAGACTATCTTCGTCTTTCTGATCCGGGCGCAGTTCAGCTGAGGGCGGTTTGTCGATGATGGCAACTGGCACGACCTCACCCGCCGGGCCTTTCATCCAATCGGAATGGTTCGCGTTCCGCCAGCGCGCGGTCTCAAACACGCGGGTCTTATACATATCCTTGATCGGATTGTAGCCGCCCGACATATCACCATAGATCGTGGCATAGCCCACAGCGACCTCCGATTTGTTGCCAGTGGTCAACAGCATCTCACCAAACTTGTTGGATTGCGCCATCAGTAGCAGGCCGCGCAGGCGCGACTGAATATTCTCCTCGGTCAGATCCTCATCCAAGCCAGCAAACAAGGGCGCCAAAGCATCCGTGACCGCAGCACGCGGCCCGGCAATGCTGATTGTGTCATATTTGACGCCCAAGGCCTTTGCGGCCGCTGCAGCATCATCCAACGACGCCTGGCTGGTGTATTCTGATGGCAGCATCACGCAGCGCACATTCTCAGACCCAAGCGCATCAACAGCAATGGCCGCCACCATTGCACTGTCGATACCGCCCGACAGACCCAGAAGGACCTTCTGAAAACCTGTCTTGCGCATGTAATCGCGCAAGGCCTCAACCATGACCCGGTAGTCCTGCGCGATATCACTCGGCAGTACTGCCTTTTCGCCATCCACCGCGACCCAGCCGTCGTCAGTTAGCTCGAAATCAACATGCGCATAACCCGGCTCGAAAACTGGCATCTGCAACGCCAGCTTGGCCCCAGGGTTCAGTACAAATGATCCCCCGTCGAACATCTGGTCGTCCTGCCCGCCAACCATGTTGAGATAGACCATCGGCACACCCGTTTCGATCACGCGCGACACCATCGTGTGCATGCGAATTGGAAACTTATTGCGAAAATAAGGGGACCCATTGGGCACCAGCAGGATCTCGGCCCCGCTTTCCACCATTGCCTCACACACATCAGGGTACCAGGCATCTTCGCATATAGGTGCCCCAATCCGGGGGCCATTGTTCATCGCGAAGGGACCTGTGATATCGGCGCTCTTGAACAGGCGCACTTCGTCAAAGACATTGAAATTGGGCAGGAAATGCTTGCGCATGCGGGCGATGACCTCACCCCCGCGCAGGGTGTAATAGGCGTTATACAAACGCTCGTCCTCAATCACGGGGCAACCAATCGTCAGGGCAGGTCCATCCGCACAATCAGCGGCCAGCGCGGTCAGCTGCGCCTGTGCATCGGCGACAAAGGCCTGCTTCATCACCAGATCCTGGGTCTGATAGCCCACCAGAAACATCTCTGGCAGCGCCACAAGATCGGCACCCGCCTCTTTACCAACAGCCCAGGCCGTCCGCGCTTGGTCCGCGTTGCCGACGATATCGCCGACCGTGGGGTTCAGCTGCGCCATCGTAATTCGAAACAGTTTTGTCATAGTTTTGTCCCAATGCACTGCAATGCATGTAGCAGAATGAGGCGTGGGGGAAAGACGATTGCGCCAGATTGCGATAGCGATGTGCGCGTTATCAGTTGTCAGGAATTAGGACCTCACCTAAGCTGCGCAGGCTAGGGAAGAGATGGAGAAACGGATGAAGACGTTTGGATTACAAAAGGGCATGGTTGTTGCCGCGGTAACGGTGGCGTTGTCCACAGGTGCACAGGCCCAAACAGTCCAAACAAAACAATATGATGACGGCGGTGTGTACGAAGGGGAATTCCTCGACGGCAAACAGCACGGCACAGGCACATACCGGCTTCCCAACGGCTACGAATATACCGGTGAATGGGTCGAGGGTGAGATTCGCGGCCAAGGCATTGCGACCTTCCCCAATGGCTCGGTCTATGAAGGGTCATTTGTCGCCGGCAAGCCCGAAGGTCAGGGTCGAATCACTTTTGCCGATGGCGGTACGTTCGAAGGCGAATGGGTTGATGGAAACATCACGGGTCAAGGCGTGGCCGAATATGCCAACAGCGTCGTTTATCAAGGTGAGTTTCGCAACGCGATGCATCACGGCATCGGGATCATGACCAGCCCGGGTGGTTACGTCTACGAAGGCGAATGGATCAACGGTACGAAAGAGGGACAAGGCAAAATCACCTATCCCGACGGCGCGATCTACGAAGGGACACTCAAGGCCGGAGAGCGCGACGGAACTGGCACTCTGACCATGGCCGATGGCCTGGTTTACAGCGGTGAGTGGGTCGATGGCCAAATTCAAGGTGTCGGCACGCTGACGCAGCCCAACGGCGATGTGTACGAAGGCGACCTGGTCGCAGGCCGCCGCGAAGGCAACGGTAAGGTCACATATTCGAACGGCGACGTCTATGAGGGCACATTCGCCAATGATCGGCGCGAAGGCACCGGCACATTCCGCGGTGTTGACGGCTATGTCTATACCGGCGCTTGGGTCGCCGGGCAGATCGAAGGCAATGGTGAAGTGACCTATCCGGACGGGTCGGTTTATGTCGGCGCTTTCATGGACGACTTGGCGCATGGCTATGGCAAGATCACCTATCCCGACGGCTCCACCTATGAAGGTGACTGGGACATGGGCGTCATCAACGGCACTGGTGTTGCGACCTACGACAATGGATTGGTTTACGAAGGTGAGTTTCTCAACGCCAAGAATCACGGCCAGGGTAAGATGACTTACGATGATGGCTATGTTTATGAGGGCCAGTGGTTTGAAGGGCAGCGCAACGGGCTGGGCCGCGCGACATATTCCGATGGCACAATTTATGTGGGTGAATTCGAAGGCGGACAACGCAGTGGCAATGGCGAAATCACCCTGCCTGACGGCTTCACCTATGTCGGCGATTGGCTAGAAGGTGAAATCAACGGCGAGGGCGTCGCGACTTATGCCAATGGCGATGTTTATGAAGGTGCGTTTGTGCGCGGCCGCCGCGAAGGTGAAGGCACAATGCGCTATGCAACCGGTCAGGAAAGTACCGGGATTTGGTCCGACGGCGCACTGGTTTCGGAAACGAACGCAGACAACTAAGTGGAACAAACTGACTTATGCGTGGCCCCGCAGACTTGGCGGGCCACGTTCTTGGTGTCGTCCAGCAGCCCTAGTTCTCTGCAAACGCTACGCGCAATGAAAGTATTTCAAACGCGCCAAATGTCAGGCCGACCTCATAGTCGTTGATATCAACTTCCATGATCTCCTCTTCGAGGAAATTCACGATTGAGACCCGCATTGGTGGCCTTGCAAACGTCAATCGTGCTTGCGTGGACTGCCCTGCCGCCTCAAATGCGCGCATGACGATGCCGGCACCGTCGAAGGCTGGTTTGAGCGTTTCAAGTATCACGTTATGGCTATCCGACATCACAAATGGCGGCGCTGCCACCGCCCCCTCCCTTGCTGGCAGAATGCGTGCAGGTACATTCAGATCGTAAGCTGCCTGATCCAACGCATCGCGCCGCGCATCAGCGATCGGCAGCAGGCTGTAGGTAAACACATGTTCCCCCTGATCCGCTTCTGGATCAGGCACTGTCGACGACTTGATCAGTGTCAAACGTATCGTCTGAGCACGAATATCGTAGCCGTATTTGCAATCGTTCAGGACTGCGACGGCCAATGTTTCGTCCGCCAATTGCACCCATTTTTGGGCCGGTACCTCAAACCGGGCACCATCAAATGGTGTGTCCCGTGTGGTTGGGCGTTCGATAACCCCCCATTGAATATCGCATTGGGCCATCTTCGCATTGATAGCAGTAGGGAAGGCCACTTTCAGCAATGTATGCCGTTCGCACCAATCAATCTCCGTTTCGAAATCAAGCCGGTTTGAATGAGCAGATAGACGGATCGTTTGCGTAATCTTGCTGGACCGCCATGTCTGCGACCAGCGCAGGCTTGCGCGCAGCGGGCCATTTTCAATGATTTCATAAGTTGTCGGCGCATTGACCACCTCCATCCTATCTTCGAAGAACGGATCGATGTCCCAAGCGTCCCAGCTAATCGGTCGATCCTCGAATGCCTGCAACTGATTGCCTGGCGCGCCGTCCTGCAGCACTTCCCGCCCGGCAAGTTTGTCAAAGATGTAAACGACCTGACCATCGTCACCGATACGGACAAGTAGTGTCGCGCTTTCAAGCACCGCCCCGCCTCTTTCCAACCGGCAGCGGCACAGCCCTTCCGGTAGGGTCGCCGCACTCAGTGGTGTAACGGAATATGGTGGCAGCGCATCAAAATAGAGCAACTTCCCCCCATCAACCGACTGCCCGTCAGGATGGTCCGTGTCCGCCACGCACACAAGGCGCGGCCCGATCACTGGTGATGTATTCGCGATTGCAGGTTCAGCCAGGCAAAGCTGTGCGGCCGCCTGAACAGCAAAGCCCTCCACTGACTGCCGGATCTTGGCATGGTCCTTGCGCGCATCCACAAATACCTGTGGGACGGATGTGCCGGTAATGATGTCGTGAAACTGGTTCAAACATAACAGTTTCCAGACCTCATCCAGATCAGGGGCCAGACCAGCCATGGCAGACAACGCTTCTGCCTCATGCAGGGCCCATTCGGCCTTGCGATTGGCGCGTTTGATCCAGGCCTGCGAGGTAAACACACCGCGATGCCCTTCCATATAATGCTCACCGCGCCAGACGGGCAGATCATCGGCAAGTGTCTCAAAATGCGCGAAGGTCGCGCGCACCGTGCTCATCCGCATCTGCGGCATGCCCGGCATTGCGGCAAAGGCATGCGCCTTGGCCAGTAGGTTCTCGGTCGGACCACCGCCGCCGTCACCGTAACCATAGCAGATCGGCAATTCCCGGACCTTTGCGCCATCATGGGCGTGGGTCCAGGTCCCCAGCACCTCAAACGCGCTGAGGTCGCTCTTGTAATTCGTCGGAAACGGCAGGTATTGCACGTCGCGGGGCGTCGACAGCACATGCGCCAGCACGCGCGATCCATCAATCCCCTCCCAATGATGGGTCGACCATGGTACCGGATTGCGCTGGTTCCAGTTCAATTTGTTGGTCACAAACCACGGCAGACCCGCATGGCGCATCAATTGCGGCGTCTGGCCGGGAAAACCGAATGTATCGGGCAGCCAGAGGACCGGCGTCTCAACATCACCAAAAGTGTCACGGTAATATTGCCGGCCCAGCACCAGCTGGCGCACCAACGCCTCTGGCCCCGGAATGTTCATATCCGGTTCGACCCACATACCCCCCAGAACCTCCCACCGGCCTTCGGCCACGCGGTCTTTGATCCGCTCAAAAAGCGCGGGGTAGTCTTGCACCGTGTAGGCATAAAGCTGGGGTTGTGAATGGCAGAACAGGTAGTCCGGATCGTCCTCCATCAACCGCAATACGTTCGTGTACGTTCGCGCATTTTTCAAGCGGATCTGAGAGACAGGCCAAAGATAGGCGATGTCCATATGCGCATGGCCAATCCCGTGCAGTATGACGTCCAGCGGTGCCCCCGCAGCGGCGATACCGCGTTGCAGGATGCGGTCCGCCGCGGCCACGCTGGCATAGAACGCCTCCCCTATCGGGTGCCGCGTATCCAATGCGCGAAAGGCGTCATCCAAAGCCGTCAACAGCCCCTCATGCGCCGCGCTGTCTATGTCCAATGTCCGCGCTACGTCCAGCACAGTGGCGGCAAGCTGATGGAATGCCAGCAGTTTCGGATCACGCTCCACCAACGCAGGCGTGCCCATGAACAGCTTTGCCTTGCTGTTGGGATCAGGCGGCCATCCCGCAAGGCCCGTCCAGCCATGCAGCGACAGCACATGATCCTGCCCGTCCTGCACCCAAGGGTCCAGCCGGATCGTGTGATGATGCCGGTCGGCGGAACCGATGGGCAGCGTATCAACATGTACCAAGGCCTCGGGGTGGTTGAAGATATCGCCCAACGTTCCCAATGGCAAATGCAGCGCGATGTTGTCCGCATCCCAGTCGGCAGGCACGGCAAAGTGGCTTTTCATCACAAAGTTCAGATCACCGTGGCCCCAATAGCTTTCATGGGGTATCTCGTCCCATCCCGTTGGGTCTGCACAAATGGGCGCGTCAGTCATCGCCTCTGTCAAAGGCATAATCCGAAAATGCGCCAAGGGCAGCCTGCGGCGAAAGATGTAGGGGACGATCAGATCCAGACGGGTTGCGATCTTTTCCGCCGTAAACGGCCATTTACCTTTCATCGGGGGCTGGCCTCAGAAGACAGCAGATCAAACCCCGCAACTTCACAGCGATAGACTGGCGGGGCGAGCGCCGCCTGGGCCTCCAGTTGGGGCGGGTCCCAATCCTCGCGCCCATCGCCCCAAGCACGGTTCAGGTCGGG
>JBCBDL010000017.1:0-41059 GCA_038529695.1 Pseudomonadota bacterium | reverse complement strand
GTTTCCCATGACCGAAAACCATTGTCCCGCTTGGCTGCTGTTTCTGTCGAGGATATCTGAAATGCCGGTGCTTACATTCATCGCGAGACGCAAGTCGTTGTCCTGCTCACCAACGGCACGTTCGAATTGTCGGGCTTCAAAGCGCGCTATGATTTCATCTGGGAAGGTGGATAGGCTGGTGCGCGCAATCGGCAAATCGCCAAAGCCAAAGGCGCGGCTGAATTCAGCATAACGATTGTCGGCCAGTCGATTGGCAAGCGCTTCATCCCGCAGTGTCCCATCCTCAAGGATCTTACGGATGAAAAAACCGTTGTCGATATCATCATCCAAACCAAATGCACCCAGGGCGACAGATAGAAGCTGCCGGTCACTGACCAGGTCCTCTGCAGTTCGGACATTTCCAATGTTTTCACGAAAGTAGTCTGCGGCGCGGGCAATCGGCTGGCTTTCTGAAAAGGCTGCCTGCTGGGCATCAATCGTGCGTTCCAGAAACCGCCACCCAACGTAGCCGGAAAGTGGGACGATTGGCTGAAAACTCATGCGCGTGGCGTCGCCAGAAGCCGCGCCTCCCTGGGCAGTAGGCCGCGCAATGCTTTGAGCGTTCGATAAAAGTCATCACGATTGACCGCCTCGGTCGCCACATCAAGATGGGTACGGCTATCGTCATCCCGAAAGACCTGACTAAGCTGTTCGATGCCACGCAGGATTTGCAGTCTTGCATCATCCTGTTCGGCGTCGCCAGACAGCACCAGTTGGGCGATGTAACAGACGCGTCGAACCGGTGTATTCACCTCGTCTGGCCGGATCGCATCACGTAGACGAAGGATATTGGCGTTTGGTGTCAGGATCGACAGGCGGCTTCGCCTATCCCCGTTTTCGATAACCGCACCATTGACCAAAACCCGCTCTTTCGGGTTCAACTTGAGCACAAGGCCAGACATTACGCAGCACCCTGGCCGTTTAGGCCCCGCATGACTGCCGTGTTGATGTCAATTAGGGCAGTAACATCGGCTTTTCCATTGATGACCTGACGACTGTGGTGTTCGGTGAATTCTGCAAGATAAAATATCTGTGCGCGCAACGCATCCGGTAGACCGTTTTCGTTGCCTGCGACATCGGCAGCCATCGCTGTCCACATGCGACGGTTGTCATGCAATGCTGACATGAGTTTTGGGAATTCAGATTTCGTTCCACTTGCTGCTCGACGCAGTCGCGCTGTGATTTGGCTGATCAATTGTGCCTCAACTGAACGATCAGTGCGTACGGCGACTTGTGTTGGGGCATAGGCGAGGCGGGCTTGTTCAATGACGTTCACGGATGGTCCTTTCGGGGACAGGTTTGAACGAAGTACGGTTTTACCGCACCAAGATGTTTGGCGGCGCCGAGCTATTCCCGGCGCCGCCATTTATGTTACCGGAACAGCGACAAAATGGTCTGTGGCGCCTGGTTTGCGATCGACAGCGACTGCACACCCAACTGCTGCTGGACCTGTAGCGCCTGCAGGCGCGCCGAGGCCTCTTCCATATCGGCGTCAACCAGCGCACCGATGCCAGATTTCAAGCTATCTGTCAGGTTGGAAATGAACTCGGCCTGGGTATCAATCCGTCCTTGGCTGGAACCAAATTCAGCAGCCGCATCGATCGTGGTATCGATATACGTCTCGATATTCGCAAGCGCAGCGACAACACCTTCGTCTGTTGTGACGTCCAGATTATCGAGGCCAACCAAACCACCCGTCGCCGTGCCGCCCGCGGCACCTGCATCGGTCAAAGTTTGTGCAGCACCATCATTGTCGATCTGCAAGATCCATGCGCCAGTTGTTGAGTCCTGGCGAACACGTGTTTCGACATTTTCAATACCCGCGCCGTCAATCACAGTTTTTAGACCGCGGGCGACGTCCTCAAAAGTTTCGTCTGGACCAGCCACGTAGTCGTAGTTCACGCCGCCGATTGTCGCGCGATAACCGTCACCTTCGGACACACCGGCAGTTGTCGAAAACGACAATTCAGACGCGCGCGCACCAATCGTCTGGGTGTTGGTTGTTGCGGCGGCGGCCGTATTGTTGTTTGCCTGCAGGGCAAATGTCCCGGCGCCGGTGCCGCTTGTGTTGACGACGACATCATCAAATTTTGACGTCGATGCAATGCTGATGACGGCCCCCGCAACCGTTGCCGAGATGTCTTCAATGCCAGCGGCATTAATGGCTGCGGTCAGACCGGTGGCCAGATCGTTTACTGCGGTTGTTGCGGTTGTGAAACTTACGGTTTCGCCTGCAATTTGAAAGTTGTAGGTCTCACCGGCGGTCAGGGTCCCAGCGACAGTAGCGGCCAGCACGTTCGCACCATTTGAAAATGCATCGCCCGTCCCGTCTGCGGCAATGTTACCGCCAAGTGTGGTCGTAACATTGGCTCCCAAATCCGCACCGGTGCCGAATACGCCAGCATCAAAGCTGAGGTCCTGCCGCGCGACGGTGATGTTTGCTGACGACACGGTACCATCGCTTGCACGGTCAAGCGACGACAGCACGTTCACGCTTTCTGTCCCGCTGAGCATGTTGAGACCGTTGAATTGTGCGGCCCCGACAACGGACGCGATCTGGTCAGAAATCGCATCCACGTCATCCTGCAACTTGGTGCGGTCGACATTTTCACCCTGAGCCGCAACGATCTTTTCTTTCATATCGTTCAGCAGATCGGTCACGGTTTCCGCACCATTACGAGCAACGGCTACAGAAGATGCACCCAGCGACAGGCTTTCGGAAATTGCCTTGAAGCCCTTGACGTCAGATTCCATCACTTTCGAGATGGCCCAGACAGCGGAATTGTCGCGCGCTGATCCAACCTCTTTACCAGTTGAGATCATGGCCTGCGTTTTGGAAAGGTCGCTGTTGATTGATTTCAGCGTCTGCAGCGCGACCATCGCGCTGTTATTAGTCAGAATACTGGACATAGTTTTGGTCCTTGTTTTGTGGCGCTTTGCACCGCATTGATTCGGGAATCCACCATTTCAGGTGGGTTGAAGCGTCATTTTGACGTCGTCACCGTATCGCCATCGATCGATCCGGTCAGCCTTCTTGGCGGCATTGCCAGATAGACCCAATCGACCTGAACAACCCGTTAAATTGCCAAGGTCAATTACATTCAATTTGACGGAAATTATGCCTTCTTTTCCAATTCAGAGCGGCCAGTCTTGACTTTAGAGACCTGGCCGGACTTATCATACACGCTCAACCCCTCCCGCACTGTCCGCATTGCCGCAAGGCGACTTTGAGCTTCTGCAACACCTTTGATTGCGGCGCTCAGCAATGTCTGGTTTTGATCAATTCGTTCTTTAATTGCTGCAAGTTCGGCGTCAGCTGGCTTGCCGGTGTGTAAGGCACGAAATAGGGTCTCTTTTTCCGCCGCCAGCCTGTCCAGGGCCCCATAGTCTGCCTGACGGATCGCAGCACGTTCGTCATCGAGCACTGCAAGAATGCGTGCGCAGGTTTGATCAGCCATCAAGTCGTACTTTCATGGCCTCAAACAAGGCCTCAGCCAGGCCGATACCGCCGGCAGCAACCATCTGCTTGGCCTGCTCTTCGCGCAAGAATGATGCGAATTGCTCTTCGCCGCTGCCGCCGCCAAAGGAGGTGCGAGGTGCGCCCAGACCCGCCGATTTCAGCATTTCCGCAAGAAAGGTCGCCTCCAGCCGTTGGGCCGCTTCGCGCAGTTTTCCGTCAGCCTGTATGTAGTCTGGAAGCTGCGCAGGCGGTTGCGGCGCCGGTAGTGCTGGAATTACAGTCATCGGATTCTCCGTTTTTCTCTTCGTTTCTTCTTTTGTCGATTAGTCCTAAACATTCGGTAAGTTTTTTCCGGCAAAAACGCCGCGTACAGATTCTGTCGGAGAACCGATGACACCTTTACCGATGATAGATACTGCAAACGCTAAACCGGCGCGGGATGCAGATAAAAGCGACGTGCAGACGCCTCAAGATTCGCTGCCTGAAGATGAAGCGGTCAGTTTTGCGTCCATGTTTGCCGCTAACGACGCCGCAGACCAGGACCGATCTGCGCCGAAGCTAAATGAGGCCGGGATGCCCACGGGTGAAGAATCCATTGGTGAAGAACCGAAATCACCGGACTTAGCCATTGTTGATGTGGCAAAATCGAAGGCGGACCCTTCAACCGCAGTGCCAGTCGCAGCTCAGACCCGCGGCGCGCATGCTGCAGCCGTTGAACGGCCGCTTGCCGAGGATTTGTCTGCTTTGCGCGCCGATCCGGGCCGCTCGGTTGTAGTTGCCGACAAGCCAGTGCCTGAACAGCGCGCAAGTCTGGTTCAGCGCATGGTCGAAGGAAAAATGCCGGTATCAACCGATGCAAAGTCATCGGCTACAACGGCCGTTTCTGAAACTGCAAAAGCGCGTGCCGCACCATCAGTCGCCGCGCAGCCTGTTGGTCAACCAAGGACGTCGGATATCGATATGGCGCCGCCGTTGGACCAAGTGACGAAGCCTACTGTGTCTGAAACGAAGAACCTCACTCCGTCAAAACCCGTCTTACCAACAATCATTGAGCAACAGGCATCAAAAACGCGCGTTGATCCAAAGGAGCTGGAGACTATTCCGCGCCAAACGATCAGCGAAACTGATCCCATACCAAAGGTGAACGAGGCAAAAACGTCAGTCACACCGGCTGTGGCACAATCGGTTCTGCCAACTCAGCCCACCCGAATTGGCGATGATATCCAAAAGACGATTGCGACCCTACTGACTGGTGACGCGGAACTGGCGCAGTCGGTGTTGCCGGGCGATCGATCCACGACACTCGCCGCGCCTCAGATTACAACAACATCGACAGCATATGGCGCCGATACGGCACGCCACGTGGCGCAACAAATGGCTGCTCAGGTGACGCAGCATGCGGGCCGGATGACGGAGATTGCGTTGAACCCCGAAGAGTTGGGGCGCGTCCGTTTGGCGATGACTGCGGTTGACGCGGCAATCACGCTAAGCGTTTTGGCGGAGCGGCCAGAAACAGTTGATCTGCTGCGACGGCATATCGACGTTCTGGCACAGGAGTTTCGGGCGCTGGGCTATGACGATATCAACTTCTCGTTCAATGATGACGGGCGCGCAGATGATGGCCCTGCGCTGGCACCAGACGGCACCGCTATTGAACAGAATGAAGACCTAGAAACACCCGTACAACTTGCAATGCGACCTATTTCAGGTCTCGATTTACGCCTTTGAGGAAGAACGATGGAAATAAATGCGGTTAACCCCACGCCGAATTCAACAGTCGGTGCGAGTGTGGAAGCGACAAGTGCGATCAGCTCCGACTTTGAAACATTTCTGCGCATGCTGACAGTGCAGATGCAAAACCAAGACCCGCTTAACCCCGTCGACTCGAGCGACTATGCGACCCAGCTCGCGACGTTTTCGGGGGTCGAACAAGCTGTGCTGACGAATGACTTGCTCAAGGAATTGACGTCGCAAATGAATTCCAGCGGACTTGCCGATATGGCCGCGTGGGTTGGGAAAGAGGCGCGCGCGGCTGCCCCTGCCTATTTTGAAGGGGAACCTGTGACCCTGTCGCCGAACCCACCGGTTCTGGCGGATCAGGCAGAGATTGTCGTACGCAATTCGGACGGGGTCGAAGTGCAAAGGTTCAATGTTGCTGTGAGCGCCGACTTGATCGAATGGGCCGGTGTAGGCCCCGGCGGTGTGCCATTTCCGGCTGGGCAATATTCATTTGAACTGATCAGCAGCGCGAATGGCGAGGTGCTGACGCAGGATCCCATTGAGGTTTACAGCAAGGTAACCGAAGTGCGCGCGCAGGACGGTCAGACCATTCTAATGCTCGCAGGCGGGGCTGCAATCCCGACCGATCAGGTCAGTGCTTTGCGCGATCCGGCATTGTCGTAGCAGAGATGCTCGCAGCTTTTCGTTCGAAACTAGATCGCGGCTGGCTGCGAGGTGCCTTGAAAGGCTAATGTATAGCCGTATTGCTTGGGCGCGAAACGCATTAGAACGCGTTAACCAGCCAGATCGCTGCGCCAGTCAAGACACCGCCTAGCGCCATCCATGACAAACGCGCGATGCGTCGCTGCGGCTTGGGTGGGGGGGGCGGGTTGTGCAAACGGATCAAAGCGTCCTCTGCCAGGCGGGGAAGCTGCGGACCAAAGCGCGCCAGGATCATGGCCGTTTTGCCAAGATCACGCATCAGCGCTTTGGGGCCAATGCTCTCTTTGATGTAATTCTCGACGACTGGCTTGGCGACCAGCCATATATTCATACGGGGATCGAGTGAGCGGGCGACACCCTCAACCACAACCATCGTCCGCTGCAACAGGATAAGCTCGGTCCGGGTCTCCATGCCAAACCGCTCGGTGACCTCGAACAGGTAGCTCAGGAGACGTGCCATAGATATCCGGCTCGCATCCATACCAAAAATCGGCTCTCCGACGGCGCGCAAAGCACGTGCAAACTCATCCACATCGCGGTCGGCAGGTACATAGCCGGCCTCAAAATGAACCTCAGCCACGCGCTGATAATCCTTGCGGATAAAGCCAAACAGAATCTCAGCATAAACGCGGCGTGTGTATTCATCGATCCGCCCCATGATCCCGAAATCATAGGCGATGATATCGCCATTCGCGGCGACCTTTAGATTTCCCTGGTGCATATCGCCGTGAAAATACCCATCACGTAAGGCATGGTTCAGGAAGAGTTGCAGCACACGCGACGCCAGCTCAACCCGGTCATGGCCAGCGGCGTCCAGCGCATCATTGATGCCGATATTGGTCCCTTCGGCCCAGTCCAATGTCATGACGCGACGCCCTGACAGCGCCCAACGGACTTTTGGCACCTGAAAGCCTGCATCGCCGTCGGTATTGGCCGCGAATTCGGCGGCGGCGGCACTTTCCAGCCGCAGGTCCAACTCGCCCATCACGACACCTTCGAAATGGGTAATCACATCCATCGGGCGCAGGCGGCGAGACGACGGCGATAGCACCTCGATTGTGCGGGCAGCAAAGTAGAATGCATCGATATCGGTGCGAAATGCACGCTCGATACCGGGCCGCAAGATTTTGACGGCGACAGCCTCGCCCGTGTCGGCCAGATGCGCTTTGTGCACCTGGGCCAGGGATGCCGCCGCGACAGGTTCTGAAAACGACGCGAAAAGTTGATCGAACGATTGACCCAGTTCGCGCTGGATCGCGCCCTTGGCCTCGCGCATCGAAAACGGGGGCAGTTTGTCCTGCAGCACGCGCAGTTGCACGGCCATATCTTCACCCACGACATCAGGACGCGTGGACAGGATTTGCCCGAATTTGATGTAGGCAGGGCCCAAGGCCGTCAGTGCCCGCGGCACCGGGGGCATACTGACATCGCCTTTGTAGCCCAACCACTGAAACGGCCAGACAAGCGTGCGAAACGTGATCCGCACCAATGGCGGGGCCTCCAACGCCTCTAACACGACCTTCATTGCACCGGTGCGTTCGAACGTAGCGCCTGTGCGGATCAGGCGAATGATGTTGTGAGGCCCGCGCAAGTTAGAGCTTCCACCCCGAATGCAGTGCGGCGATGCCCATGCTAAGGTTGCGATACTTTGCGTTTCCAAAGCCCGCGGCGCGGATCATGCTGAGAAACGTGTCCTGATTAGGAAATTTGCGGATGGACTCGACTAGGTATTGATAGCTGTCCCGATCCCCCGCAATCACCTGGCCCATGCGCGGTATCACATTGAACGAATAAGCATCATATGCAGCCTGCATCATCGGATTGGGCAACTGACTGAATTCAAGCACCATCAGGCGGCCACCAGGTTTCAAAACACGGTACGCCTCGGCCAATGCATCTTGCGGGCGGGTCACATTTCGGATGCCGAAGCTGATCGTGTAGACATCAAATGTATTCGCCTCAAACGGCAGGGCCATTGCATCGCCAACGATCCAATCAAGGCTGTCCGACATTCGTTCAGCTTCTGCACGTTTGCGGCCCTCAACCAGCATTGGTTCGGTCAGGTCTAGAACGGTTGCATGGCCATACCCTGCGCGTTTCAGAAATCGGAATGCAATATCGCCAGTTCCACCCGCAACATCCAACAGGCGTTGTCCGGCACGCGGCGCCAGCCAATCCATCATCGCGTCTTTCCAGACCCGATGGATGCCGGCCGACATCACGTCATTCATGATGTCATATTTGCTCGCGACCGAGGAAAACACACCCTGCACGCGGCCTGCTTTTTCCTCTTCCCGGACGGTTTCAAATCCGAAATGTGTGGTGTTGTCTGGCTGGTCGGTCATGTCATTTGTCGCCTGAATGCTTTCAATCAAGGGGTTATACGCACTTCGCGGCAGAGACAAACTGTCATTGTGCCACGGATAAAATTGTGGCGTATGCAGGGGGCCGCCATCCGAGGAAAAGCGCCCACATGCCCGAACTGCCCGAAGTCGAAACCGTCAAAGCTGGGATCGCCCCAGCGATGGAAGGGCATGTTATTGCGCGCGCAGACGTCAACCGGCCCGACCTGCGTTGGCCATTCCCTGAACGGATGGCCGAACGGCTGACCGGGCAAAAGGTTCTCGCACTGCGACGCCGTTCAAAATACATCCTGATTGATCTGTCCAGCGGTGAGACCTTGTTGATCCATCTCGGCATGTCTGGGCGCATGTTGGTTTCCGGTCAAACGATAGGCGAATTTCATCATCCCCATCCGGCACCTGCGAAACATGATCACGTTGTGTTCCATATGGATCATGGAGTGCGGATCACTTTCAACGATGCCCGTCGGTTTGGCGCGATGGATCTGATGCAAACCACCGCACAACAGGATCATTGGCTGATCCGGGATCTTGGGCCAGAGCCGCTGGGCAACATGTTCAACGAAGACTATCTGATCGCTGCGCTAAAGGGGCGCAACACCCCGATCAAATCAGCCCTGTTGGATCAACGGGTCGTCGCCGGTTTGGGCAATATTTACGCATGCGAGGTGCTGTTTCGGGCAGGCATTCACCCCAAGCGCAAGGCAGGCAACATCAGTGCCCAGCGTGTTAGATCACTGGCGCCCATTATCCGGGATGTCTTGTCTGAGGCGATTGCTGCTGGGGGGTCATCTTTGCGCGACTACCGCCAATCAGACGGTGAGCTGGGTTATTTCCAACATGTTTTTCAGGTTTATGACCGCCAAGGCGCGGCATGCGTAACTGCTGGTTGCACAAAACAAATCCAGCGAATCGTTCAGTCCGGACGCTCATCTTTCTTCTGTCCGCAATGCCAAAGATAACTTGATCCGCCTGACTGCTTTGCTAAGCGTTGAGGTCTGACCAGCGGCAACAGGGACGGCAGCATGGCCTTTGACAAGATTATCGTGGACATCAGCGACGATGTCTCAACCATCACGCTGAACCGACCGGACGCGATGAATGCGCTTAACGGTGATTTGCTGCGCGAGTTGTGCACCGCGTTGGAAGAGGCAGATGCAAGCGACAAGGTCCGCTGCATCATCATCACCGGATCGGAAAAGGCATTCGCTGCAGGCGCCGATATCAGCGAGATGGCCGATAAGACCTTTGTTGAAATGTACACGAGCCGGTTTTTTGAAAATGAGACCGACCGTTTCAACCGCACGCGCAAGCCAATTATCGCAGCAGTTGCGGGCTATGCGCTGGGTGGTGGATGTGAGTTGGCGATGATGTGCGATTTTATCATTGCGGCCGATAACGCCAAGTTCGGGCAGCCCGAGATCAATCTGGGTGTCATGGCGGGTCTTGGCGGCACGCAGCGCCTTACCCGGTTTATCGGCAAGTCGAAATCTATGGATATGCATCTGACGGGGCGCTTCATGGATGCCGAAGAGGCAGAACGTTGCGGGCTGGTCAGCCGTGTCGTGCCCGCAAAGAAGCTGATGGCTGAGGCGCGGAGTGCCGCAGAAAAAATCGCTGAAAAGTCGCAGATTGCTGCAATGGCCACAAAAGATGCCGTTGATCGTGCTTACGAGACGACATTGGCGGAAGGGCTGAACTACGAGCGCCGCATCTTTCAATCGCTTTTTGCGACCGAAGATCAGACCGAAGGCATGGCGGCATTTCTCGAAAAACGAGAAGCACAGTTCAGAGATCGCTGAAAAAGTAGAAAAAGTCGCGATTTTTGAGCTATTCATCTAAAAATTGACAAAAATTCCCTACTTCACTGCCATAATTGTGGTACAGTTTACCTGACGTTAACAGATCGCTCCGGTTTCGAGTGAATTGTGCCTTAGATGAGTAGGATATTCGCATGTTTTCGTATCGCTGGGCTGATGCTGCCGCACTTGCGGTTTCGTTGACGCTGTCTTTCCCCATAGTAGCACATGCCGAGCTGAACGGGCCCGCAACCGCCAAACCTTCATATCAAGAAGTTGGATTCGTCGAAGACACCGGCGCCGCGATCCGTATCGAAGCTGGTGACGAGCTTCGCGTCGTTTCGCAGGAAGTACCGTCAGCCGTATGCCACCTCCACAATGGTGTCGCGCAAGAGCTCAGCGCCGAATTGGTGATTGAGGGTATCGAAAAGTTCGATCGCATGTTCAACGCTCTTATGAATGGTGATCCTGATTTTGGGATTATCGGAGGAGAAGAACGTGCACGCACGTTGCGACTGATGGAAGAACTTTCGGGACTCTGGATACCTGTGCGCGACGCTGCTTATGCGGTTCACAACAATCCTGCTGATACCGCGGCGGTCTCGGTCGTCTATACGTCGGCAAGCGATTTGCTGGACAAGACCTCTGTTCTGCTGAGCGAGTTGGAGGCCGAATATAGTAACCCTGTTGAGTTGCTTTATGAGGACGCCATGCTGCTGGAAGTGTCAGGACGGCAAGCAATGCTGTCCCAGCGCATTTCCTATCTGGCCTGTAGAAAGTGGTCTGGATCGGCAGATGACGAATATATCGGTCTGCTTCGGACGGCCGCTTCCCAGTATGATTTTGCCATGCAGGCGTTGCAGAACGGGGCACCAGAGCTTGGCATCAAGCCACCGCCAACAGAGGAAATTGCACTGGCACTGCAAACTGTGGCTGACGATAGCGCGTTGATCAGGGAAAAAATGTCTTCGTTGTTTGATGACGGTACACTCACGCCAGATCGCGCGGCTGATCTCTACACGATCTTAGCCGATAAGATGCACAAGCTGGAAAAGATAGCGCATCTCTACGCGGAATATTCAAAACGGGTTTACTGAGGCAGTAGGCGACTGTGCCGCTGCATTTCCAAGTTCTGGGCGGGGACGAACACCTTCTGTTTTGAAGGTATGAAGAGTTCACGGGGAGTGAGTGTGATGAACAAGACATGTACGAGAACGTTCGCGGCGGCGATATTGCTGACTTGCGGGACGTCATTATTTGCCGATACGCAGGATGCGGGGTTTGTCGAAGACACCGGCGCCGCATTGCGGATTGAAGCAGGCGACGAATTGCGGGTGGTATCGCAGGAAGTGCCATCTGCAGTTTGTCATCTGCACAACGGCGTCGCACCAGAATTGGCCGCAGATCTGCTGATCGAAGGTGTTGAAAAGTTTGACCGCTTGCTTAGCGCCTTGATGGTTGGCGATGCCGACTTTGGCATTATCGGTGGCGAAGAGAAGCCGCGGACAATCAGGTTGCTCGACGATTTGCAAGTCGATTGGAAGACCATGCGTGCCGCGGCGCTTTCGGTTCATGACAATCCAAACGACGAGACATCGGTTTCGTTGGTCTATGGGATGGCCAGCGATATGTTAGAGAAAACATACGTCGTCCTGAGCGAGCTAGAAGCAGAGTATTCAAATCCCGTCGAACTTCTCTACTCCGACGCGATGCTTCTTGAAGTGTCGGGTCGACAGGCAATGTTGACCCAGCGTATTTCCTACTTGGCCTGCCGAAAATGGTCGAGTTCCGCTGACAACGAATATATCGATTTACTGCGCACCGCGACCGAACAGTATCGCTTTGCCATGCAAGCAATGCAGAATGGTGCACCTGAACTTGGCGTCAATCCACCGCCGACACCTGAAATCGACGCGGCCCTGCATGCCGTTGGTGACGATACCGAGTTGGTTTTGGGAAAGATCGACACATTGTTTGAGACTGGTGCCCTTAGCGCCGAACGCGCAGCCGATCTGTACGCGATCATGGCTGACAAGATGCACAAGATGGAAAAGATTGCCCATCTTTACGCGGAATATTCGAAGCGGGTCTACTGACCCGCAGCATCACCTGTTGACTCTATCCGACAGTGGGCGTAGTGCCCACCGCGTACATGCGCGTGAGGCCCGCTTTGGCCGGATATACCGGTTCGGAAACCCGGCGTTGGGCATCTTGCGCTTTTGAAATTCAATTTGACCCAATTCGAGGGAACGAACACATGGCAAACTCACCCCAGGCGAAAAAGCGCGCCCGTCAGAACGCGGCACGGTTCGCCGTCAACAAAATGCGCCGTTCGCGCATCCGCACCTATCTCCGCGCTGTCGAAGAAGCCATCGCATCCGGCGACAAAGACGCCGCACAGGCAGCGCTAAAGGCTGCGCAGCCCGAGCTCATGCGCGGCGTCACCAAAGGCGTCTATCACAAAAATACTGCGGCACGAAAAATGTCGCGTCTGGCTGCCCGCGTCAAAGCGGTTGGCTAAATCGCCACCATCTTTTAGGGAAAAGCACGTCCATAGGGGCGTGCTTTTTTCGTTGCGGTGTTGCAGGCACGCGCAGGTTTTCCAGTCATTTCAAAGCGTCCAGAGATTCTTTTTCGACAATCGCAGAGTCAAGCACGTTGTTCTATTGATGGCGGCCCAAACCCCTTGCTAGCTTGACGCTGCGATTCACATCGTTCCGGGGGGAACATGAAGAGGATTGGCAGTGATCGTCTGGTTTGGCGCTGGTGATGGCGCAAGATCAGACAAGGGCGTGACTGTCAAACTTCATGCAAAGGTGGCGTCGGGGTAAATAGCAACCGCTATCACACCAGGCCATTTTGCGTCTGCGCGTTTTTTTGGGGGCCGCGCCCTCGGAAAGGCTGCCGTTTATGTTCCACCATCTGCCATCCGGTGGCTGGGCTGCATGGTTCACGTGCGTTCGGCTGCCGAGGTCCTTGGTTTTGACGCAAGGCATGACGTTCGGAAAAGGCGATCCGAACGATGGGCGGCCTTTGTCTGGACGGCATGTGAAGCGCGCGTAACCGGTGTGCGTTGTTTGGGCATGCGCCAAAAGTGTGGGACAAAGGGATAAAATGACAAACGATATCTGGGCAGAGGTGTTGACGGGGCTGAAGGGCGCATTGGGGGCCAATAGTTTTTCAAGTTGGATTGAGCCCCTCGAATTTTCACAGCTGTCAGGTGGCGTTGCCACTTTCCACGTTCCGACAACTTTTATGGGCAACTACGTGTCCCAGAACTTTGGTGATCAGATACTTTATGAAATGAACAAAAAGGGGCAGAACGTTCAGCGCCTTGAATTCAACGTCGCCAAGCAGATGCGCTCACAGGCAAAGACGCCACCCAAAACATCCACCAAGCTGCAGGATGCGGAAGACATCTCGGGCGCGCCGCTGGATGGCCGGTTTACGTTTGACACGTTTATCGTCGGCAAACCGAACGAGCTTGCCCATGCGGCCGCCCGACGGGTCGCAGAAGGCGGTCCGGTTACTTTCAACCCGCTCTTCCTTTACGGCGGTGTGGGCTTGGGCAAGACCCACCTTATGCACGCGATCGCGCATGAGCTCAAACAGCGCTCACCTGAACTGAACGTTCTTTATCTGTCCGCAGAACAGTTCATGTACCGTTTCATCACAGCTTTGCGCGAACGCAAAATGATGGATTTCAAACAGCTTTTTCGGTCAGTCGATGTTCTGATGGTGGACGATGTGCAGTTCATCGCGGGCAAAGACAGCACGCAAGAAGAATTCTTTCACACATTCAACGCGTTGGTGGACGGTCAAAAACAGATCATTATCTCTGCCGACCGCGCGCCCGGTGAAATCAAGGATCTGGAGGAGCGGATCAAGTCACGGCTGCAATGCGGACTTGTGGTGGATCTGCATCCGACCGACTACGAATTGCGACTGGGTGTGCTGCAGTCCAAGGTCGAATTTTATGCGTCCCAATACCCGGAAGTGAAAATCGCTGATGGTGTGCTTGAATTCCTCGCCCACCGTATCACGACCAATGTCCGTGTTCTGGAAGGGGCGTTGACCCGGCTTTTTGCTTTCGCATCTCTGGTGGGGCGAGAAATCACGCTGGAATTGACGCAAGATTGTTTGTCTGATGTGCTCAAGGCGTCTGACCGCAAGGTCACCGTGGAAGAGATCCAGCGCAAAGTTTCCGAACATTACAATATTCGCCTGTCTGACATGATTGGCCCGAAACGTGTCCGCAACTACGCGCGGCCACGCCAAATGGCGATGTACCTTGCCAAGCATATGACCAACCGATCCTTGCCAGAGATTGGGCGGCGTTTTGGTGGGCGCGACCATACGACCGTCATGCATGGCGTGCGCAAGATCGAAGAGTTGAAGGCGTTGGACAGCCAGATTGCCGATGACCTTGAACTGCTGCGTCGCGCGCTCGAAGAGTAAACCAGAATTTCAATTGGGCGCCTCACCGCCTGAGGCAGAGCTTCGTTCTGGACCTCTGCGCCATTTCGTGATGCGGTAGGGACGGGAGGCAGATCAAAACCGAAGCGGTTTATAATCCGTGGGCCCGTATATGAAAGTCATGAGAATTCCACGCTTGCGTGGTGCGTTTTCATCCGATCAAGAAGCTGTCGCCGGGCACTGGCAAGAGCTTCAATTAGATGGCCAGCAGCGCCAATTGCTTTATCACCTCTTTGTTCCAAAACGTCTCGCACGGCGACCGGCGCTGGTCATCATGCTGCACGGGTGTCGGCAATCTGCGCCGGATTTTGCCCAAGGTACCGGCATGGCGCGCCTGGCGAAACGGCATGGATGCATTCTTGCCTATCCGCAGCAGAATCTGACGGCAAATCCCATGCGTTGCTGGAACTGGTTTGATCCGCGCAATCAGGGGACTGAAGGAGAGGCCGGTTTGATCATGCAAATGGCGGATCACGTCGCTAAGTCGTATCAGATTGCTCCAGCAAAGGTCTTTGTCGCGGGCTTGTCGGCGGGTGGTGCGATGGCCGCAATATTGGGGCGGCAATTCGCGCAGGCACTGGGCGGGATTGGTGTGCATTCGGGCGTTCCAACGGGCGCCGCAGAAACCATCACCGGCGCTCTGCATGCAATGGAGACGGGCGAAGCAGGTGCGCGGGGACCCGGTCCGACACGAACAATTATCTTTCATGGGCTCGCGGATCAGACGGTTGTGCCCGCCAATGGGGACCGCATTGCCTTCGCCGATGAGCCGCCGAAGGGCCGTTTGGTCCGCAGCGGCAACCGGGTGTGTCGCCGGTTTGTGATCCCAGGCATGCCTGACCATGCAGGTGTGGAATATTGGCGGGTGGAGGGCTTGGGCCACGCATGGTCGGGTGGAAACCCTGATGGAAGCTATTCTGATCCACTTGGCCCCAGTGCATCGACAGAAATGATGCGCTTTTTTCTGGGTTACCGGCGTGGAATCTATCCATTTGTCGCGGTGTGGCTTGACCTTGTTCGCGGCCTGCGCTGACTGAGTCCGAAATACACCGCCCCTTCCCCTTTGCGCCGCCGTGGGGTTGACCCTGCCCGATGCCTGACGGACAGTCAAAAAAATCGCTTGAGCCACGGGTGAAATGCAGTAGATTTTGCGTCCCGGCAGGCCCGGCCACCAAGATATGCGGAGATTGGGGACATGAAATTCAGCATCGAGCGCGCGGTACTTTTGAAGGCAGTCGCGCAGGCCCAGTCAGTTGTCGAACGGCGCAATACGATCCCGATTCTCGCCAATGTTCTGATCGAAGCGGAAGGTGATGACGTGCATTTCCGCGCCACAGATTTGGATATCGAGGTGGTCGACAAAGCACCGGCCAAGGTCGAACGTGCAGGCGCAACGACGGTATCTGCCGTGACCCTGAACGAGATTGTGCGCAAACTACCTGATGGCGCATTGGTCACGCTCACCGAGGATGGCGCATCGGGGCGTCTGACGATTGAGGCAGGACGCTCGAATTTCTCGCTTGCGACGTTGCCCAAAGAAGATTTCCCCGTCATGGCGTCGTCCGAATATGCCGCAAATTTTTCGGCCCCTGCGCCGATCTTGCGACGGCTTTTCGACAAATCGAAATTCGCAATCTCGACCGAAGAAACCCGCTATTACCTGAACGGCGTCTATATGCATGTCTCTGATAGCGAGGGGGGCAAGGTCCTGCGCTGTGTTGCGACGGATGGCCACCGTTTGGCGCGAATTGATGCCGACCTGCCCGACGGGGCGTCCGACATGGCAGGCGTGATCGTGCCGCGCAAGACGGTGGGTGAATTGCGCAAACTGCTGGATGACGACGATATGCAGATTGCGGTCTCGGTCTCTGAAACCAAAGTGAGGTTCGCCACACCGGATATCACGCTGACCTCTAAGGTGATTGATGGCACATTCCCCGACTATACCCGCGTAATCCCGCAAGGAAACACCCGTAAGCTAGAGGTGGATGCCAGCGAATTTGCCAAGGCCGTCGACCGGGTCGCAACTGTATCATCTGAACGATCCCGCGCGGTGAAATTGCAGTTGGACGAGGATAAACTGGTCTTGTCAGTCAACGCGCCCGACAGCGGTGCGGCCGAAGAAGAATTGGCTGTCGCCTATGGCGACGAACGGTTGGAGATTGGGTTCAACGCCAAGTATCTGCTAGAGATTGCAAGCCAGGTGGACCGTGAAAACGCTGTTTTCATGTTCAACTCGTCAGGCGATCCGACCCTGATGCGCGAAGGCAACGACACCTCTGCCGTCTATGTCGTCATGCCGATGCGCGTGTGACCGGGCCAAAAATTTTCAAAATTTTTGGATGCAGGATTTTGGAAAATCCTGACCAGCGCGCATGACGGAACTCGCACTTCGGGAACTGACGTTATCGCATTTTCGTTCGCACAGGCGGGCGGAACTCGACATTGATGCGCGTCCCATTGCCATCTACGGCCCGAATGGCGCAGGCAAGACGAACCTGCTTGAAGCGGTTTCGCTCCTCTCACCTGGTCGCGGGCTGCGCCGGGCGGGTGCCGATGATCTGACCCGTCGGCCAGAGGCGCTGGGCTGGAAGGTCACCGCGATCCTTCAGTCGCTCAACCAAACGCATGAGATCGAAACCTGGGCCGAGGCGGGCAACCCACGCCAACTTCGCATCGACGACAAAACCGCGCCACAGTTGGCTCTTGGCCGTATCGCCCGGATTCTGTGGTTGGTGCCTTCAATGGACCGGCTCTGGATCGAAGGGGCCGAAGGGCGCAGGCGGTTCCTCGATCGCGCGACGCTCAGCTTTGAACCCATACATGCCGAAGCTGTGCTGAGCTACGAAAAGGCAATGCGTGAGCGTAATCGGCTGCTCAAGGACATGGTCCGCGACCCGCACTGGTACACCGCGATTGAACGCCAGATGGCCGAAGCTGCAACGCTGATCCAGGCTAATCGCCAACGTGCCATTGCCGAATTGACCGCAGCACAAGGTGCCGCGACGACGGCATTCCCCATTGCCACCCTGTCGCTCAGCAGCCCTGATCCGATCCCGGAAGATCTTCAATCGGCGCTGGCCGAAAATCGCATCCGCGATATGGCAGCAGGGCGCACGTTGATCGGACCGCATCGCGCCGATCTGGACGCGGTTTTTGCTGACAAGGGCGTGCCAGCCAAAGACTGCTCTACGGGCGAACAAAAGGCGCTACTGATCAGCCTGATCCTCGCCAACTGTCGGGCGCTCGCCCGTGATTTCGGAGCGCCACCGATCCTGCTCTTAGATGAGGTTGCGGCCCATCTTGATGCAACACGGCGCGCCGCACTTTACGAGGAAATCTGCAGTCTTGGGGCACAGGCCTTCATGACCGGCACCGGGCTGGAACTGTTTGCTGAACTTGGGGACCGTGCCCAACATGTCGAAGTGACCGAGAGCGATGGCTGCTCTACCGTCACCAGAAAGGATACAACATGACACCGCAACGCGTGACACTGATTACCCTTGGCGTGGCTGACTTGGAACGGTCCAAGGCGTTCTATGGCGCACTGGGATGGACACCAACACGCGAAGTGGAGGGCGAAGTGGTCTTTTACCAGATCAACGGCTTGGCGCTGGGCTTCTTCGGGCTTGGCCCGCTTGCAGCAGATCAGGGACGACCAGATGCGCAATTGGGCACCGGCGCGATGACGCTGGCACAAAACTTCAACACCGAAGCCGAAGTGGATACCGCCTACCGGGCCGCCATCCGGGCTGGTGCCACCCCGCTCAAAGAACCGCAAAAGGTTTTCTGGGGCGGCTATTCGGGCTATTACGGTGATCCTGATGGGCATGTCTGGGAGGTCGCGCACAATCCTTTCTGGACGTTGAACGACGATGGCAGCCTGACTTTGCCATCTGAATGACCATTACACCCGCGGACATGCTCCTTTATGCTGGGGCGCTGATTATCTTGTTCATGACGCCGGGTCCCGTTTGGGTGGCGCTTCTTGCGCGGTCCCTGTCGGGTGGGTTTCGGGCGGCATGGCCGCTGGCAATCGGCGTTGCTATTGGCGACATTGTCTGGCCGCTTGTGGCGGTGCTGGGGGTTGCTTGGCTGGTATCGGCCTTTGCAGGCTTTATGATTGTTCTCAAATGGGTGGCTGTATTTGTTTTTCTCGCTATGGGTATTGCCCTCATTCGCAATGCCAATCACACGCTAAGCACCAACAGCCGATTGACGCGTCCGGGCATGTGGGCTGGTTTTGTGGCGGGGCTCGCCGTTATCATCGGCAACCCCAAGGCTGCATTGTTTTACATGGGGATTCTGCCGGGTTTCTTTGATCTGCGCATGGTGACAGCCATCGACATGATCGCCATCTGCACGCTGAGCTTCATCGTTCCCCTGATTGGAAATCTGATTTTGGCCGCTTCCGTCGACAAGGTGCGCGGCTTGCTTAAATCACCTATAGCGACGCGTCGGATGAACCTGACGGCGGGTTGGCTTTTGGTCTGTGTCGGTGTTGCGATCGCGTTTGGTTAGGACCCATTTGCCAACCTGTATAAAACCACAAAATCTAGTGCCATTTGCGTGACAAAGCACTGCAAAAAGCATATATTTTGGGGATTAGAATACAGGACAAACCACATGGCCGACGACAACAATAATCAAGAAGACTACGGCGCAGATTCCATCAAAGTTCTCAAGGGCTTAGAGGCTGTGCGTAAGCGGCCCGGCATGTATATCGGTGATACTGATGACGGCTCGGGTCTGCACCATATGGTCTATGAGGTTGTCGATAACGGAATTGACGAGGCTTTGGCCGGTCATGCAGACCATGTTTACGTCAAAATCAACCCCGACGGGTCTGTAACAGTTGGCGATAATGGGCGTGGGATTCCCGTTGGCATCCACGAGGAAGAAGGCGTTTCGGCTGCAGAAGTCATCATGACACAACTGCATGCAGGCGGGAAGTTCGACAGCAATTCCTACAAAGTGTCCGGCGGTTTGCATGGTGTTGGCGTCTCAGTTGTTAATGCGCTGTCCGACTACCTTGAACTGCGCATCTGGCGCGATGGCAAAGAGCATTACGCCCGGTTCGAAGGCGGGTTCACCACGGAACACCTGCGCGTCGAAGGTGACGCGAATGGGCGCAACGGGACGGAGGTGACGTTCCTCGCTTCCACCGACACTTTCAGCAACCGCGATTACGATTTCCACACGCTCGAAAAGCGCCTCCGCGAACTGGCCTTTCTGAATTCCGGCGTCCGGATCATCCTTGAAGACATGCGGCCTGCGGAACCGCTGCAGGTCGATCTTTTCTACGAAGGCGGCGTCAAGGAATTCGTCAAATATCTTGACCGTTCGAAGACCCCGCTGATGGATGCCCCGATTTATGTCGCAGGCGAACGCGATGATATTGGGGTCGAGGTCGCGATGTGGTGGAACGACAGTTACAATGAAATGGTGCTGCCTTTCACCAACAACATCCCACAGCGCGATGGCGGCACCCATATGGCCGGTTTCCGAGGGGCACTGACCCGGGCGATCAGCAAATACGCAACTGAAAGCGGGATCGCAAAGAAAGAGAAGGTCTCGCTGACGGGCGACGACGCCCGCGAGGGGCTGACCTGCGTGCTGTCAGTCAAGGTGCCGGACCCGAAGTTCTCAAGCCAGACCAAGGATAAACTTGTCAGCTCTGAGGTGCGCCCAGCCGTCGAAAGCCTGATGAACGAAAAGCTGAACGAGTGGTTTGAAGAAAACCCGGCAGAGGCCAAGGCGATCATCACCAAAATCGTGGAGGCCGCCGCCGCCCGCGAAGCCGCACGCAAGGCCCGCGAAATCCGGCGCAAGTCAGCGATGGACGTGAATTTCAACGCCTCCAAGCTGAAAGACTGTTCCGAAAAAGACCCCTCTAAAACAGAAGTTTTCCTTGTCGAGGGGGACAGCGCAGGTGGTTCTGCCCAGACTGGTCGTGATCGTAGCACGCAGGCGATCCTGCCGCTGAAGGGGAAAATCCTGAACGTGGAGCGGGCCCGGTTCGACCGGATGCTCAGCTCTCAGGAAATTGGCAACCTTGTCATGGCGCTTGGCACGGGCATTGGGCGGGATGAATTTAACATCGACAAACTGCGCTATCACAAGGTCATCATCATGACCGACGCCGATGTGGATGGTGCGCATATCAGGACATTGCTGCTGACTTTCTTCTTTCGGCAAATGCCCGAGCTGATCGAAGGCGGTTACCTCTATATCGCCCAGCCACCGCTTTACAAAGTGTCGCGCGGAAAGTCGGAGGTTTATCTCAAGGACCAGGCGGCGATGGACGAATACCTGATCGAGCAGGGCATCGATGGCGCTATGTTGCGGCAGGGGAACGGTGAAGAGATCATCGGTGCAGATCTTCGCCGCGTCGTCGATGAAGCACGGCAACTCAAACGCGTGTTGGACGCCTTTCCCACGCATTACCCACGCCACATACTGGAACAGGCCGCTATTGCTGGCGCATTTGTGCCGGGTGCGGTTGATGCCGACCTGCAAGGGGTCGCAGACACGGTTGCGAAACGGCTCGACCTGATAGCACTTGAATGGGAACGCGGCTGGCAGGGGCGGATCACACAAGACAAAGGGATCCGGCTGGCACGCATCCTGCGCGGTGTAGAGGAGGTGCGCACACTTGACGGGCCCATGCTGCGATCAGGTGAGGCGCGCCGCACCGGGTCTTTTACACAAAGCCTGCAAGACGTGTACAACCTGCCCGCCACCCTGATACGCAAGGACCGCAGCCAGATCATTCACGGCCCGCTCGACCTGCTGAAGGCGATCCTTGAAGAAGGCGAAAAAGGGCTTTCGCTGCAGCGATACAAGGGCTTGGGCGAAATGAACCCCGACCAGCTTTGGGAAACGACACTTGATCCTGATGCGCGCACGCTGTTGCAGGTGAAAGTCGAAGATGTGGCCGAAGCGGACGATCTTTTCACCAAACTCATGGGCGATGTCGTCGAACCGCGGCGCGAATTCATTCAGGATAATGCGTTGAGCGTAGAGAACTTGGACTTCTAAGCGCTTAGCGATACCGACGCGATGTCGGGTTTCTTGTTTTCTGCGAGGGCGCGCGACAATGCCTCCTCCCACGGTAATGGCTTGCCGAAATAGTAACCCTGGGCGCTTAGCGCACCCATCGCGCGTATCAGGTTGACCTGCGCGCGTGTTTCTACGCCCTCAACGATCACATCCAGTTCGAGGTTGCGGGCAATGTCCAACACTGCGTCCAGCAGGAAACGGGATGGGTCTGAGGTCTCTATGTCCGTCACGAGGGACCGATCGATCTTGATCTCGTCGGCGACAGTCTTTCTCAGATATGCCAGCGATGAGAAGCCTGTTCCAAAATCATCAATCGATATGCGTGCACCCATGTCGTGGATCATTGCAATAATCTCTTTTGCGCGGGCCCAGTCATGCATCTCGGCGGTTTCCGTGATTTCGATTGTCAGCAGTTCGGGCGACAATTGCGAAGCGTCCAGCGCCTGCCTGACAACCCCCGCAAGTTTGCTGGAGTTGAAATGCACGGTTGAGAAGTTCACGCTGACCGAGAACTGTACATCATGCTGACGATTAAATTGCGCCACATGTCGCGTTGCGTCCTGCAGCAGCCGACAATCCACATCGGCGATTAATCCGCTTTCTTCGGCAACGGCAATGAAATCGTCCGGGGGAACAATCACACCATTGCGCCGCCATCTTGCAAGCGCTTCAAATCCGTATGTTTGTTCAGTTTCCAGATTAATCTTCGGCTGCAAAAAGAAGTCCAGACCGCCATTTTCAATGGCCGTCGGCAGATCTTCGATCATTTTTCTTCTTTCGATGAATTGCTGCTCAAGCGTTTCATCATAGACGGTGTATTGTCCCTTACCGCCTGATTTCGACGCATAAAGCGCAAAGTCGGCAGCGCGGATCAACCCATCACTGTCGCGCTGCATATCGGTTGCGACACCGATGCTGGCCGCCACCTGCAGTGTTTCGCCCTCAAATAGGATAGATTGTCCAATCGCATCAATCGCATTGCGCGATACGCGGATGGACAGTTGCAAATCGTCTGTGGGCAGGATGATTGCAAATTCGTCGCCGCCCAGCCTTGCGGCCAGACCATCATGCGGTTTGGCCACGAATTTCAGGGCTTCTGCGACATGCTGTAATATTGCATCGCCAGCAGCATGGCCATTTGTGTCGTTAACGCGCTTGAAACCGTCAAGATCTACCAAAAGCAATCCGATCTGCCGCTTTTCAGCAAGCAGGTCATTCAGACTGTCCTGAAACTGCACGCGGTTCGGCAATCCGGTTAAAGGGTCGAAGAACGCAAGATGGTTGACGCGTGCCTCAGCGACGCGGCGCCCCCGTTTTGCAATCACCTCACGTCGCAAAAGCAGCGTCGCAACGATACCAAGCACGGACAGCCCAAGCAAAGTTATCCAAATCACGTTTCGCTGGTTTAGCACCGCTATGGATTGTCGTTGCAGCAATTGGTCCTGCAACTGACGCATCTCATCGAGATAGGTTACGAGCGCCCGTCGCGCATGCTGCGCACGGTTGGTCAGTTCCTGCGACAGATATGCAAGGTCTTCGAAATCAGTCTCTGTCGCTTGATCGGCCAGCGTCTGTACATGTCGCAATGCGGCAATGGCGTTATCGGCCGCCTCCATGTATCCTTCTGTAACCTGGATCCGTTCAAAAGTATCAGTGCGGACGTACAGGAAATCAGCGGCCAGCCGAAACTCATCGGCTGCGTCGGGTGATATGCGCCGCGTTCCATAGGCGTCCTGCAGAATTAGGACGAGCCTTTGTACGTCGCTCATGGCGACATAGCCGTTGCGCAACTGGCGATCGTTGAACGATCTATGTGTATGCTGCAGTTGATTGACGGTCACCTGAACGTAGTAGCCCGCAACCAGACAGGTCGTCAGAATGATTGCCACACAGCCGACGACAACGCCGCGTTTGAGAAACGCGGCGCTTATGCGATCCATCAAGGATGGTTCTGCGACGGTGTGGTTCACCGAACTGCCTACTGCGCCTCAATCCGGGCTGCCATCCAGACCATATGAGCCTCACTTGCGATGGATGAAGCTGTGTAATCATCCATTGAAATGACAAATTGGATCGGTCCGCGTTCGCGGCGGGTATGCGGTTGTCCATCAACCCGCGTAGCAATCAACACGGGAATCGTTTCCCACAATGCGCGCGGGATCACCGTGGTGTAGTCGTTTTCAGCCGTGACGCGAATTTCGTCGACATCGTCCAGCCCGCTGGCGCGAAGGAGGTCTGACAACAGAACGCCGTCAAAATTCGCAGGCTCTTCACGCCATGGTGTGGTCGTGCGCATCCGAAAAGTGTCAAGTTCTTCAAGCATTGCAGGGGTAAACCGCCTTTCGGTTCCATCCTGTCCCGCAATCACCAACTCTGCCGCAGCATGATTGATTGGCGAAAGATCAATGGGTTCGGGTGCATCTGCAGCCGCTCGACCCACGCAGAATAGGACAACAAGGATCGCTGAAAAAATGGCACGCATCACACATCTCCGTTCGTTATTACTGGTGGAGGTGAGGTTAGTGATTGAACGGTTAAGTCGGCGTGTCCAACAATGACAAAAAATACCACTTTCGGCCCTGAGGGCCGCAAATCGACTAAGTTGGTAAACAAACTATTCTGCGGTGCCCGGATATCGCGGCAGGCGGTCGTGTGCACGAGTCCAAGGCAGACGTTCCGCCCAATGATAGTGGGCTTGGGGTCTATAAAGGGTGGGATCATCCAAGGTTGCAGCGTAAACATGAATTTCGCTGGGCCAAATCGCATTGCGATAAAACATGCCCGTGCCACATGTCCCACAATGCCCACGTTCCACGCCGGGTGATGTCTCTCGGACATTCAAATGATCGCCATTCCAACGCATGTCACTTCGTGGCAGTCCAAGCCAGCTGACGAAATCGGCAGGCGCGGCGCGCCGACAGCTTTCACAATGGCAATATCCAGCCCAAAGCGGTTCTGCCGCGCATTGCCAGCTGACAGCACCGCAAAGGCATCGTCCTGAATAGGTTGTCATTTCAATCCTCCCCTATCGACGCAATGCCGCAAAAGCCACCGGTGCGATGGCAATGACGAATGCGATACGGATCACATGCATGATCGAAACATAGGTGACATCCTGATTTAGCGCCAAGGCAAGCAAGGACATCTCGGTCAATCCTCCCGGAGAATAGGCTAGAAACGCTTGGCTGACAGGAACGTCCCGCGTGAGAGCAATGACCTCGGCAAATCCAACGGCGACAATCAGCATCGCACCTGCTGAGATTGCGGCGAGCCAAAGATCGCGTCGGATCTCTGTGAGCGTTGCTCCGACAAACCGAGTCCCAATAATCGTGCCAATTGTAATCTGTGCCGCGATCACGAAAAGTGTTGGCGGAGCAACCGTCACCCAACCGACAATATGCGCAACACCGCTAAGGATCATCGGACCAAAGACCGGCGCAGCGGGCAGTTTGCAAAGCCGACCCACCCATGTTCCCAACACGGCGCAGCCAGCAAGGATCACATAGTCCGGCGCGCTCAAAGCATCCAGGCTGACCCAATAATTGGAACCGGATTGATTGCTGGAAACTCCAAGAAAAAGACCAAAAAACACGGCGATGAATGTGATGACGATAAAGATGCGCGCCGCATGCGCCAGTGCGATCCGCCGTTCATCACCACCCGCCTCCCCACCGAGGACAAGCATTTCATTCAGCCCGCCCGGCATAGCGGAATAAAAGGCCGTGACTGTGTCGTAGCCACCCAGTCTGCGATAGACAAAGTATGAACACCCCGCTGCAAAGCCCAGAAAAACGGGCAGCAGCAGCAGCGTCAGAACCCAAGATTGCAGCAGGCCGAACACCTCCGCCGTCACACCCGACCCCAGCAAAACACCCACAATCGGGATCACGTAAGGGCGCAGCTTGTTTGGCCCCTGAACCGGCATATGCGTCATTGCTGCAAAGGTATTGCCGATCATCGGCCCCAGCATCCAGGGCAAGGGCAAACCCACCAGATAGGCCAAGATCCCGCAGACGAGCCCGATCAAAAGGGCGAGGCCCTGAGATTGTAAGTTATTCAGCTTCATCGCGACCTTAACACCGTGATGCGCATCTATCCCAATATCTGATCGCGTCGCGCCCTGATGCATCAGTGATCGCCTGCGGTCAATCGCGCGCGCCGCAATAGGCAACGCCGCGGATTTCGACAACAGCGTCTTGCTGGCGCAGACCGGCGACTTCTATTGCGGTCCAAGCCGGGTAAGGGGCGCTGATGTAGGTCCGCCGAATTGCGTCAAATTGATCAAAGTGATCGCGCAGACCGATATGGTAACTTGTCATTTCCACGACATTGGCAAAGGTCAGATCAGCTTGGGCCAGTACCGCCGCGATTTTGTCGAACGCATTGCGAAACTGCTGATCTAGGTCGCTGGGCATTAGTCCATCTTGGTCACTGCCTGTCATCCCGGTCAGAAAGACGTGATCCCCGGACCAAATACCAGGCGAAAACTGCAGTGTTTCATATCTCGGTTGCATCGCGTCGGGGATAAGGGCCTGATGTGTCATGGTATGCCTTTCGGTCTGGGTGGCACTGAAGCCAAGGGTCGATGCCGCAACATGCATAGGAGCGTGTCACGATGGACAATTACGATGCCGCAACTTTTGGCCAGTTGAATGCCGCGGATTATGACATTGTGCATGATCCGGGCACAACGCAAGAGAGTGTGCAACTCATTGCAGAGCTTGCACCAGGCGGTCGATTGCTCGAACTCGCTATCGGGACGGGGCGGATCGCCTTGCCGCTTGCGCAGATGGGGTTTGAAATCTCAGGCATCGACGCCTCGCCCGATATGGTCGCGAAACTCCGGGAGAAACCCGGTGGCGATGCCATCCCCGTCACGATTGGCGATATGGCGGATGTGGCCGTCGCGGGGCCTTTCGACCACGTATTTTTGGTTTTCAATACGCTTTTTAATCTGCCAAGTCAGGAGGAGCAGATCCGGTGTTTTGCCAATACGGCAAAGGTGTTGAAACCAGGTGGGACGTTTCTGATCGAAACCTTTGTACCAGATGTGTCTGACTTTACCGATCATCAGCGCGTCCGGACCCGCCGCCTCGATCTGTCGTCGGTCTGGTTAGAGGCAGTGACGCATGATCCTGTCGCACAAAAGTTTGCATTTCAGCGCATCCGTATCACTGATGAGGGCATGAAACTGGTACCGCTGCCACTGCGCTATGCATACCCGCCAGAGATCGACCTGATGGCCCGCTTGGCCGGTCTGCAGCTGAAACACCGCTGGGGTGGGTGGGACAAGTCAGCGTTTACGGCGGAAAGCAAAATGCATGTCTCTGTCTATAAGAAACCTGTTGACTAAACGGTTTTGCCGGGCACCTTTCAACGCCCGGCAATTCACCCCATCAATGCCGGTTCAGCATGATTGGGTCGATATGGATCTTGTGATGCATGTCAGGCGGTAACCCCAGATCCTGTCGCAGATGATCCGACAACGTGTCCACACCGCGCTGCCGCCCCAGCATCGGAAAACTCGCGCTGTCAGGTGGATGTTGCTTGCGAAACAGCCTGGCCGCCACGGCCAGAACGACCCGGCGCAAACCGAAATTGGCGACCAGATCGTCGACGACATCAGCCAGAGGTTGTGGGCCTTTAAGAGGCAAAGCATTCATGTTTTGACCATTTCCGCAGACGCATTGCGGCCTTTCTTTTGGTGTTGGTATTTGTCCCAGGCGGACGCAATACACTGCGGGCGTCTGGTTCAAACGATGGGTTAAGACTGGAAGGGTGTGGTCGCTTCAGCGACCGGTGGCGGCTAGCAGGTCAACTTGCCTGCATGTGAAAAAGTCACATCCGCGCCTGCCGGGAGCATCCAGAGAAAGGTGTGATTAAGATTGTACGTCATCGTCACCCTCCTATGTTTGCGTGTGATCCGACACCTGCACTCATACAGTGCATGCGCCAAAATGCAAACAACTTTACGCAAGGGCAGGGAGAAGTTGCAAGGATGCCACCGCTATGAGGTTGGATGGACCGCAATCGCGCATGTGGCGATGTCCATGTAGGCCAGATTAGACAGCCGATCTAGAAGGCGCATGTCGTCCACAGTGACCCAACGCAATTCTGAATGTTCATGGTCGGCCAGAACAGGGCTGCCACCAGACCATTCATGTACAGAAAAGAAGTGGTATGTTGGCGGGCCTTCGACGCCAAGCGCCTGATCTAGCATCTTACCCAAAAAGACCGGTGCAATGGGACGCACATTGACTTCTTCACATACTTCTCGGATCAGCGCACCGATCAAGGTTTCGCCACCCTCCACATGACCGCCGATGAAGTCCCAGCAATTCGCATATGTGGCCTTATGCGGCGCCCGCCGCCCCATCAAAACCTTGTTGCCGTCAACCAGAATTGCGATGGCAATATCAGGCACTAAAGCCCGCCGATGTGATGCGTGCCGCGCTTTTTGGCCAGAGCGATCTGCTTTTGCCGCTCGCGAAAGCGGCCCTTATCCACATCCGAGGTCTCACCCACGCACTGATGACACGCCACCCCCTCTTCATACGCGGGGTGATGGCGATCCTGCGGACGCAATGGCCGGCGACAAGCATGGCACAAAATATGCGGACCCTCTTGCAGCCCGTGCCCGACGCTGACACGGGCGTCAAAGACGAAGCATTCGCCATCCCATTTGCTATCTTCCGCGGGTACGTCTTCGAGATATTTCAGAATACCACCTTTGAGGTGATACACATCCTCAACCCCCTGACCCATCAGGTAATTCGTTGATTTCTCGCACCTGATCCCGCCGGTGCAGAACATCGCGATCCGCTTGTTATGAAAGCGATGTTTGTTCTCTTCCCACCATGCAGGAAATTCACCAAAGCTTTTCGTTTCGGGATCAACAGCGCCTTCAAATGTGCCAATCGCCACTTCATAATCGTTGCGCGTGTCAATCACCGCGACATCGGGCGCGCTGATCAGATCGTTCCAATCGGCAGGATCAACATAGTTCCCCACACGCGCTACAGGGTCCACATCCGGCTGGCCCATCGTCACGATCTCTTTCTTCAACCGCACCTTCATCCGGTGAAACGGGGGCGTTGCGGCTGTGCTTTCCTTCCACTCCAGATCGGCGCAGCCCGGCAGGGTGCGGACATGGCTGATCACCGCATCAATGCCAGCGCGGTCTCCGGCGATTGTGCCGTTGATTCCCTCTTGCGCCAGCAAAAGGGTGCCACTGATAGCCTTGGATTTGCACAAGGCAAGCAGTGGCCCTTGCAACGCGGCAGGGTCTTCAAACCGGGTAAAGTGATAAAGGGCGGCAACGATGAACATGGGCCTGAAATACGGATGCTGCCGGTCAGGGGCAAGTGGGCCGTAGAGTTTTTGCAGGTCGCGCGACGGAAACCGACGAATGCAGCGTTTAAAAATCATCAGCAAACAGAAGCCGGAGTTGTCCAATGCGCAGACGTCAGACCCCACCCGCCATCATCGTGTGCTTTGCTATCGCTTATGTCATCTGCGGTATTGTGCTTTTGGGTGGAAAGGGCACGCCCTTATAGCGGCTGACTGCGCGATGCCGCAATCGCCAACCCGTCAGCCACGGCGGTGAACGCCTCGGCCCGTTCCAGTTCCGCCTGGGCAAACAACGACACCATTGCGTCCTCGACAATATGCAAGAGGCTGGACCCACCCACAAACACGACCTTGCCAATCCGATCAGCCGAGATGTCCGCCATCGCCAGCGTCTCTGCCGCGCAAGTACCAATCAGTGCTGCATGATCCGCCAAAACCGCCCCCATCGCCGCCTTGGTCAATTGGGCCCCAAGCGCAGGTTCGACGACACATAAATCAATCCGGGCATTTGTCACCTCCGGTTTGTTCAGATGGATTTTTCCCGCCTCGACGGCAAAGGCGATGTCATGACCAAGCTCCATCTCAAGCACCGTTCTCAACCGTCCGAACAGGGCAGGATCAATCCCTAGCTTGCTGAAATCTGCGGCCATCTTCCGATTTTCGGCCGTGTAGACGAACGGGATTTTCTGCCATGTGGCTAGATCGTTGAAGATCGCGTTTGGTGCGATATGCCGCCCCGATCCCAATTCATTTCGTACCTCGGCGCCGCGCCCCAAGAGCGGCATCACCTCCGCGATTGAGATGGCGCGGTCAAAATCGGTTCCACCCACGCGGACGCCGTGGCTGGCGATGATGCGGGTCTGATCACCGTCGCGTTCAAAGATGGAAAAGTCCGATGTGCCGCCACCGATATCCACGACCAAGCCCAGCGCGCCCTTGTCCAGCGGGCCGCTGGCCAGTGCCGCCGCCTCTGGTTCATGCATGAACGAAACATCCCGGTAGCCTGCGACCATATAGGCCTCGCGCAAGTCAAGCTCGGCCTGTGCATTCCGCGCTGCATCTGTTGAGTGAAACCGCACCGGACGCCCGGACAGGGCGACATCATAAGTCTCGCCCGTTTCGGTTTCTGCTCGTTCGCGCAGCATCCGCAGAAACCGGGCCACGACCTCGATCAAGGTGAGCCGTTCATAGGCGATTTGCCGCTTCTCCCGCATCAGCGGCGTGCCCAGCACCGATTTCAGCGCCCGCATAAAGCGCCCTTCGCGGCCATCAATCAGTGCTGCATTCGCAACCGATCCATAGGTTGTGACTTTGCGGTCGTAATCAAAGAACACCGATGTTGGCAGTGTCTTATGTCCCGGCTCCACCTCGATCAAATGCGAACGCCCCGCAAGCATCACCCCGGCTGCGGTATTGGAGGTCCCAAAGTCGATACCCAAAGTCGCCATTGCCGCCTCCTGTCGTATGTGAAAGGCGCGGGGCATATGACAGGGATGAAGCGGCGTCAAGCCTCTGGCGGTGGCAGATTACTCCGCTGCGATGGCGCCGGCTTTTTCCACCCTCACCGCAGCAAATTTAAACTCCGGGATTTTTCCGTAGGGATCAATCGCTGGGTTTGTCAAAATGTTTGCTGCCGCCTCAACATAGGCAAAGGGGACGAACACCATATCAGGCGATACCGCCCGATCCGCGCGGGCCATAATTTCGATACTGCCGCGCCGTGTTGACAGCTTCACCAGACCGCCCGGTTCAACGCCAAGTTTGCGCAAGGTGGACGGGTGGAGTGAGCAGTTGGCTTCAGGCTCAACTGCATCCAGCACCTTGGAACGGCGCGTCATGGACCCTGTGTGCCAGTGTTCGAGTTGCCGCCCGGTTGTCAGGACCATCGGATAGTCGGCATCAGGCGCTTCGTCAGGTGCAATGACACTCGCAGGGGTGAATTTCGCGCGTCCGTTTTCGCGCGGAAACCCGTCGCCAAAGACGATCGGTTGGCCGGGGTCTTCGGGCGAGAGCGACGGATAGGTCACGGCATTCTGCGCCTCCAGCCGATCCCAGGTGATGTTGCTGAGCGATTTCATCGAACGTGCCATTTCGGCGAAGACGTCGCGGGGGTGCGCGTAATCCCACGGCAGACCAAGCCGCTTGGCGAGTTCCACAGTGATCCACCAATCCTCTTTCGCATCACCCGGGGGCGGCACAGCAGGGCGGCCCATCTGCACCTGCCGGTTGGTGTTGGTGACGGTGCCTGATTTCTCGGCAAAGGCGGAGGCGGGAAGGATCACATCTGCATAGTTCGCGGTTTCCGTGATAAAGATGTCCTGCACGACCAGATGTTTCAGCTTTGCCAACGCATCGCGGGCATGTTCCACGTCTGGATCCGACATCGCGGGGTTTTCGCCAAGGATATACATGCCGTGGATGTCGCCTGCATGGACGGCATCCAGGATTTCGGTGACCGTCAGCCCCTTGTTGGGGTCAATTGTGCCTTCTTCCCAAATCTCCTGAAACGCGCTGCGGACCCCGTCATCACCGACAGGCTGATAATCCGGCAAGAACATCGGGATCAGGCCCGCGTCAGAGGCGCCTTGCACGTTGTTTTGCCCGCGCAATGGATGCAACCCGGAGCCGGGCCGCCCGACTTGACCGGTCATGAGTGCCAGACTGATCAGGCAACGGGAATTGTCGGTACCGTGGATGTGCTGGCTCACACCCATCCCCCAGAAGATCATCGCGGCCTTCGCCCCTGCAAAGGTGCGGGCCACATCGCGCAGGGTGTCGGCATCAATCCCGCAGATATCGGCCATCTTTTCGGGTGAGAAATCGGCCAGATGCGCTTTCTCAGCTTCCCAGTTTTCGGTGTAGGCTTCGATATATTGGCGGTCGTAAAGCTCTTCCTCGACAATCGTGTGCATGATCGCGTTCAGCATCGAGACATCCGCGCCGGGGCGGAATTGCAGCATGTGGCTGGCAAAACGGCGCAGGCCCACACCGCGTGGATCCATGACGATCAACTTGCCACCGCGTTTGGTAAATTGTTTGAAATAGGTGGCGGCGACGGGGTGGTTTTCGATGGGGTTGGCGCCGATGACGATGGCGACATCGGCATTTTTGATCTCGTTGAAGGTCGCGGTGACAGCACCGGATCCGACATTCTCCATCAGGGCTGCAACGGACGACGCGTGGCACAGCCGGGTGCAGTGGTCGACGTTGTTATGGCCAAAGCCCTGGCGGATCAGTTTCTGGAACAGATATGCCTCTTCATTCGTGCATTTGGCGGAGCCGAACCCGGCCACAGCCCGCCCGCCGATATCCTTCAGGCCGTTGGCCGCGACATCCAGCGCCTCTTCCCAACTCGCCTCGCGGAAATGGGTTTGCCAGTTGCCGGGATCGACGTTGAGACCCTTTGCGGGGGCATCATCGCGGCGGATCAGCGGTTTGGTCAGGCGGTGGTTATGGTGGATGTAGTCAAAGCCAAAGCGACCTTTGACGCAGAGCCGCCCTTCATTCGCGGGGCCATTGATACCTTCAACGAATTTGACCTTGTCGTCCTTGATCTTCAGGCTGACCTGACAGCCGACGCCACAGAACGGGCAGACGCTTTCGACCTCTCGGTCGTAATCCTTGGTGTCGCCCTGCTGGTTCTCATCGGTGACCGTCGCAGGCAGCAAAGCCCCGGTCGGGCAGGCCTGCACGCATTCGCCGCACGCGACACAGGATGAGGCGCCCATCGGGTCATCCATGTCGAAAACCGGATAGGCACCCGCACCGCGCCCTGCCATGCCGATGACGTCGTTCACCTGGACCTCGCGGCAGGCCCGCACGCAGAGGCCACATTGAATACACGCATCAAGGTTGACTGACATGGCGACATGGCTGTCATCCAACAACGGGATGTGATCCGCATCTTTGGATGGAAAGCGGCTTTCGCACACATTCTGCGCGTGTGCCATATCCCAGAGATGGCTGGATTTGTCGTGGGCAACCTCTTGCGCTGGCTGGTCTGCGACAAGCAGTTCCATCACCATTTTGCGGGCTTGGCGTTCGCGCGGCTGGTCCGTGGTCACGACCATGCCTTCGCTGGGTTCGCGGATGCAGGACGCGGCCAGTGTGCGTTCGCCTTCGATGGCCACCATGCAAGCGCGGCAGTTGCCATCAGACCGATAACCGGGGGCGGGTTTGTGGCAAAGATGCGGGATCACGAGGCCGCGGCCATTTGCGACCTCCCAAATCGTCTCACCCGGTTTGGCCGTCACGGTTTGGCCGTCAAGCGTGAAGGTAATGCGGTCTGACATCAGGAATCTCCAACCCTTGCTGACCAGACTAGACCATTTGCGCAGGAATGCAGAAAGGTCATGCGCGACCGCAAGCGGCATTTTTGCGCCATGCTGGGGTTCCGATCTGCGCCAGCTGTTTCGTTTGTGCTGCCTATGCTGCCTGCGTGCGGAAAGCGGCGGGGGATGGGCCATTGAGGGATGTGTGACTTCGATCTGTTTGGCAAACGGACGATCAGGGAGGTGGCAGCGGTATCTGCCGCCCGCAGCAAGACAGCCCGTTCATCCCCTTAGTCGAAACTGTGGTCGAGAAACTTTCCAACAACGCCGGTGGCAGCGGTGAGGGATTTTCATGGCAGGATGGCCCTTGGTCACGCTTGCGGCGCCAGGTTAAGGGAGGTTGCAACCAAATGCCAAGCGGCTGTTACCGGTGGTCATGGGGTGGCGATGCCGTTAGGCATAGACCAGTCTTAGGCGGCGAATATGTGTTCGGTCAGAGTATTACGGAGGTTTGTATCATGACATTGCAACGTGCCGGTGGCATTGCGGCGCTGATTTGTGCGGCGACATATGTGTTTGGATTTGTTTTGATGTTGAGCGTGTTGCTACCAAACGGGTTTGGCGCGTCGGACCCTGATCCAGCACAAATCCTGGGATTTCTGGCTGATCATCGCGGGCTGATGACTCTGTGGTATCTCTCGATCTACGTTGTGAACGGGATTTTCCTGTTGGTACTGGCTATTGCGCTCTTTGATCTGTTTCGCCCGGACATACCGGGGCTGGCGCAGGTGACGCTGGGGTTCGGGACCTTATGGGCGACACTGGTGATTGGTGCTGGCATGGTGGCGAATGTGGGGCTGGCAGATGTGCTCTTGCTTAACCAGACCGATCCTGATCGTGCGGCAGAGGTCTGGCAGATGGTCAACACGATCGAGAACGGCCTTGGCGGCGGAAACGAAATTGTCGGCGGTGTTTGGGTTCTGCTTTTGGGTGTTGCCGGGCTGCTGGCCGGGGCAGTGTCAAAACCGCTGAGCATTCTTGGGATCGTCATCGGTGTGGCGGGGTTAAGCACGGTTCTGCCTGCGCTGAGCGAGCCGATGGGCGCGGTGTTTGGCCTTGGCTTTATCGCATGGTTCGCGTGGGTCGGGGTGGCGTTGCTCAGGCGCAGGACGGCGTAGCGCTCGCCTACATTTCGCTTTCGACCTGGGCAAGGTTGGCGCGGATTTCAGGAATATCAGGGGCGATGCGCCGGGCGGCGATCAGGGCGGATCTGGCACCCCGCAGGTCACGTTGGCCATAACGCGCATTGGCGAGGCCAAACTGCCACAGCCAGTTATTGGGCCAGTTCGCCGCGCCTGTTTCGTAAAGCGTCTCGGCAGCGCCAAACTGTCCAACCCGCTCCAGCGCGGCGCCTGCGGATAGGATATCGGTTTGATCCACACTGACGGGCAGTTGATCGGGCGGGAGTATGACCAGCCCCCAATTGTCACCGCGTGTCCAAGTTCGTTGGAACGTCGCGATGGGCATCACCATCTGGTCCAGTTGACCGGAATTCAAATAGATCTCATCCTTGACAAAGTCATAGCCGGTCACGACGGCATAATGCCAAACCGGCGCAATGCCGAGGCCAAGGTTCTGAAACACGATGACTGGATGGCCCGCATCGATTTCGGACAGAAGCTGATCAAAGTTGCCAATTTCGACAGCCAGTTGGCCAAGACGCCTGCTACTGCCAAGCATGTCGGCCAGGTAAGTCCCGCCCGCGCCGGGGCTAAAGGCAAGGGCCGCGACATCATCTTGGCTGACGTCTGCGCCGGACCATTGCATCACCATCGCGATAGAGGCAGGACCGCAATAGAACGCTTCCTGTTGGATGAGTGGTACATCGGCGACCTGCGCACGTGTCGGCACGGGCACACTTACCGCCTGTTCTGGGTCGAAAGGTGGCGCGCAGGCTGCGAGCCAGCCAATCACGGCAAGGCGCGCGGCCCGGCGCAAAATGCCTAGCGGATGCACCGGGTAAAGTTGAAGATCCGGGTGAGGCACAGGATGTCTGTCACCAACAGGATGATGAAGACGGTAAAGAGCGTGCCGACGATATCCGCGCCCGCACTATCGTTGTCCATCTGGGTCAGGATCGTTCTGATTTCGTCATCTGACAGTGCCGCAAGACGCTGTTCAACCTCTGCCGGGTCAACACCCAGTTCGACGATCTGATCACGCACTTCGTTGCGCTGCAGCTCTCCCATCAGCATGTCACGGTCGGCCATCGCCACATATTTGTTGATTGCCGCGTCTGTGCCCAGCATTTCGGCCTGCGCCAGCGTCACGGCCTGCGTGGCCAGAACAAGCTGCGCTGACAGCGCAATTGCGGCGCTTTTTTTGGTCAGGTTCAGAAAGCCCATTGGTGAAATTCCTTTTCTTGTCGCGGCGTCCAAGGCCGCCCTCATGCCCTGTGTATTGCAGTTTTGAGGAATTTCACAGATCGCGCAACTATTTGCGAGACCGGTTTTTGTTGATGAGCGAAAAACGGATGGCAGCAACGCGGCCTAAGACGCAAATGCCTAAACGAACTGCGTCAGGTTGTTGATCAAGAAAATCCGCAAGATCTCGATACCGATCAATACCACGATAGGGGACAGATCAATGCCACCCAGATCCGGCATAAACCTCCGCACCCGACTATAGATGGGGTCCAGTATCCGTTCCAGCCCGTACCAGATCTGGCCCACCAGTTCTTGCCGGATGTTCAGAACTTCGAACCGGATCAGCCAGCTCATGATGAAATGCGCGATCACGAAAAACCGCACGACGCCCAGGATCAATAGCAAGGCTTGAAGGATGGTCAGCATAGAAAAGAGGCCCTTATCGTTCGTTCGCCCTGACCTAAGGCTTCGCAGGCCTGCCGACAAGTCCGTGCTTTCCCCAAGGTTAAAGTTGACGTTTACGTCAATCACCTACATCTGCCGCTGAACCTAGCAGAGAGATGTCGATGTACCCGATTGTTCGCCTGATCAAAGAAGTGTTGCGTGCGCGTCGCATGCCCGTACTCAGCCCGTTGGACACCCATGTGTCCCACCACCGCTGCTGGCCACAGGATATCGACCAATTCATCGAAATGAATAATGGGCGCATTCTGACAATCCTTGATCTTGGCCGAACGGGGCTCGCCCAAAGGGTCGGTCTGTTACGAGCCCTGTCAAAGAACCGCTGGGGCCTGACCGTTGCGGGGTCTTCGGTGATGTATCGCAAGCGCATCCGACCCTTTGTAAAGTTTCGGGTGGTCAGCAAATGCGTGGGTTGGGACGAGCGGTTCATGTATCTCGACCAGTCAATGTGGATCGATGATCAATGCGCTGTGCAGGCGCTTTATCGTACTGCTGTGACTGACAGGAACGGGATCGTCCGGCCCGAGCGGCTCATGGCTGCGATGGGGTTGCGCGACCAATCGCCAGCATTCCCCGAATGGGTACAGCGCTGGATCGATGCGGATAAGGTACGCCCGTGGCCACCTTTGGATGACGGCACGTCTGGAAAACCATAGCTTGCAAGCACCTGCAGTCTCAGTGTCTTATCCCTGACAGGGAAGAGCAGGGACAGGCAAATGGCAGTAGCGAAGAAACGCATCTGGGGATGGATGGCCTTTGATTGGGCATCGCAACCCTTCTATACGCTTGGCCTGACATTCATCTTTGGTCCTTATTTTGCAGCCGTCGCCGCCGATTACTATTTGGGCACAGGTTTGGCGGAAGATGCCGCCAAGGCGCAGGCGCAGTCGATCTGGTCTGCCGGTCAAACGATTGCTGGACTGATCATTGCTTTCACGGCACCATTTCTTGGCGCGTTTGCCGACAATTCCGGGCGCAAGATCCCGTGGATCGCGTTTTTCTCGGTCGTTTATGTTATCGCAGCCAGCATGTTATGGGGCCTGACGCCAGATGCGTCGAACCTGTTCTGGGTTCTGATCATCTTTTATGTAGGGTTTATTGCCGCTGAAAGTGCGCTGAACTTCATCAACGCGATCCTGCCATCGCTCGGCAACGATGAGGAGGTTGGGCGTATCTCAGGCTCAGGCGCGGCGTTTGGCTATTGGGGGGGTGTCACAGCACTTTTTGTGATGCTGCTGTTTCTGGCGGAAAACGAAGATGGGGTGACGTTGCTTGGCAACGCGCCGCTTTTCGGGCTTGACCCGGAGATGCGGGAAGGCACCCGTTCGGTTGGGCCGTTCATCGCCATTTGGTACGTAATCTTTATTATTCCGTTCTTTTTGTTCGTGCGCGATGATCCCAAAGTCCGTGCAACGTCGACAAAACTCAGTGCTGTGGCGGGTGATTTGTGGGGCACACTGAAATCCGTCGCCAAACGTAAGAGCCTGCTGAACTTCCTTCTGGGGTCCATGTTCTATCGCGATGCGCTCAACGCGCTTTACGCATTTGGTGGTGTCTACGCCGCGCTAGTGCTTGACTGGCAAACTATCCAAATTGGCGTTTTTGGTATCATTGCGGCCATCGCTGCTGCAGTGACAACTTGGATTGGCGGGCTGTGCGACCAACGTTTCGGCCCAAAGCCCGTGATACGGGTGGCTGTCTGGGTGCTGATTGCCGTGTCAGCAATCATTGTCGGCATGTCGCGTGAACAAATCTTTGGCATAGCCCTGGCCGAGGGTTCATCAGTGCCCGACATTGTCTTTTATGTCTGTGGCATGTGTATCGGTGGCGCCGGCGGCGCGATCTACGCCTCGTCCCGGTCCATGATGGTCCGCCACACCCATCCTGATCGACCGGCCGAGGCCTTTGGCCTGTTCGCCTTGTCGGGCAAAGCAACGGCGTTTCTGGCGCCTGCTTCGATTACCTTGTTCACGTGGCTGACCGGGAATGTGCAACTTGGCTTTTTGCCCGTGATCTTTCTTTTCCTGTTAGGGCTTTTGCTGCTACGGTGGGTCAATAAAGACGGAGATCGCGCAGAATGGTCCGCTTCATCGCAGCAGTTAGCATAATTCTTGGTTTGGCCGCCTGTCAGGCAGAGCAACCACCGGTCAGCCTCGCCAGTCAGAACGTGAATGACACCCGCATTGCCAAGACATTGTTTGGCGCGGCGCCTATTGCATCTTCGCAAACCCCGCAGGCGATCGGCGGCTATTCCAGAGGGTGCCAGGCTGGCGCGCAAGAGCTACCGGAAACTGGCCCTACCTGGCAGGCCATGCGTCTGTCGCGTAACCGCAACTGGGCGCAGCCCGTCACCATAGACTACATTCAGGACCTCAGCCGTTTCGCTGCGACCTTACCGGGATGGGAGGGGCTTTATGTCGGGGATATGAGCCAGCCGCGCGGCGGGCCGATGCTCACTGGTCATGTCAGCCATCAAAATGGGCTCGATGCTGATATCTGGATGTTGCCGCCTGACCGGTTGAACCTGACCGTTCAGGAGCGCGAGAATATCTCTTCAATCTCTATGCGCCGCAGCGCAGGCGCATTCACGAATTCCCGCTGGACGCCGGAGCATGAAGCGTTGTTGCGCGCCGCAGCGTCCGATCCGCGCACGTCGCGCATCTTTGTTTTTCCCGGCGCAAAGGTCGCAATGTGCAATTCCGCCACGGGCGACCGAAGCTGGTTGAGCAAGATCAGACCCTGGTGGGGACATCACTATCATTTTCATGTGCGTTTGCATTGCCCCAGCGGTGACCGATCCTGCGTGGCTCAAACTCCACCCCCGCCCGGTGATGGCTGTGCCGAGGCGCAAGGATGGGTCGACCGTATCCTGAACCCGCCGCCGCCTGACCCGGATGCGCCGCCCCCAACACCACGCCGCGATCTGACGATGGCGAACCTGCCGGGCCAATGCCTGGCCGTGTTGAACGCGCAATAGGTGCTGCGTCCTTTCTGTCTGATTGCCCTGCTGGGGGCAGCGCCCGCATGCGCCGACGCGACCCTGATCGGGTCCTTTGTCTGGCAATCGAATGATCCTGGCTTTGGCGGCTTTTCGGCCATTGATTTGGCGGATGATGGGGTTGGGTTCATTGCACTTAGCGATCGGGGGCATATCACGCAAGGGACCCTGATCCGCGAAAATGGCGTCATCACTGATGTGGCATTCGGCCCGCTAGAGGTTCTTCGCGCGCCGCATCGTGCACCGCTGCAACGGGCAGAGCGTGATAGTGAAGGGCTGGCCGTCGCCTCCGATGGTACAATCTTCGTGTCTTTCGAATGGACCCATGGTTTGCGCAGCTACGACCGTGTGGGTGGTTTTGGGTCGGACCTGATCACCACCCCGGCATTCGAAGCGCTGCAAAGCAATTCGTCGCTTGAGGCGTTGGCGATAGGCCCAGATGGTGCGCTTTACACGCTGCCTGAAAGGTCCGGTATGGCAAACCGGCCTTTTCCGGTTTTTCGGTATCAGGATGGCGTTTGGGATCAACCATTCGAGATCCCACGTTATGGCCCCTACCTGATTGCGGGTGCGGATATCGGCCCGGATGGGCGGTTCTATGTGTTAGAGCGCGACTTTGCCGGGATTGGCTTTCGCAGTCGTGTCCGGCGCTTTGATCTGGATGGCGGGTCAGAGGAGGTTGTGTTGCAAACCGGTCTTGGCGTGCATGATAATCTGGAGGGGATCAGTATCTGGCAGGACGATATCGGGCTGCGGATGACGCTGATTTCAGATGATAACTTCCGTTTCTTCCAGCAGACCCAAATTGTGGAATACCGGTTGACCGATTGATGTAAGGGCGTTAAGGCGCGCTGTCTCCTGCTTTGGGGGCCAAGTGCCGCACCCTTGTCAAAACGGATTAATCACATGACACGTATCCTTCCTGGCGTCATCGCCATGGCCATCATCGTGGTGGCATCGAACATCCTCGTGCAATTCTTTGTCGGCGATTGGCTGACCTGGGGGGCGTTCACCTATCCGTTTGCGTTTCTTGTCACCGATCTGATGAACCGCATCCACGGGAAAGAGGCCGCGCGCAAGGTCGTGTTCTTTGGTTTCATCGTGGGGATCATCTGTTCATTCATCGGAACCCGCGTGATGATCGAAATCGCACCTGATTTCATCGCGCCAGCAGTGACATTGCGGGTCGCTATCGGCTCGGCAACTGCGTTTCTTGTGGCGCAATTGGTCGATGTGGTCATCTTTGACCGGTTGCGCAGCGGGGCGTGGTGGCGGGCGCCGCTAGCCTCGACGCTTGTGGGATCCACGCTGGATACGGCGATTTTCTTTTTCCTCGCCTTTTCCGCGACGGCATCCGGTCTGCTCGGCACGGACCATAACACTGAATTCTTTAACGAAGTCGTCGCCACACCGTTCGGGCCGGAACTGACCCGCTGGGTTGGGACCGCGGGCGTGGATTGGTGTGTGAAGGTGGGTATCGCCTTGATCGCGCTGATCCCATTCCGCCTGATTGTTGGGCAGCGGGCGCAGCCGGCGGGATAAACGCAAGATAGGTCATATTTTTACTTGAAATATACCAAATCTATGCCACCCTCCTGATCAGGCGAAACATATTGAAAGGAGGTGATCCAGTGCATCATGAGGTATTGGAGAAGTGTGTCGGGACAACTTATGGGGGTCAAAGCTGAGGCAGCCCTTGGCTGAGAAGACCATAAGGTGGGCAACCTAACCGACCCGCCTCCGTAATTCAGGAAAGGGCCATCCCATCGCCGGGGTGGCCCTTTTTCACGGCGAAAACTGCGTTTTCTCCGAGTGGGGGGAAACATTTGGCGTCAGCCACATGTGGCCCTGCACCTTTGCATTTTTTCCGCGTACAGATCCCGTACAGATCCTGTACATATCCTGTACGTA
>JBCBDL010000016.1:0-41396 GCA_038529695.1 Pseudomonadota bacterium | reverse complement strand
GGCCAAAACGCGCAAGCGCAAGATCTGCAGGGGGACGAATTTGCGCTCCGCGCAACGACCGAGGTCGTGCTGGGCCATATTCTGACCGGAGACCGCGAGACCGACGACATCGCGGCCGCCGGCCTTACCGGCATATCTCAGACCCTATTCCGACGCACCTCAATCGAACCGGCGGCGCCTATGGGTGTGAACTTGGAAACGGATGAGCTGGCATTTTTCCCGTTCCTTTACTGGCCCATCACAGCGAACCAGCCCCTGCCCAGCCGCGAGGCTTATGGCAAGCTCAACCGCTATCTGCGCTCGGGTGGGATGATCATGTTTGATACGCGCGATGCAGATACGGCGCGGTTCGGCTCTGGCTCACCCGAAGGGCGCATGCTGCAATCGATTGCGCGGTCCCTGGATATCCCACCGCTGGAACCGATCCCATCCGATCATGTCCTGACCCGCACATTCTACTTGTTGCAAGACTTCCCCGGCCGCTATGCCAGCCGCGATGTGTGGGTGGAGGCCGCACCGCCTGATGCAGAACAGATTGAGGGGATGCCTTTCCGCAATCTCAATGACGGGGTAACGCCCGTGATCATCGGCGGCAATGACTGGGCGCGCGCATGGGCTGTCAGTGACAGCGGACAACGCATGTTCCCTGTCGGGCGCGGTATGGCGGGCGAACGGCAACGCGAGATCGCGCTGCGCTTCGGAGTTAATGTCATCATGCATGTGCTGACCGGAAACTACAAATCCGATCAGGTCCATGTGCCTGACCTGCTCGACAGGCTCGGCCAATGACCGGCACGCTGATCCTCGACCCGCTGATCCCCACGGTGATCTTTTATATTGCAGCCGGCCTCACGCTGGCCGCGGTCGCACTTGCGGTTTGGCGCCGTCTACCGGGCTGGTGGTTGCGCGGGCTCGCCGGGCTCGCCCTGCTCGCCGCCCTCGCCAACCCTGCCATCCAGCAAGAAGATCGCGAACTGCTGAGCGACATTGTGATGCTTGTTGTTGATGAAAGTGCAAGCCAACGGATCGGCTCACGGCCCGCCCAGAATGCAGCCGCCATTGCCAATATTGAGGCGCAGATTGCGCGCCAGCCCAATGCCGAACTGCGCACCGTCACACTTGGCGACGGTGAAGGTGACACTGGCACTGCCCTTATGACCGCCCTGTCGGAGGCGATGGCCGAAGAACCTCAAGGCCGTATCGCGGGCATCGTCCTGGTGACAGATGGCCGACTGCATGACCTTGACCGCGCGCCGCGCCTGCCAGCGCCGCTTCACACCATGCTGACGGGTGAACCCGACGACTGGGACCGCAGGCTGGTTGTGGCCAATGCACCTGCTTTCGCGATTTTAGGCGAACAGGTCACGCTGACATTGCGGATCGAAGACCAGGGTGCCGCGCCGAATGAAGATGCTGTTCCGCTCTCGATCTCTATCGACGGGGAAGCGCCGCTGACCGTCCCGGCCCCTATTGGCCAAGACATCGAACTGCCGATTGAATTGCCACGCGGCGGCATGAATGTGTTGCAATTCACCATCCCCGATGCCCCCGGCGAGTTGACGAACCGCAACAACGCCGCTGTCGTCCAGATCAACGGCGTACGCGAACGGCTACGGGTGCTGCTTGTTTCGGGTGAGCCGCATCCGGGTGAACGCACCTGGCGCAACCTGCTGAAATCCGACAGTTCGGTTGATCTGGTCCATTTCACCATCCTGCGTCCACCAGAGAAGCAGGATGGCGTGCCGGTCAATGAACTCTCGCTCATTGCATTCCCGACGCGTGAATTGTTCCTTGAAAAGATCAATGATTTCGACCTGATCATTTTTGATCGCTACCGACGGCGCGGCATCCTACCCAGCGCCTATATCGAGAACATCCGCGAATATGTGGAACAAGGTGGCGCGGTTCTTGTGTCATCTGGGCCGGAATACGGGTCTGCCGAAAGCATCTATCGCTCTCCGCTTGGGCAAATCCTTCCCGGTGCACCAACAGCCAGGGTTTTCGAAGAGCCGTTCACACCACTCATCACCGACATCGGGCAGCGGCACCCGGTGACCGAAGGGCTTGATCAAATCGAAAAACGCGCCGAGGACGAAGGGCCAAGCTGGGGTCGTTGGTTCCGCCTGATCGATGTACTGGTGCCAGAGCAGGCGACAACAGTTATGTCGGGCCTTGATGACAGGCCCCTATTGGTTCTCAACCGGATTGGTGAGGGGCGCGTGTCGCTGATCGCCTCTGATCATTCATGGCTATGGGATCGCGGCTATGAAGGGGGAGGGCCGCAACTGGAACTGCTACGCCGTCTTGCGCATTGGATGATGAAAGAGCCGGAGCTGGAGGAAGAGGCGCTGTGGGTGGAACCCGCCGGCCAGACAATGCGGATCATCCGGCGGACGCTTGATCTGGAGACCGGCGATGTCACCGTCACACACCCGGACGGCACCGAAACTGTTTTGACGCTGGAAGAGGTGTCGCCTGGCCGGTTTGAGACACTTTGGGACGCGCCGGAAATCGGGCTTTACCGGCTTGATGACGGGGAAGAGACCGCCGTGATCGCGCTTGGCCCTGCAGCGCCGCGCGAGTTCGAGCAGACAATCGCATCCGGCGATCTTCTGGACCCACTTGTGACGGGTACTGGTGGTGGGATCAAACTGATCTCTGACGGTGATGTCAGCATCCGGACGGTGCGTGAAGGACGCCCTGCCAATGGGCGCGGTTGGATCGGCATCACACCCCGTGGGGCGTTCCAAACGGCGGATGTCAGCATCAACCCGCTTCTTCCTGCATGGGCGTTCCTGCTGCTTGCATCGCTTTTGATGGTCGGTGCCTGGCTGCGCGAGGGGCTGCGGTAGGTCGCGCGTGCTGTTGACTTTCCTAAAGGCCTTTGCGCTGGTCCTCGTTACCCTCTTGACGATGGTCGGCTGCCAGACGATCCGCAATTCAGGCAACACGCCCCTGCCGCCGGCGCAACCCGAAACATTGCGGATGGCCACCTATAACGTCCACTACATCGTTCTGGGGCGAGCGACAGGCCCGTGGTCAGTCGGCGATTGGGAGCGGCGAAAAGGTCCAATGGACCTCGCCTTTAAGGCTGTTGATGCCGATGTCATTGGCTTTCAAGAGATGGAGAGTTTTTCGTTCCAAACAAACCAGATCAATCTGACACTGGATTGGCTTTTGGAGAACAATCCGGATTTTGCGGCTGCAGCTGTCGGTGATCCATCTGAATTTCCGTCGACCCAGCCCATCCTTTACCGGACTGACCGGCTAGAGATGCTGGATCAGGGCTGGTTCTTTTTCTCTGACACACCAGACGTGATCTATTCGCGCACGTTCAACGGGTCATTTCCAGCATTCGCCTCATGGGCGCAATTCCAGGACCGGACAAGCGGCGCGGTGTTTCGCGTTATCAATGTCCATACAGATTTCTCCAGTAGATCAAATCGGATTCAATCCGTCGAACTGGTCGCAGAACGCCTTGCCCCCTGGATCGATGCAGACGAGACGCTCTTTGTCATTGGCGACCTGAATGGGCGGATTGGTGACAGGGTCGTCGATATTCTTGCAGATACAGGGCTCAGCTTTGCACCTGTGCAAGGATCGACATACCACTTCAATCGGGGGATCAACCTGTTCGCTGCCATCGACCACATCGCCACGATTGGCGACGCAGAACTGGTCATGCCGCCAATCGTACTGCGTCAAAAATTCGATGGGGAATGGCCCACTGATCATTACCCGGTGATTGCCGATTACCTGCTTCGGCAATAGTGGTTCAACACAGCGGGTTCCACTTGCAGTACCATCGCGCCTCTTCGTCGGGTTGGGAGGTTGGTACAATCTGATCAGGTTCGTCGGACCGCCATTGCCACCATTGGCGCGCTTCGGGCTCCACCACCAACTCTTCCCCACGATTAAACGGCCAAAAGTCGAACCAGCTGCTGAACCAACCTGTCAGGCTGTCAACGAAATAGGTCGCGAGCATCAGCAGGGTGATGCCGAGGATCACGAAAAAAATCACCCGGCCAAAAGACTTTCCGCTCTCGCTTGCGGCGTTGAATGTAAACTTTTTCAGCGATCGGCTAAGCACTTCGCTCCACGGTTTTTTGGACACGCAATCGTCATCTATTCGATCGTCACTCATGTGGCACTCGTTTTGTCTGGGCCCTTTGTGGTGAATATCTCAACTGATTGCGGCAACAATATGGGTCCACAGAGATGATTGGCGCAGATCGATTGACTCTACGTAACCTTTTGTACAGGCCGCTCCAAAAATGCCTTGTTTTTAAGCGTTTCCTGCATAAAGCTTTACGCGCGATAAGTAACGAGTTGTCGCGGTTATGGGATGTGGTCGTGTGTTGACCACTTAGGTCCCAAAGTAATGAGTGTGGAGTTTAAATGAAAAAGCAATTTCTGAAGGCGGCTGGGGCGAAAGCGTCGGCCGCCACATTTTTAATGGCGATCACGTTGCCCACGATGACCATCGCAGACAATGTGACGTTGACGTCCTACGATGGCTCAACCCAAATCATGGGTGACCTTCTATCGTATGACAATGGCCGTTACAGGGTGGAAACGGCGCTGGGAGAATTGTTGATTTCTGCAAATGTCATGGCATGTACAGGCGGACGTTGTCCTACTTTCGCCGAACTACAGGCCGATCTTTTGGCAGCAAGAAAACCAGTTGTTGATCAAGACGCTCGACCAATTCTTTCGTCATCAAACTAAACTTTCGTGGGTTGGCGCTGTTATCCCGATACGCGTCAATCCGCCACTCGCAAGTCGATGGACAATAAGGTCAGAATGCGACCCCGACCCAATTACTCGGTCAGGCGCACCTCAAATAGCTGATCAGACCAGCCGTCTACGTTGCAACGCGCGCGTACGTACAAAACTTCGGCGCCTGACGGAATATCGATTCCCGACAACGACCGGGTAAACGGCATTTCGTTCACATGCGGGTGCGCAAGTTCCCGGATACCAAGACTGTTGCCATCAGCATCCAGCACCTCCCACCCGTCGGCATAATGGTCCCATCCTGTGTCGGGATGATCCAGCGTGACGCTGACACGGTCACCATCAATGCTTACCTCAAGAACAGTTGGCGGATCGGCCAATGCCGGGGCGGCGCAAAGGGCAAGAAGAACTGCATATTTCATGGTCATTCCTTTAGCAAAATCTGGCGAGGAAGCGACGCAAATTCCCGTGACCAGACGATCCAGACCACGGCCACGGTTGCGACAATCAGCGCTACGGCCCCTAGAAGCCATGCCAACGCGCCAAGGGCGAAATACATTCCCCGCAGTCCGCGATTGAAATTTATCGCAGCACGAATGTTCAGTTCCGCAGCCTGTGCCGCACGGGGATACGCCATTGGATCATCAGGGTCATTTGGCACCGCGGCCATCATCACCGCGCAATAACCAAAAACGCGGTTGGCCCAGACAAATTTCAGAAATGCGTTGGTTAGAAACAATGCAACCAGGCCCAGTTTCAACTGCCAGATCAGGACCGGCACCGGCATCTCTGTCACCTCGGCCGCGACGCCCTGCAAAGGTGCCGTGTTGCCAACCAATGCCAGAACGCCGCCAATCGCCAAAAGGCAGGTCGAGGCAAAAAATGCCGTGCCCTGCCGCAGACCGCCTAAGATCTGACTGTCAAATATACGCGGATCGCGGGTGACAAAAACCTTCATCCAGTCCCGTCGTCGATGTGACATCAGCATCGTCACCGACGGACGCTTGGCGCCGGGATGTTCAATCATCCAACCGATGACGAACCAGCAGGCGACAATAGTCCCCACCGCAACAAAGTCTAACGGAGCCAAAAGCGCGATATGATCCATGATCTGCATCAAGGATTGTGTAACCTCCTTCGTTCACACTTGCCAGAACGCAGAATTGGTAATATAACTTTACCAATCAGACCCGAAGGAGCCGCTGAATGGAAATGCCTGCCCCGGACGCAAGCGTCCTGTCCCGTAAAGACTACATCGTTGATCGGCTGCGTGCTGTGCTTCCAAGGGATGCTGTTATCTCGGACGTTGCCGAAACACGCGCCTATGAATGCGACGCCCTCACAGCTTACAAGTGCCCGCCACTATGCGCAGTGCTGCCTGCAAATACGGCAGAGGTCGCGGCAGTTCTCAAGATTTGCCACGAACTAGATGTGCCCGTGGTGCCACGCGGCTCTGGCACATCGCTTGCGGGTGGCGCGCTCCCGACCGCGGACAGCGTCATCCTGGGCGTCGCGAAGATGAACCAGGTGATCGAAACCAATTACGATGACCGCTTTATCAAGGTGCAGACCGGCCGCACGAACCTGTCCGTCACCGGTGCTGTTGAAACCAACGGGTTTTTCTATGCACCTGACCCGTCCAGCCAGCTCGCCTGTGCGATTGCAGGCAATATCGCGATGAATTCCGGCGGGGCGCATTGCTTAAAATACGGTGTGACGACCAACAATCTGATGGGTGTGACGATGGTCACCATGGACGGTACCGTCGTTGAGATTGGTGGCGCGCATCTGGATGCAGGTCGTCTAGATTTGCTGGGCCTCATCTGCGGCTCCGAAGGGCAGCTGGGTGTTGTGACCGAGGCGACATTGCGCATTCTGCACAAGCCAGAAGGCGCACGGCCCGTACTTATGGGATATGATAGCAGCGAAGTGGCCGGTCAGGTTGTCACCGACATCATCAAAGCCGGTATCCTGCCCGTCGCCATCGAATTCATGGACCGTCCGTGCATCGAAGCGACCGAGGCTTTCGCCAAGGCTGGTTACCCAATGTGTGAGGCGCTTCTGATTGTTGAGGTCGAAGGCTCCGAGGCAGAAATTGATGCGCAATTGAGCCTCATCATGGAAATAGCTGCCACACATAACCCGGTTGAATTGCGTGAAGCCAAAGACGCCGATGAGGCCGGGCGCATCTGGTTGGGCCGTAAATCCGCATTTGGTGCGATGGGACAGATCAACGACTACATGTGTCTGGACGGGACAATCCCTGTCTCTTCTCTGCCGTTCGTGCTGAAACGGATTGGTGAAATGTCCAAGGAATTCGGTCTGGACGTCGGCAACGTGTTTCATGCGGGTGACGGTAACATGCACCCATTGATCCTGTTCGATGCAAATAAACCCGGGGACCTGGAGCTTTGCGAAAAGTTCGGCGCGGAAATCCTGAAACTCTGCGTTGAAGTGGGCGGCTGCCTGACCGGCGAACATGGGGTTGGCATCGAAAAGCGCGACTTGATGAACGTGCAGTTCGACCCTGTCGACCTTGAGGCGCAGATGGCGATCAAGGATGTATTCGACCCCAAATGGTTACTGAACGCGGCGAAGGTATTCCCGCTCGATACGTCCGAGCAACGCCGCGCGGCCTGACGAAAGACCGGTATCATGACGCCAACAACCGAAGAAGACCTCGCCGAGATGATTGCGGGGGCAAATGGCCCCTTGCGAATTACTGGCGGCGGCACGCGGCCCATTGGGCAAACTGACGGCGCTGCGTTGCGAACTGCCAAGATGGACGGGATCACCCTGTTTGAGCCCGGCGCGCTGACCATAGTGGCCAAGGCGGGTACGCCAGTGAAGGTCATCGAAAAGGAACTTGCCAAAGAAAATCAACGCCTTGCATTCGAGCCGATGGATCATCGTGGGCTTCTGAGCACCAAAGGTGAGCCGACGATTGGCGGTGTGGTGGCGGCGAATGTGTCAGGCCCACGTCGCATATCAGTCGGAGCGTGTCGGGATTTCATGCTGGGCGTCCGGTTTGTCGATGGGGCGGGCAATATTGTCAAGAACGGCGGTCGTGTGATGAAGAACGTCACCGGCTATGATCTCGTCAAGCTGATGACGGGTGCTTACGGCACCTTGGGTGTACTGACCGAAGTCTCGATGAAAGTCCTGCCAGACGTCGCAGCCCAAGCGATGCTGACGCTTGAAGGGTTGGACGATACACAGGCGGTTGCGGCCATGTCTGCGGCCTTGTCGTCACCTTACGAAGTAACAGGTGTCGCACATGACCCGCAGGCGGGCAAAACGTTGTTCCGGCTCGAGGGTTTTCCTGACTCAATTGCGTATCGCGCTGATGCGCTGACCAAACATTTGGCCAAGTTCGGAACGGCCGCGACAACCGATAACACCCAAAAGGTGAAAGACACCTGGGCCGGCATCCGCGATGTCAGCGCATTTACGGGCAAGGAGGGTGACGTCTGGCGCATATCTGTCAAGCCATCCGATGCGCCGGGCTTGGTCGCCAAAATAGGAGCAAAAGCGATCCAATATGATTGGGGCGGCGGCCTGATCTGGGTCTTGACAGATGCCGGGCGCAACATTCGTCCGGCGTTGGGTGCATTCGACGGACATGCCACATTGATCCGCGGTGATGCCGACACGCCTACGTTTCACCCTGAACCCGCACCCCTGGCCGCAATCTCTGCCGGTTTACGCGAAAAATTCGACCCACGCGGCATTTTGAACCCCGGAATGATGGGATGATGGCAAACCAGACAGACCCTTACAGCTTTGCAGCCGGTCGGCTACCGACGGAGACGCGTCAAGCGATCCGCGCGTTTTGGAGCCATTTTCAGGATCACGCGGATGCGTTAGATCAGTGTTTCAGATCCAACATGACTGACATGACGACGGACCCAACCGACGTGATGGGCGCCCTGGCGGCAGTCTCGCCTGATCTGATGTGGGAGTTTGGCCCCTCTGATAGGGGTCATGCGCTGACCATCACGGCAGAATGGAAAGACGCCAATCGTCCCTTGGCGCGCGCCGTCTGCATGATGGCGCCCAACCTGCCGCGGTGGCGGCTTTATGAGGTGCGGTCGGTTGAGGCTGACAACATCGACGCGGCGGAATATTTTGCCGCCCGGTTCCGCGAACCACTGGTCCTAACCGGGATTGACACAGCCGTTGGCAGAACCGGCCGCATTGATTTGGTGGCGCATGGGCCGGCCAAGGCCGACACGTTAGAGGATCACGCGATCAAAATCGCCACCAGCATTCTGGGGGAAGAGGTCGAGCGGGATTGGCTTGGATTTGTCGATGCGGCCCGCACACCCAAGGCCGGTCTGCTTGGGCGGTTGCGTGGGCAACGCCCTGTCCCTCTTGATGCCATCGCATTTGCTGACAGTTTTCGGGCCGCGATTGCGCTGGCCAAATCAAAGATGCCGACAACGCCCTATTCGGCGATGTCGCTAAAAGATCGTGGCATGGTGTTGGTCAAACCAAGCAAGATGCCTGCAGATCACCCCAGATCTGATCTTTTGTTTTTCGTCACGACCTCCTCACCCTATGCCGAGGCCGTTCTGCTTGGTGGACGGTTCTCTTCGCGCTGCTACAGCCTGCATGATGAATGGTTTTTGTACCTGCGGATCCCGCGCAGCGCTGATGCCCCGTTTGATGATGTCCAGGACCGATATGATATTGAAGAGCGTTTGCATGACGCCCTTTCCAAAGACGGCCTGGGCGGCATGGTCGCGGCCGGACATGGGCGCGAGGCGGTCTATATCGACGTGGCGGTCACCGATGTTGCCTTGGGCATTGAACGGATCGCAGGCGCGATACAGGGTGAGGTTTATGCAGAAGGGGCCACACTCCACTTTCTAGACGAGGGGGTGCAGGACTTGGTCCTACCGGCAGCGCCCGAGCTTGTGACACTTAATTGATGGTTGACTGATGCAAACGACATTTACACCAGAACAGCTCAAAGACCCGGGCATTCAGCGGTCCAACGAGATCCTGCGGACCTGCGTGCATTGCGGGTTTTGCACCGCGACCTGCCCGACCTATCAGGTGCTGGGCGATGAGCTCGACAGCCCGCGCGGCCGGATCTATCTGATCAAGGATATGCTCGAAAATGAGCGGAAACCGGACGAGAAAACGGTTAAACACATCGACCGCTGCCTGTCCTGCCTTGCCTGTATGACGACCTGTCCATCGGGCGTGCATTACATGCATCTGGTCGATCATGCCCGTGCCTATATTGAAAAGAACTATGATCGCCCGTGGTCGGATCGGGCCTTGCGCTGGCTGCTTGCCCGTATCCTGCCATATCCAATGCGGTTCCGCGTTGCGCTGCTGGGTGCGAAAATCGGACGCCCGTTTGCCCGGTTCATGCCTGACGCACGCTTGCGAGCCATGCTGGAAATGGCTCCCAAGGTGATCCCCCCGGTCAGTCGCAATGATGACCCTCAGACCTTTCCGGCGCACGAAAAAAAAATGCGCGTGGCCCTGATGACAGGATGCGCGCAAAAGGCGCTGAACACCGATATCAACGACGCGACGATCCGTCTGCTGACCCGATTGGGGGCGGAAGTGGTGGTGGCGGAAGGGGCCGGGTGCTGCGGCGCATTAACCCACCACATGGGCAAGGAAGACGAAAGCCATGCCACAGCGGCCAAGAACATCCGTGCATGGGCGCGCGAGATGGATGGCGACGGATTGGACGCGATCGTGATCAATACGTCAGGCTGTGGGACCACCGTAAAAGACTACGGGCACATGTTCCGCAACGACGCGCTGGCGGAAGACGCAGCGCGGGTCGCTGACATAGCAATGGATGTATCCGAGCTGCTGATGAAGCTCGACCTGCCGGAGGGCACCGACAAAGCGACAAAAGTTGCCTACCATGCAGCCTGTTCGCTGCAGCACGGCCAGCAAATCAAGACCTACCCCAAGGATCTTCTAAAAAAGGCGGGATTCACCGTGCTGGAACCGGCAGACAGCCACCTGTGCTGTGGATCGGCCGGGACCTATAATCTGATGCAGCCCGAAATCTCCAAACAACTTAAGGACCGTAAGGTGCAAACGCTTGAGGCGCTGACACCCGATATCATTGCCGCCGGGAATATCGGGTGCATGATGCAGATTGGTGGAGGCACGGACGTGCCGATTGTCCATACCGTTGAACTGTTGGACTGGGCAACAGGTGGGCCGCAGCCCCCAGCACTGACAGCACCCGGAAAACGCGAACCGGCCATTCCAATTCTCAAATAGTGCCATAATACTGCCGTAACTCTTGCTCATCCTGCAGGCAAAGGAAGGTGGATATGATGCGGCGTTTTCTGGGTGTGGTTGTCTTGCTGGCTGTGGCGGCTTTTGGGGCTTCAGCGCAGGAATCCGACCTTGTTGCACTCGAAACCCGTCAAGACAGTCAGGGCTGGGAAGCTGTTGGCAGACTGGACATCCGGGGTAAAGGATTTTGCACGGCATCTTTGATCCGCGACAGGCTTATACTGACCGCGGCACATTGCCTTTACGACAATGACGGCAGTCTGATCAGCGCAGATCGCTTTGAATTTCGTGCCGGTTTGCGTGATGGGCGCGCGTCGGCTACGCGCAACATCACCCGCGCCGTCGCGCACCCCGATTATGAACATAACGGCGAAGCGACGCGCCCGGCCGAAGTCGCCAAGGATATTGCAGTGCTCGAACTGGATCGCCCCATTCGTGCAGTGCGCATGCGGCCCTATCTTATTGCCGAACAGCCTTTGACCGGCGACGAGGTCGGCGTGGTCTCGTACGGACGCGGACGCGAGGATGCGCCCAGTCTGCAGGAGGTCTGCAGCGTTCTGGGTCGTCAGACTGGGGTTATCGTGATGACATGTGATGTCGAATTTGGATCCAGCGGATCGCCCGTCTTCATGATACGCGATGGCGAGACGCGGATCGCTTCGGTTGTATCAGCCATGGCGCAGGTTGACGGGCGCAAAGTGGCGCTTGGCACATCCTTGCAAGGCCCGCTCACCAACCTTCTCGCGCATTTCTCGGCGATGGGCCCTGCCCGTCCTGGAGGGACACAGCGCCTGATCAGCATTGGTGAACGTAACGATACCGGCGCAAAATTCATTAGCACCGATTAGGGTCTTGAAAGCAGCCAATAACCTTCCCAAGTAATTGCTATCGGGGTGCCAATGATGGGCCCTGTGTATATCTGCTTGTCCCACACGGGAAAGCTAACCACTTGTTATCGCTTCAAGAAGGATGACCGAACCATGCGTAGTTTTGACCTAACACCACTTTACCGTGCCACCGTTGGTTTTGACCAGATTGCCGATCTTATGGATCGCGCCCTTGCCAGCGACGTTGGACAGAACAGCTACCCCCCTTACAATATCGAAAAAACCGATGATGACGCTTGGCGCATCTCGATTGCTGTTGCGGGTTTTTCAGAGAACGACCTCGCGATTGAGTTGAAAGATCGCGCGCTGCACGTCACGGCGCGCAAGGGTGAAGATGATGCAGACCGCAATTATCTGCATCGCGGCATCGCAACCCGCGCGTTTGAGCGGCGTTTCCATTTGGCCGATCATGTAAAGGTCGTGGGTGCAAGCCATGAAAATGGCATGCTGAATATCGACCTGGTACGCGAAGTACCCGAGGCACTAAAGCCGCGCCGGATTGAAATTACATCGACCGGCAAGACCGATGCAAACCTTGTTGAGGCGAAATCAGTTAACTAAGCACCAACTCTGAAAATGCGGCGGCCCCGCAATGGGGTCGCCACGCTGGTTACCCAATATCCTTCAAAGGATACTGACCAGAATTTTCGAGAATTCTGGGGCCGGCACCACTAGTGCGCCTCTGCCCAGTTCGCCCCCTGCCCTGCATCCACGGCAAGTTTGACGTCGAGGTGCACTGCAGGATCGCTGGCATTTTCCATCACCTGGCGCGCGGTGCTGATCAGATCATCCACTGCATCCGCATCAACTTCGAATAGCAACTCATCATGAACCTGAAGTAGCATTTTTGCCGGTATCTCAGCGATCGCCGCTGGCATACGAATCATCGCACGCCGGATGACATCTGCCGCTGTCCCCTGGATCGGCGCATTAATTGCCGCGCGCTTGGCAAAGCCAGCATGCGGCCCTTTGGCATTAATCTCTGGCGTATTGATCTTCCGACCAAAGAGCGTCTGGACATAGGCGTTATCTTTCGCAAACGCGATTGTGTCATCCATGTATTTGCGAATGCCGGGAAAGCGTTCGAAATATCGGTCAATAAACCCCTGTGCTTCTCCTCTGGGAATGCGCAGGTTCCGCGCAAGGCCAAAGCCCGAAATGCCGTAAATCACACCGAAATTGATTGCCTTGGCCTGACGCCTGATCTCTGGCGTCATCTCATCCAATGGCACGTCAAACATCTCGGACGCGGTCATCGCGTGAATATCGATGCCGTCTAAAAATGCTTGTTTCAGCGCGTCAATCCCCGCGATATGGGCCAGGATACGCAGTTCGATCTGGGAATAGTCGAGGCTGACGATGACTTTGCCATCTTCCGCCACAAACGCCTCTCTGATCCGCCGCCCTTCCTCGGTTCGCACAGGGATATTCTGCAGGTTCGGATCAGTAGAAGCGAGGCGTCCGGTATTCGCCCCTGCAATAGAATAGGAGGTGTGCACACGCCCGGTATCTGTGTTGATATGGTTTTGCAATGCATCTGTGTAGGTCGATTTTAGCTTCGAAAGCTGTCGCCAATCGAGGATCAGTCCAGGCAGTTCGTGTTCCGTCGCGAGGTCCTCCAAGACATCCGCACCCGTGCCATAAGCCCCGGTTTTGCCCTTCTTCCCACCTGGCAATTCCAGTTCATCAAAAAGGATCTCGCCAAGTTGCTTGGGCGAGCCAACGTTAAATGGCCGTCCAGCCTTTTCTTGGATCTCATCCTCTAGCCCCGCCATTTTCTGTGCAAATGCGTTGGACATCCGACTAAGCGTGTCGCGATCCACTTTGATACCGTTCCGCTCCATCTGTGCCAGCACCGGAACCAGAGGTCGTTCTAGCGTTTCATAAACGGTTGTGACGCGATTTTGATGCAGTTGCGGTTTGAACTGCTGCCACAGGCGCAGTGTGATATCGGCATCCTCGGCAGCGTAGGCCACGGCCTTATCGATCGGCACCCGGTCAAATGTGATTGCGGATTTGCCACTGCCCAAAAGCGGTTTGATCGGGATTGGTGTGTGGCTCAGATACCGTTCCGAAAGCGTGTCCATCCCGTGATTGTGGAGACCACCATGCATCGCATAGGACATCAGCATCGTGTCGTCGATAGGGGCGACATTGATGCCGTAACGCGTGAATATCTTGGCATCATACTTCATGTTCTGCCCGATCTTGAGGATCGCAGGATCCTCAAGAACCGGTTTCAAAAGCACCAAACAACTATCGAAATCCATCTGCCCTGCGGCTATCTCATCGGATCCAAACAAATCATCTGATGACGCTGCTTTATGCGCCAGTGGGATGTAACAGGCCTGTCCCGGCTCAACGCACAGCGAGATCCCCACAAGTTCGGCTATCATCTCATTCAGACCGGTGGTTTCGGTATCGACGGCAACATAGCCGCGCTCACGAATGCGGTCGATCCAGACCTGCAAAGCCTCTTTGTCGGTAACGCTTTCATACTTCTCAGCATTAAACTCAACGACGTCGGGGCTGGCAACTTCATTCGCGGGCGCGGGTGCTTCGATCACCGGTGCCTCAACACCCAGCTTTTCAGCAATTCGCTTGGTGACGGTGCGGAATTCCATCTCTGCCAGGAAACCCATCAGAACATCGGCGTCCGGTTCTTTCACTTCCAGATCATCGAGACCAAAATCAAGTGTCATACTGCAATCCAGTTGCACGAGCTTCTTTGACAATTCGATCTGCGCGCGATGGTCGATCAAGGTCTGCCGCCGCTTGGGTTGTTTAATCTCTTCGGCGCGGTCCAGCAGGTTTTCCAAATCACCATATTCATTAATTAGCAACGCCGCGGTCTTGATCCCAATCCCTGGCGCACCCGGCACGTTATCGACACTGTCGCCGGCAAGTGCCTGAACATCTACCACGCGTTCTGGCCAAACACCGAATTTCTCAACGACACCGTCACGGTCGATTCGTTTGTTCTTCATCGGGTCGAGCATTTCGACACCATCCCCAACGAGCTGCATCAGATCCTTGTCTGACGACACAATCGTCACCCGGCCCCCGGCATCGCGCGCCTGATGGGCAAGGGTACCGATAATGTCATCCGCCTCAAACCCTTCCATCTCTTCGCAGGCGATGTTGAAGGCCTTCGTCGCTGTCCGGGTCAACGGGATTTGCGGGCGCAAATCTTCGGGCATTTCATCGCGGTTGGCTTTGTACTGGTCATACATTTCATTACGAAATGTATGACTACCCTTATCAAAGATTACCGCCACATGGGTTGCAGCGTCAGGGCCGTTGTTGCCTTCGACATAGCGCTGGAGCATGTTCACAAATCCGCTCACCGCGCCCACCGGCAGGCCGTCCGACTTGCGCGTAAGCGGCGGTAGCGCATGATAGGCGCGAAAGATGAAGGCCGACCCGTCAATCAGGTGCAGGTGGCACCCTTTGCCAAATTGCGTCGTCATCACATGCACCCCTTCTGTTTGAAAGAGGTTTTGCCATGTTCCGCACGATCCTTCCAGTGATCATCTGTGTTGCTAAACCAGTGAGCGCCGAAACCGCTGCGTGCGAAAATATTCCCTACAGTCAGGACAATTGCGTACGGGTGCTGGCCTGTATCGGGGATCAGGGCCTGTATTTTGATGGTCAGGCGCGCGGCTGGGATACGGGGCCAGTGACAGGGGAAATATCCAATGGAGTAAAATGCGACGGCACTTGGACTGCCAACGGTCCCGGCGGTGCGGGAATGGGCAATATGGTCTGCGCAGATGGGCTTGAGATCGGCGTGATCTACGACACACAGGACAATGAAACCGGCACGGTCATCGGCCACGGCAGTGATTCAATCGGGCAACCGGTCGAAATCTGGTCGGGCGAGAACGTGCTTTATTATCTGACGCCCGACGGCGCTGTCAGCGCCCGCCTGCCCTGCATGAGCGGTTCAATCCCGATGAGCTAGGCCAGCATGCCTTCGACCGGGTGTCTTGAGCTATCGCAATGACCACGTGAATGGCGTCCAGACGCCCACACGTATGTCAACCTCGCGCAGCACATCCCCAACCCATACATTGCAGGTTCGCAGCAGGTGAAAGCGACCCGTGGCCGGATAGAAAACGTCGTTTCCGTTTAGGCCCGGGTGATCAAGCGGCAAAGGGGCATCACCCGCAAAATCTGCCCGGACCAGTGTGATCAATGCGCCATATTGTTCTTCGGTCAGATCAATCCAGCGGAGCCCGCGCGCATCACGTATCTGGCTGACAAGCAAGACGCGCATCACGGCCCGATCGCCTGTAATCGCTCGCAAAACGGGGCCAAAACGTAGATCGGTATATGTCCCTGTTGTGGTGTAAAAATCCCGCGCACCCCAGCCGACGACAACCCATGCAGTTTCCGGTGCATCGATGGGCAAACCGGCATCCTGCAGAAATTCGAACCTTTCACGCAAGGCCGGTGTCGCTGGCAAAACCAAATCCGTGTGGATCGGACCTGGCAACAGCCCAATGCGGACCGTCGCGTTCACCCCAGCAACATCGCCGGCCTTGATCCAGCCACCTAAAGTGCCTCCCGCCACATACAAAACCACCGGCAAGAGCAGCACCACAAGAAACCTTTTGATCAGACCTTTCCCTCAAAATCCTTGTGGATGAGCTTGGCATCACAATAGGGACATTCGATCCACCCGCGGTCCTGCGGGATTTGCAGCCACACACGGGGGTGGCCCAGCGCGCCTTCGCCCCCGTCACATGCGACGCGCCATTCATCCACTATGCGGGTTTCGGGGGCAGGTGTTGTCGTCATCGGGCGTCCTGTCTGCTTGCAGCGGGGCAGCGCCCGCTTTAGATCATCGCGGGTATAGCGCAGCCCAAGCGGCGGGGGAAGTACCACGATGACCGACAACGCGATCCAGATTCAGGGGCTGAAAAAGACCTATGCCGCGACCGGCAAGACCGCCGAGAAGGAGGCCTTGAAGGGCATTGATCTGAGCATTCCGCGCGGATCTATTTTTGGGCTTTTGGGCCCAAATGGCGCGGGCAAATCAACGCTGATCAATATTCTTGCAGGTCTAGTCGTGAAGTCTGCTGGTACGGTCGAAATCTGGGGCTTTGACCAGGACAAAAACCCACGGCAATCACGCGCTGCAATCGGGATCATGCCGCAAGAGCCCAATCTTGATCCCTTTTTCACACCGGCCGGGTCGCTGGACGTGCAAGCCGGCCTTTACGGCATACCAAAGGCACAGCGACGCACAGCGGAAATCCTTGACTTGATTGGCTTGACCGACAAGGCGGACGCTTATGCGCGCTCTTTATCGGGGGGCATGCGGCGGCGATTGCTTTTGGGGAAGGCGCTGGTCCATAGCCCGCACATCTTGGTATTGGATGAGCCCACAGCGGGCGTCGATATCGAGCTACGCAACATGCTTTGGCAGAATGTCCGCAAGCTGAACGATCAAGGCATGACGATTATCCTGACGACACATTACCTCGAAGAAGCCGAAGAGATGTGCGACGACATCGCCATCATCAACCATGGTCAGGTGATTATTCGCGACAGCACTGCCAACCTGTTGGGACGATTGGACAGCAAGACGCTCGTCATTACGCCAGAGATTGCGTCTGATCTGCCTGAATTGCCCGACACAATCAGTGGGGCAAAAGCGCCCGATGGCACGCTAAGCTTTACGTATCAGAGCGGCAAAACACCCGCAGATCTGATTCTGTCAATCGTCCGGGATGCCGGGATCACCATCAAGGATGTCCGCACCCAAGAGGCCGACCTCGAAGATGTATTTCTGTCACTGACATCGACCCGCTGATCACGACCGTCGCTTGTCCTATCAAACGGTCTGGTAGAGGCACAATCATGCCGCAGAAGTTGATTAGGATTGCAACATGCGTCCCAATTGCCGCCCGCCAATTATATGCATGTGATAGTGTGGGACGTCTTGCACGCCGTGTGTTCGGGTGTTGCTGATAGCGCGGAAACCGCCTTCTGTGTCTGTTAGACGACAGACCTCCGCCACCGCCTGCATGAAGGCTGTCTGCTCTTCCGATGACGCATCGCGTGCGAAATGGTCCAGACTGACATATGGACCCTTTGGAATGACCAACACATGAACCGGCGCCTGCGGGTTGATATCGTTGAACGCCAGAGCATGATCATTTTCATAAACTGTCTGGTTGGGGATTTCACCACGCAGGATTTTGGCAAAAATGTTCTGATCGTCGTAGCTGTATTCCATCATTATCCTCAATCAACAAAAAGATGCGGTGTTTCGGCAAGCGTCATGGCAACGTCAGGATTGACACTCAGGAACTGGGCCAGCGCCTTGGCGTTCGCGTCGCTTGATGCATTATCCGAAATCCGCGTGGTATTGGGGAAGTCGGCATCACGAACATTGTCGCGTTCAAAGATCATGTCGTGACGGATAGTCGGCAGCAGACGCGACAGGGTCGCATCGCTGGTATTTGCGCCGGCAAGGCCGACCCGCTTTGCATGCCCGACCAGATAATCATCGTCAAACCGGCATTCGATCTCTAACAATCTGACAGTTGCGCGATCCGTGAAGAAATCCTGCATCAAATCCAAACTGGATGTATCCAGACAAATTACCAACCTGTCGCTGTCATAGTGGTTAAAAACCATCCGCATCAACGCCCGCCGGTGGCGGCTGCGTTTTTCCAGCGTAGTTTCAATACCGCCCAGATCCGGCAATGGAGTGTCCTCTTCATTGAAAAGATATTCGACCGCCGGAATGTTGGTATGGTGTCCAATGGCAGCGACCAAACGCTTGGCAACATGCCATTTCTTACAGGCAATCATCATCAATTCGCGACTGCGGCCAAGCGTCGTCTCGGCCTCCCAAAAGCGCGGGGCGAACCGCCGCCCGACCCGACCCCGACCTGTGAGAAACTGGAACAATGTCCGCCCCTCATTCGAGATTACGAAATCCATTTGATCACTGGCATAAAGCGCGCCAAGCTGATCGCGCAGGTCATGCGCCTCAGCACTGATCTTGCGGGCGAAAAGTGCATCCTGCCCCAACAGCAAATCATACTGATCGTTGTAGAACGTGACCGGCATGCCGTAATCTGAAAACATCAGGAATGTCAGCGTACGACTGTCAATCTCGCGACCCGGTACAAGATGGCGCGTCAGCGTCTGAAAAAATGTCTCGTCCGGGATCCAGGTCGTCCGAAAAAAACGGACCACATCGGGGCGTTTATCGACAAAATGTAGGATTTCCTCGATCGTCCGGCGCCGCAGGCACCACCATTGACTGCCGATCATGATCTCCAGGTCGTCCGGCACCTTGCGGGTAAGCTTGAATTTCTGCTGCAGTTCCAACGCAGTATAAAACCGGCGTTTCTGCGTCCTTTCATTGAAGAAATGGCGATAGATCAGACGCTCTTCGCGAAACCCGGTCTTGATCCAGTTACTGTTGAAAAAGTCGAAACTCTCAATGAAATCCACGTCCCGCTCATCAAGAAACCGGTGGGCGTAGCCCGCGGACTTGATCGGCATGCAATCGCCCGACACCATGTAGAAATGCGTGGCTTGGGGGAAAGCAGCGACCGCCGCCGAAACCGCGTGAAGCGTGGCCTGGACAAGGCTCCACTCGCCCCATCCACATTTGACGCGCTTGGCGGCAAACGCAACACTGGGATGATCACCCAACGCATCCTTAATGGCTGCATAATCCCGCGGTTCGGCGGAAGCATCAAAGTGCAAGGCGATGTAGTCGCCCGCCGCCGTCAATTGCTTCGCCTGGCGTATGATCGCCTCAGGGTTCTTGTGACACAGCAGGATGAACGCGATCCGGGCCATTTTTCCTCAGTACGGATGTTCTGCTCTGCTTCATAACGCGAAGAGACATTGAAGTGACAGGGTTTCTTTGCTTTGAAAGGGTCCGAGTTAAACTGGAGTGTGTGCGTGCGGAATTTTCCCGGAACCTGGATGACGACAAGCGAAAGCGTGGTCTACCGCGTCGTACCGAAATGCGCGTGTTCGACCATTGGGCAGATCATGTACTATTCCGATCACGGCAGCTTTTTCGAAGGTGACATCCACGACGCCAAATCTGGCATCCACAAGTGGGCACTGGATGAAAGTCAGGACAGCATCCGCCGCAATGTTGCTGAACATAGAAGCTATGCCTTTACATGCGTTCGCAATCCCTACACCCGGATTTTGTCTTCCTTCTTTGACAAGATCTGCGGCGTACAGCGTAACGGCAAATACTATCGCGGCAACCTTGTACCTTTGCTTGTGCAGAAGTACGGGATCGAGGTGGGCGACCCCGACAACGGATTTGAATTCGACCAGATCAAGAGCTTTCGTCGTTTCTTGCTTTTCGCCCGTGACACTATTCGCTGGCGCCGCCCGATGGAACCGGACATTCATTGGTCCGCAATGTCGGGCCATATCTCGACGTTCATTGTGAATGGCGGACGCTACGACAAGATTTTCTGGACGGAAGCCTTCAATGAAGGGATGCAGGATGTGCTGAACGGAATAGAAACGGCGCATCCCGTGACACTGGCCGATATTCCACGTTTTAATGAAAGCGAGGGGCATGGCCCCAAACGCGCCCATCCGGTAGCGGATTACTTCGACGATCTGTCGATGCATCTGGTTTATGAGATGTACAAAAAGGATTTTCGCATCTTCAAATACGACTTCGAAAATCCAGCTAACAAAATGCCCATTGGTGAAATTGACCTTGATGAAGTTCATGCGAAACTAGGGCAGTAGCACTGGTGCGTGGGCTGCACACACCCTGTGCAAAACGGGGTCGACCGCCGCGCAAAACGCATTAACTCCCACGTCGAAACACGAAAAAGGTGGACTGATGTCTGTCATCCTCATCCTGGGCAGTGGCCCGAATGTTGTTGCCTGCCGCGACTGGTCGCGTGACCCATTCGACCGGATCTTGGCGATCAATAATGCTTGGGCTGTGCGCCCTGACTGGGATGACCTGATCCACCCCGAAGATTTCCCGGAAGAGCGGCGACCCGTGGACTTTGCTCCGCATCAACGCATCATTACGGCTGCCGATTACGTGCCCCTGCAGAATACGCTGGGTGGGTTTGTCTATGCTGGCGGCACGATGGCGTTTACTGCCGCCTACTGGGCGCTTGCTGCGTTGCAACCAAAGGTCATTGCGATGCTTGGTTGTGATATGGTGTACACGCCCAGCAAAAACACGCATTTCTACGGGAAAGGCACCGCTGACCCACTGCGCAAGGATGTGACGCTACGGTCGCTTGAGGCAAAATCGGCGCGCTTAATGGCAATGGCCGCCCGACAAGGCTGTGCGATGGTCAACCTGTCACGGGATCAAAGCCGGTTGATATTTCCGCGGCAACGGCCGGAAACACTGCACGAAGCCAAGATAATAGCGCCAGACCGCGATACGGTTAAAGCAGCTTTGGCCGAAGAAACGCGGCTTGGCTATTACGTGCCATCAGGCAGATACTGGAAAGTCGAGGAACAGTTCGATCCAGAAGCGATCGATGTGCTCGATGCGCTGTGGCGCGAATCCTTCAAAACCGACCACGCAGCCGAAATGGCCCCATAGCAACGGTCCCGTTCCCCCCATCGCGGCACCTGCACCGTGAGACTATCCGGCCCGCCTACCCATTCAATGCGGGTCGGTCGGCATCAAAAGTTGTCAGCGACAGTTTGTACCACCAGGTTGTACAATTCTTGTGCTGGAACACCCTGCGCACTGTTCTCCGCGATCCAGAGCGCGGCAGTTGGCGCCGCGACAGAGCTGTTGATGCGAGCCAGAATCTCATCGCCAAACGTCAACTGAATGATGTTGCGATCATCAAGCGCGGGGAACCACGCCTGCATCGTGACATTTGTATAATGGTCCAGATAATGATCCAAGGCTGGGTCAACAGACGACAACAGCGCCTCTCGATGTTCGAGGCTGAGCGCGTCAAGTGCGTTTGTGTTGACGACGACCGGACAATTTGTAGTCCCCGGATTCAAATTCGTGGTCCACCACGACCCGCTTTCAATTGTGCCAAACGACATATGCGCATGCGGTGCAAAGCTGACGGCGGCAATTTCACCAGAGCTGAGCGCCTCGGCCACTGCGGGGGCTGGCAACGTGACTGCTGTTGCGCCGAGCGACTCGACAGCATCGCCAATACCACCCGGTGCACGGATCGTCATCCGCCCAAAGTCAGCCAATGACGTTGGGGGTTGCCCTGAACCCATCAGGTTCTGCTGGGGTTGTGGTGACGGCATGAGCAGCGTTGCATTCCAGCGTGCCATATCCGCCTGTGTAAAGGGATGTTCATAGACCGCAAGCGACACGGCCACCTCTTGCTCAAGCGTTGACACACCCAGGAATGGCAGTTCCAGCACGTTCAGAGACGGGTTCTTTTCTGGGTGATATCCAGCACAAAACTGCGCCATTTCAAACTTGCCGGTGGAAATACCATCCAGATTCTCAACGCTTGGCGACAGCCCGCCATAGGACAGGTTCAGCGTAAAATCTCCGTCGGTTTTCTCGGCGACCAACTCTGCCATCTTTTCGATATGTTCGGTAAAGGCCCGACGCTTACCCCAAAGTGACACGTCCCAAACGACCGTTTCGGGCGCAATAACTGGACAGCCCTCGCCAAAGCATTCGACCTGATCAGCGCGTACGTTCAATCGACCGAGGGCTGAGTCGATCAAATAATTGTTGTCACCAAATTCAATCAGCTCGCCAGTGATGGTATTACCATCTTTGGTTTGCAGGGTGATTTCCTGCGCGCCCGCCAGACCTGGCACGGTCAACGCGGCTACAGCGGCCCACAGCACCATCTGTCCGGCGCGGTTGGTCTTCTGAATTCCCCTGGGCATAGAACCTTCCTTATCTCACATGTGATGCCGTGGCGCAGCATATTTGCCACCCTATGAGGGTACAAAGTACATCTGACCCACCAACGACTCATCCATTTTATCCTTTATCAAGAAACAATGAGACGAAATTCAGCCAAAATGTGGTTGATTATTGGTGCACATCTTTGGGCTATATGAGGCCCTCAGCAGCAAAAAGCGTTTTGAGATCGGCCTTGGGGCGTGGGCCAATGTGCCCGATCACTTCGGCCGCGGCGATAACGCCCATACGTCCACAAGTTTCCAAGGACTGCCCTGTTGTGAATCCGTAAAGAAAGCCCGCTGCAAACTGATCACCTGCACCTGTCGCATCAACAGGCACAACCTTGCGCACGGGCACTTCGACACGCGTATCGCCCTGTCGCAGGATGACCGGATCACCTGAGCAGGTGCAGATAATCGTCTCGCAAACTGCACTTGCCTGATCCAATGCAGCGTTCAGATCATCGGTTTCATAAAGTGTGGTCCACTCGGCGGCGTTACCCAGAACAAAATCCATCTCCTCAGCAACAAGTCGTTGGAAATCGGCGCGATGCCTGTCGGCACAAAAGGGATCTGACAATGTGATGCCGGATCGGCCACCGGCAGCGCGCATGGATTGCGCCGCCGCCGTAAAGGCGGTTTTGCCATCGTCCTTGTCAAATAAATAACCTTCCAAAAACAGGATCTTGCCTCCGGTAAACAGTGCTTCAGACACATCGCCCTGGCCCAAATCGGCGCCGGCCCCAAGATATGTGTTCATCGACCGCTCGCCATCAGGCGAGACAAAGATCATTGAACGTGATGTTGGCGCTTCCGCTGACGCGGACGGCGGGTTCGGAAAGGAAGTTCCTGCCTCTTCCATACCCTTTGCATAGAACCGGCCCAGCGCGTCGTCCTTGACCTTCCCGATGAACGCCGTCGACAGACCCAGACTGCCAAGGCCGGCAATGGTGTTGGCCACCGACCCGCCTGGTGTTTCGGTCCGGTCTTGCATCGCGCCATACAGCACCTCTGCCCGGTCGCGTTCGACCAGTTGCATGATGCCCTTCTCAATCCCCATGTGATCCAGAAACGTATCAGCGGCATGGCTAATCACATCGACAATCGCGTTGCCGATGCCAATCACATCATAATTGCTCATAAATTCTTGTCCTCAAACATACATAGATCGCGCACCAAGCAGGCCGCGCATTTGGGTTTCCGGGCTACGCAGACATAGCGGCCATGCAATATCATCCAGTGATGGGCATGCAGTTGAAAATCAGCCGGAATATGGTCCTCGATCGCGCGCTCTACTGCATTCACATCTTTGCCTACGGCCACACCGCTGCGGTTGCCGAACCGAAAGATGTGGGTGTCCACGGCCTGTGCAGGCTGGTGCCACCACATATTCAGCACGACATTCGCAGTTTTACGGCCAACACCCGGCAATGACTGGAGTGCTGCGCGGGAATTGGGAACCTCTCCACCATATTCATCGACAAGGATCTGGCTCATCTTCATGACATTCTTCGCCTTTTGGCGAAACAGCCCGATTGTTTTTATATGTTCCGTCAGACCGTCCAACCCCAGATCAAGCATCTTTTGCGGCGTATCGGCGATCTTGAACAAGGCGCGCGTGGCCTTGTTCACGCCGGCATCCGTGGCCTGCGCCGACAACGCAACTGCAACAACCAGCGTATAGACATTCACGTGTTCCAGTTCGCCTTTCGGTTCCGGTTCTGCGGCGTGAAAGCGCGAAAAAATCTTTCGGATCGTATGATAATCAAGCTGTTTTGCCATTGCGCCGGTATGCCTTGCCCCGCCACGTGGGGCAAGCACCAGATGCGCAATTTCCGGGTCGCTTGTGCATTGGCAAGTCCGTAGTTTCGACAACATGGAACAGACAGAAACATATCATTATCAAGTCATGCGCCGCGCTATCGAAGCAATCGATGAAGCCGGCGATAATCAAATCACCTTGGCCGATCTGGCAGCGGATATGAATATGAGCCCTGCACATTTCCAGCGGCTCTTTTCAACCTGGGTGGGCGTATCGCCAAAGCGGTATCAGCAGTATCTGACACTCGCACACGCAAAGTCGCTGCTGAAAGAGCGCTTTACAACACTCGAAACGGCACATGCTGTGGGCCTATCAGGCAGCGGCCGCCTGCACGACCTTTTCGTGCGGTGGGAAGCGATGAGCCCCGGAGACTATGCCCGCGATGGGGCCGACCTGACGATTTACTGGGGGTGGTTTGAAAGCCATTTTGGCCCTGCATTGGTCATGGGCACCGATCGGGGCATTTGCGGCCTTGCGTTTGCTGCAGAATCAGGACCGGAACCAGCTATGGCCGACCTGAAATCACGTTGGCCCAAGGCAACTTTTGTCGAAGACCCCACATTTCTGCGTCCGTGGGCGACGGCCGCGCTCGGCAAGTCAGGCGAAACGCAATTGCACATGATCGGCGCACCTTTCCAGTTAAAGGTATGGGAGGCCTTGCTGACGATCCCGTCGGGCCATGTCACCACCTATTCCGAAATTGCCCAGGCAATTGGCAGCCCGAAAGCCGTACGCGCGGTTGGCACCGCAGTGGGGCGTAACCCCGTGAGTTGGCTGATCCCCTGTCATCGTGCCTTGCGCAAATCAGGTGGGCTTGGCGGTTATCATTGGGGTCTTCCGGTCAAACGCGCCATGCTTGCGTGGGAGTCGGCGCGCGCTGATGTTTCGGCGGGTGTGAGCTAAAATTGGCGAAACATTGCTATTCACCGCCGCGTTATTGGATATCATGGACGAAATGGGCATATGCTGGCACATCCCAAATGCGTATTTTGCGCAGCAATAAAATGGAACCATGACCATGACTTTGATGAAATTTCCACTTGTAGTGGCGGCAGCCTCGCTGACATTTGTCGCAGCCTGTGACCCGACCGGACCCAACGCGAACCAGAACACACAACAGGGTGCGCTGATCGGCGCCGCAGGCGGTGCATTGGTTGGCGCGCTGGCGAATAACGATGGCAGCATCCGTGAACGCAACCAGGCCGCACTGATCGGTGCTGCGCTGGGTGCAGGTGTTGGTGCCGGTGTCGGCAACAGCCTTGACCGTCAGGCCGAGGAATTGCGCCGAGCGCTGCGCCAGGATGTGGGCGTATCCAACAATGGCCGCGACTTGCGCGTCGTGCTGTCACAGGATCTGCTGTTCGCGGTCAACAGCACCGCGATTTCCAGCGTATCTCAGCGCGAGCTGTTGATTGTCGCCAATTCTCTCAACAATTACCCCGACACAACGGTTAACGTGATTGGTCACACTGACAGTGACGGCCCGGCCTCGTTCAACCAGAACTTGTCGCAAGAGCGGGCGCAGGCCGTAGCCTCTGTCCTGCTAAGCGGTGGTGTATCGCCAAGTCGTGTTCGGTCGTTGGGTGCGGGTGAAAGCCAGCCAGTTGCATCGAACCAGACGGCTGCAGGAAAACAGGCCAACCGTCGGGTTGAGATCGTAATCACACCAAACTAACGGTCCCGAAATCAAGCAATTAGGGGGTGCAAGTCTGCGCCCCTTTTTTGTTGTCGATACTCCAGATTGGTCATATGATTTGACCAATCAAGAAAGGTAAGAGAAATGCCCTTTGAACCGGTCCAACAGGAAAAACTGTCCCACGGTGTCATCAAACAGATTGAGGGGCTCATCCTGCGTGGGATTTTGCGGCCGGGTGAACGGCTACCGTCCGAACGCGAATTGTCAGAGCGCATGCAGGTTTCACGCCCTTCGCTGCGCGAAGCGTTGAGCGATCTGCAGAAGCGCGGTTTACTGACGACCAAAGCGGGCGCAGGGGTCTACGTCGCTGATGTGCTGGGATCCGCGTTTGCCCCGGCATTGGTCACATTGTTCTCGACCCACCAGCAGGCAGTGTTCGACTATATCAGCTTTCGCCGTGATATGGAGGGATTGGCCGCAGAACGCGCCGCAACTCTGGCCAGTGATACCGATCTCAAGGTGATCGATACAATCTTCAAAAAGATGGAGACTGCGCATCAAAAACGCAACCCGGCTGATGAGGCACATTTGGATGCCGACTTTCACCTGTCAATTATCGAGGCTAGCCATAACATCATCATGCTGCATATGATGCGATCAATGTACGAATTGCTGCGAGAAGGTGTGTTCTACAACCGTTCCATCATGTTCAAACAGCGCACGACCCGCGACATGCTGCTTGATCAACATCGGCAGATCAATACGGCTTTGCAGAAGCGCGATGCAGCGGCGGCACGGAACGCTGTTGAGACTCACCTCAACTTTGTTGACGAAGCACTGTCTCAGCACCAAAAGTCAGAGAGGAATGAAATTTATTCGCAGAAGCGGTTCGAACATGAGTTGCGGCGATAATCTCACCGCTGACCAGCGCGGACCATCCCAGTCCAAATGGGCACGCACCAGATCAGTTGAATCAGTATCCCCGCCAGGGCAAGTGGATGCTCCACCGCAACAAAGCGCCCCAGAAGAATGATCATGTCCCATGCGGCATGCCAGACAATCAAGGGCCACAAGTTGCCAATTCTGAGCGCAACAGGTGCAAGAAACAAACCGACGCAAAAAGCCAGTGCCAGCTGATGCAGGCTTGGCCAAAATGCTTGTGTGACAAGGCCGCTAATCGCGTGCAGAAGCGCGAAGAACACTGCACTTAGCATCATGGCCGACACTGTCGACAATTGCTCTATTGCACCGCGCAGCAGGATCCCGCGAAACATCGCCTCTTCGCTAAAACCTATCAAGATCGGCACCACGACAAGCAGGATCATGCTCATGACACCAATGTCTCGCACGACCTGCCAGTTCAAATACGGCGCAATATCGTGGATCATCATCCCCATCAGCAGGATGGACGGCAACAACCAGATAAATGCACGCCATCTGATCGGGCCAAACCCGATTTTTGCCCAGATGAGGCCGCGCCGCACAACCAACAAACAAAAGCCGACGAGAACGACCTGAAGAAGAAGCAAGAACCAAAGTACCCCAAGCAATGTCATTGGGGTCTGAGCAATCTCAAATAAAATGAATGCTGCTGCAGCGACGATGCAAAAATATAGGCCGGTTGCGCGCAACCCTAAGGACAGGCTTGGAATAACATTGTCTCCCGTTATGCCCCAGATCAAGCGTTTCAATGCCATGCAAAGGTGTCAATAAAAAACCCGCATGCTAGGCAGCACACGGGTTTGGTTTTCTCTAAAACGCGATTCGTTTAGTGCAGCTTTTCGCCAACCGTCGCAATTGCTTCGTCGATCAGCGCGCCTGTGGATTTCGCATCCATCTGCTTAGACATGACGTCCTTGGCCGCCCCGACAGCAACAGCAATCGCTTGATCGCGTACGTCCTTGACCGCTGACGCTTGGGCCGAAGCAATCTGCTCCTCCGCTGCAGCCAGACGGCGGGTTATGGACGCGGCGATATCGTCTTTGGCCGCAGCCGCAGCGTTGGTCGCTTCTTCCTTGGCAGAGGCAACAATGCGTTCGGCCTGTTCCTGCACCTCTTTCTGCTTGCGCTCGTAAGAGGCCAGCAGCGATTGCGCCTCTTCGCGCAGCGCCTTTGCTTCATCAAGCTCGGCCCTGATGCTTTCCGCGCGCTTGTCGAGCATCCCGCCGACAAGTCCAGGTACTTTGAAATAGACCAGAATGCCGATGAAAATGACGAACGCGATAGTGACGACAAAGTCTGTGTTCGCGAGCGAGAAAAACGGTTTGTCTGCCGCCAATGCGGGCGATGCTGCAACGGCGAAAAAGGTGATCAGTGTCAGTCTCATGATCCTACCCTTTCATCCGTGCGTTTACTGCAGCGGTGATTGTTTTTGCATCTGCCGATCCGCCCATGGCTGCAACCAATTCCTTGGCGGTATCCTTGGCCACGGCAGTGACACTTTTCACGGCACCATCGCGAATTTCGGCAATCGCCGCTTCACTTTCGGCTGTCTTGGCAGCAATTTCGGCGTCGGCTTTCTGCATCTCAACATCAAGCTCTGCCTGAATTTCGGCTTTGGCCTCGGCAACGATCTTGGCCGCCTCAGCCCGCGCATCCACTAGCGCCTTTTCATAGGCGGCTTCGGCTTCCTGCGCTTTGATCTTCAGTTCTTCCGCTGCCGCAATGTCGTTGGTGATCGTGCCTGATCGCTCTGCAAGAACCGCACCGATGCGGGGCAAGGCGATACGCGACATGATAAAGTAGATCGCGACAAGCGTGACGATCAACCAGAAGACCTGGTTGGACATCCAATCCACGCAAAGCTGCGGCATGCCAAGGGCGCTGCCCCCTGCATCAACGCAAACTCCTGCGGCGTCTGTTGTTTCTTCTGCCATAATGGCCCCCGAATACCTTGAAAATTTACCTGGCGGTCACGCATCCCGCAACCACCAGGCCGTAAGGATATGGGTTTGTCTTAGACGGCGAACATCAACAGAAGCGAGACGAGGAATGCGAAGATCCCCAACGCTTCAGCAAAAGCCAGACCGATGAACAGCGTTGCCGTCTGACCAGCAGCAGCAGATGGGTTGCGCAGCGCGCCTGCGAGGTAGTTACCTGCCACGGTGCCAACACCGATAGCAGCGGCACCAGAACCGATTGCAGCCAGACCAGCGCCGATATGTGCGAGTTCGCCTTCCATTGTGAATTCTCCTTACGATTGGAAGTTGAGGTTCGTAGGGTGCGCATTCATGCGCACCGTTGTTAGTGTGAGGGGTGCAGCGCGTCCTTGAGGTACACGCATGTCAAAATGGTGAAGACATAAGCCTGAATGCCGCAGACCAGCACCTCAAGCCCATAGATGGCAACAATGCCGAAAACGGCTGCGGGGCTGACCAGCGTCAGCGCCGCAAAGCCTGCAAACACCTTCAGAACCGCGTGGCCCGCCATGATGTTGCCTGCCAAACGGATAGAGTGGCTGACCGGGCGCACGAAGTAGGAAATCACTTCGATTACGGCAATGATCGGGCGCAGGATTGCAGGGGCGTCAGACATCCAGAACAGGCCGAGGAATTTTGGCCCGTTCAGTATGAAGCCTAGGGCTGTGACACATATAAACACACCAAAACCCAGAACTGCCGTGACCGCAATCATCGATGTCGGTGAATAGGACATCGGGATCAGAGCGAGGTAGTTCGAGAACAGGATGAACAGGAACAAGGTCATGATGTAGGGGAAGTACTTCACCCCATCCTTGCCCGTCACATCCTCAACCATCTTGTAGATAAACCCGTAAATCAGTTCACCGATGGATTGAAGACGGGTTGGAATGACCGCACGACCCCGGCTGCCCAATACGAACACGCCGACAATCGCCAGCAATGCAATCGCCATCCACAGCGTCAGGTTGGTGACTGTGTACCACTGAACTGGACCATCACCGAAAAGCGGTTTGACGATAAACTGATCCAACGGGTGAAATACCAGACCGCCTTCTGCACTTTCTTCATCCACGTGTGTCGCCCTCGTCTTTACTGGCCGCTGCCAGTCGTTTTTCCTGCACCTCCTTGGCGGATCGCATCATGGTCAAAACACCAGCCGCGAGGCCAAAGAAGATAAATAGCACCATCAAAAACGGCTGGGTGCCGAGAAGCACGTCCAACCCATATCCGATGCCAAAGCCGATCCCCAGACCAGCCACAAGCTCTATCACCATCCGCCAGGCCAACTGCGCCTGAGAGTAGTGTTCCTCCGAGTGGTGCTTTTCCTCTGCCGGTTCTTTCAGCGCCGCAATCTTTGCCTCAAGCGCCTTCAGGCGGTCAGCATCTTGCGGGTCAGACATCGGTTTCACCCCTCGAAAGGTTGGTGATGGTCTAGGTGGCGGGCCAGTCAGAGTCAAGAATCTCAGATCTGCATTTAAGCAACTGATAAATATATATTTTTATCCTCGATGATAGTTGTCACGCAAGACGGCCACACAGTCTGTATATTCAACCAAGCAGTTGACTATTGTGATGCTGACCGCAGCGTCGCGCTCTGATCCAGCAGCCAGTCCCGAAACACCCGCACTGCACTGCGCCGTGTCACGCCTTCGGCCGCGACAAGGTGATAGCTGCCCATCCGAAAACCGATATCCGAACATTGCACAAGGCGCCCCGCCGCAGCATCCACTTCAGCGATCTCGCTCGACACCAACAGCACCCCATGGCCGGCAAGCGCGGATTCATAAGCCAACCGCGCCCGCATGCGCCAGTCAGACGCTGCACCTGCCGGTGGCGGACAATCCGCCAGTTCCGCCCAATGCAGCCATGTATCTTCACGCCGGTCCCGCAAAAGCGGCAATTGCAGCAGCACCTGCGGGCTGATCGGTTCCGGCACCAGTGCAGGCGCGGCAAACGGATAAAGCGGCGCATCGCTCAAAAGCGGCGCGGTCTGGTTTTCCGGGCCTGCGTGAAAAAACCGCAGCGCCAGATCCACTTCGTAGCGTTCAACATCAACCATCTGGCTACTGGCCTGCAGACGCAGTTCGACGTCTGGAAACCGCGCATAAAAATCGCCCAGCCGCGGAATCAGCCATTTCATCGCAAATAGCGGTTCAGCATCCACAGTCACCTGCCCCGCCGGGCGCTGGCTGAACACTTCAGACGCTTCGGCAATCCGGTCAAATGCGGGGGTCAGCGTTTCCAGATACCGCACACCCGCCTGCGTCAGCGCCACGCCACGGGGCAGATCGCGGAACAACTGCACGCCCAACCGGTCCTCCAACCCGCGCACATGTCGGCTGATTGCTGAATGACTAACAGCGAGTTCCTCTGCAGCCCCAGTGAAACTCTGATGCCGTCCAGCGGCTTCAAACGCACGCAAAGCGTTCAACGGTGGAAGAAAACGAGGCATGAACAATACGTGCCTTTTCTGCACATGTCCTGTCAAGTAATTGACTTTGATCCGGGCGGCAAAACCAGCCAATCTGTCGTCAGTAACCATAACTCAATCAGGAAAAGCCATGAAATTCATGACTGCTGCGGCAGGCATATGGGATTGGCTTGTCAAAAAGATGCAAGCCAACCCAACAAAACTGCCAAAATCAATTAGTGATCATCAGGCACGTGATATCGGCATGTCACGGGCCGAATTGGAACAGCATCGCTTTGTCTGGCCATCCGAATCCAAAGATCGGCCGCTGCTATGAAACACTGGTCTGGCGCGCGAATGGTTGCTACCACTGCGCGCCATGACCCAACCGCTCGACATCATCTTTGCCGCCCTTGCCGATCCGACACGCCGCACGATCCTGTCGATGCTGCTGGAGGATGACATGGCCGTCACGGACGTCGCCGAGCCGTTTGAGATGTCGCTGGCCGCCATCTCAAAGCATCTTAGTGTTCTGACTGCTGCTGGACTGATCAGTCAGGAAAAGCGCGGTCGGGTGAAATGGTGCAAACTCGAACCCGATGCCCTGCGCGAGGCGTCGGTGTGGATGCAAGCATTTGGGCAGATGGAAGCGTTGGACCTCGATGCGTTTGAGGCGTTTCTGGCAAAGGAACTGGATTAGGCGACTGTCGTGACAGAACCTGCCACGACCGCATCTTCATTATCGCCTAAAGGCAATCTGCAAGCGTCGTCGCCATATTCCGGATCAATTGCGGATAAAGCGTCGGACCGGGTTCCAGATTGACGCCAAGCGGGTCAATCACGCCGGTCTTTGCCTCGGTCCCTTCAAGCACTGTCGCGACGATCCCCTCATTGTACTGAGGTTCGGCCAAAACGCAGTCCACGCCTTCATCCCGCACGCGACCTTGGATTTCAGCAATCCGCGCGGGGCTTGGATCTGTGGCGTCACCCAGTGAGATTGCACCGGACGCAGGAAAATCAAAATCCGTCTCAAAATACTGGTAGGCGTCGTGAAACACCACAAAGCTCTTCCCGCGCGCTGGCTCTAGGATCGTGGCCACCTCTGTCGATAACGCCTCCATCTCGGTCCGCGCCGCAGCAGCGTTCGCGAAATAGGTGCCCGCATTATCCGGGTCGGCTGCTGACAATTCTGCCGCGATCAGGTTCAGCCATGTTGTCGCATTGGTCGGTGACAGCCAGGCATGCGGGTCATGCGCGCCGTGATCGTGGCCTGCATGATCATCGTGATCATGGTCATCATGCGCAGCCGCATCTGCGTGGTCGTCATGATCATGGGCATGATCATCGTGGGCATGTTCTTCATGGTCGTGGTCATTGTTGGCCGCAGCTTCGGTCGCCTTCTCGTGGTCATGATCATCATCGTGTTCCGCATGCTCTTCATGGTCATGGTCGTGATCATCATGCGCAGCCGCTTCATCGTGATCGTCGTGACCATGTTCATCATCGTGATCATGATCATGCGCCTCAAACAGTGCGCCTTCTCGGAAATCCAGCAGCGTCGTTTCGTCGGCCTCTAACAGCGTCATCACGCTGGCGTCAGCGGCGAGCGTTTCGACAGCATCTTCCATCCATGGCGTCAGATCATGACCCATCCAGACAACGATATCAGCCTCTTGCAGCGCGCCAGCCTCGGACGGGCGCAGGCTATGTTCATGGGGCGATGCACCGGGGGGCAGGATCAGACTGGGTTCACCCACACCTTCCATCACGCGGGCGACGAGCGAGTGGACCGGCGCGATATCAACGGCCACATTCGGCACATCTGCCATCGCCGTTCCGCACATCAAAGTAGCAATTGCGGAGAGTGAAGCGCGCTTTATGGACATTGTGATCCCTCTGTGATTTTATAACATTTCTAATGCCCTTAAATGATATGGAATAACATGACAAGTGAAGTGCCGCGCATGCCTTCGGAAAACCCGCCTCCGGTCGGGTTTGGCAAGCACGATCACAAGGCCTGCGTCGCCGACGGTCTGGCCGCCGCAGAGGCACGTTGTGCTGCCCAAGGGCTGCGCCTGACACCGGTCAGGCGGAAGGTGCTGGAGATCTTGTTGCAGGAACATCGCGCCTTGGGCGCCTATGCGCTTCTCGATCTATTGCGCGATGCGGGATTTGGCTCGCAACCACCCGTGGCCTACCGCGCGCTGGATTTTCTGGCCGAACACGGCTTCGTCCACAAGATTGAGCGCCTGAACGCCTTTGTTGCCTGCGCCCATCCCGGTGAAACCCATTCACCCGCTTTTATGATATGCCGCTTGTGCGATGCCGTTGCAGAGGCCCATTCCATGCCTGCCAAAGGTGCGCTGGGTGATGCGGCCCGCGCTGCTGGCTTTCAGATCGAAAAAACCGTGGTCGAGGCCGAAGGGATCTGCCCTGCCTGCGTGGATAAGGCCGACGCATGAGCCTGATCACCGTCAATAACCTCAGCGTCGCTTACGGCGCAAACACCGTGCTGCGCAACGTTGCCTTGCATCTGGAACCCGGCGAGATTGTCACCATCGTCGGCCCCAACGGATCCGGCAAGACAAGCCTTTTGCGCGCAATCATTGGTGCCGCTGAACCCACAAAAGGCAAGATCACCCTCAAACCTGGCGTCAAAATCGGATATGTCCCGCAAAGGCTGCATATCGATCCCACCTTGCCAATTACAGTAGAACGGTTCATGCGGCTGGCTGGTCACGTGTCGAAAGCGGATTGTCGTGTCGCATTGGACGCCGCAGGTGTGCCCGATCTTTTGAAGCGACAGATGTCACAATTATCGGGGGGGCAGTTTCAACGCGTGATGCTCGCGCGCGCGCTGATCAACCGACCTGACGTTTTGCTATTGGATGAGGCAACACAGGGTCTCGACCAGCCCGGCTCTGCGGCGTTTTACCAACAGATTGAACAGGTCCGCCATGACACGGGTTGCGCCATTCTGATGATCAGCCACGAATTGCATGTGGTGATGAGCGCCTCTGACAGGGTGATCTGCCTGAATGGCCATGTCTGTTGCGAAGGCGCACCCGCCGTCGTCGCCTCTGCACCGGAATACCGCGCGCTTTTCGGGACCGGTACGGGCGGCGCGCTCGCGCTTTATCGGCATGATCACGACCACGATCATGACCATGCCCACAGTCACGAGGCCGCCGAGTAATGTTGGACGATTTTATGACCCGCGCGACCCTTGCCGGTGTCGGTGTGGCCTTTGCCGCTGCCCCACTGGGATGTTTCGTGGTGTGGCGGCGGATGGCCTATTTCGGCGATGCGACGGCGCATGCAGCCATCCTGGGCGTGGCCCTGTCGCTGGCGTTGCAAATGTCCGTCTTTGTTGGCGCGATGGCTGTCGCGCTCATCATGGCACTGACGGTCTCGCAGCTCAGCGGGCGGGGCTATGCGATGGATACGCTTTTGGGTGTGCTGGCACATTCCGCGCTCGCCTTCGGGTTGGTCGCCGTATCATTCCTTTCGGGCGTTCGGATCGACCTGATGGCCTATCTGTTTGGCGATATTCTTGCCGTATCACACACTGACCTTTTGGTGATCTGGGGCGGTGCAGCGCTTGTGGTGGCGCTGATCCTCTGGCGTTGGTCGGCGCTGCTGACGTCGACACTGAACGAGGAACTCGCCTATGCAAGCGGTCTGAACCCAAGGCGAGAGCAATTGATCCTGACGCTGTCATTGGCAATCGTTGTGGCGGTTGCGATTAAGGTTGTCGGTGTCTTGCTGATTGCGGCCATGCTGATCATCCCCGCCGCTGCTGCGCGCGGGCTGGCACGAACACCTGAAGCCATGGCCGCGATTGCGGCAGCGATCGGCGCGATTTCAGCGGTTGCGGGGCTTCGCGGCGCATATGTTTTCGACACGCCGGCAGGGCCATCCATTGTCTGTGTCGCAGCTATTCTTTTCGCGGCGCTGAACCTGATCGGCTGGCGCAGTCAAACCAGCAGCTAAGCCCAAAGAACATTTGCCGGATTATGCATCGTCGCGTAGCAACAAAAGCAGCGCCATAATCGTCAGACCCACCCCAAAGAGGACAAGCGCAGGTGGCGCGCCCTTGCCCAGCGCGATTGCCCAGACGATCACCCAACTGGGGGTCAGATAGGTATAGGCCATCACTTTCGAACTTGGCAGGCGCAGTGTTGCAAATTGCAGCAGCACAAAAGTTGCGGCACTGGCGAAAACAGCAGTGTAAAGGATCGTCACCCAGACGATGCCGGGCAAAGTCGTCCAATCCGTCGCCCGCAAATCCGCCCAGCCGACAAGCGTGAGGATAACAGCCCCCGCCAGCAACGTCCCGAAAGTGAACACAACCGCAGGCTCACCACGGTTCAGTTTGCGCACAAGCGGCGTGTAAACGGCATGGGCCACACATCCCCAGAAATAGATGAATTCGCCCCGCCCGACTTCAAAGCGTAGGATCGCCGGCAGATCTGCCCTGAAAATCACCCACACTGCGCCAGCCGCCCCGATCGCAAGCGCCAATGCCATACGCGGCGTCAAGACCTGCCGTAACAACAGCCAGCCAAAACCGGCAGTCAGGATCGGCGTCAATGTAAAGACCGCAGCCGCACTCACCGGCGGGGCGGTCTTCAAGCCTTCAAACATCAAAACGAAATATGTGGTAAAAAACCCCGCCAGAACGACATACCGCCAAGGTGCTGCCGCCGCGCTACGATCAATTGGTGTCGTCAGCCACATCGCGACACCGATAACCAAGACAGCAATCCAGAACCGGACGGCGTTAAGCGCAAGCGGCGCAATGTCATTCGCCGCCATCGCACCCAGGGCAAAGGACCCGGCCACCAGCAAAGAAAATAGAAGCATCGCCAGATGCCCCTGCTGTCCGGCTGTCATGCGGCCGCAGCAGCCTTGAAATGCGCCTTGAGGAACTTCAGGAACGCCTGAACCTTGGTCGTTCGATGCAAATCTACATGCGTAACCAGCCAAAGCGGGGCCGACCAGCTATCTTCGCTTGGCACAACCTCTTTCAATGCGGGATGGTGATCCAATTCCTGACTGATCACAAAACCCAGACCCGCGCCTGCAAGGATCGCATCGAGCATGTTCCGATTATCGGTCGCACGGTAGGTGAACCGGTCTTCAGGAACCCGTTCGCGCAGCCAAAGCCCGAACGGCGCGCGGGAATTTTCTGCATCGAAAACCACGAATTTATGGTTGGGCAGGTCTTCCAGCCCATCGGGCATACCATGCCGGGCCACATAAGCATCTGACGCGACAAGCGACATACGTTGCGACATAAAAGGCTGGACGACATTGTCAGGCTCTTCCGGCATGGACCCCGCCCGGATGGCAACATGTGCCTCGCCATATTCCAGCCTGAAAACCCTGTCGCCGGTGCGAAACCGGATATTCACATCCGGATTTTCGTTCTGAAATGCGACCATCACGGGGGTCAGCATCCCCGAAAAGATATCCAGCGATGTGATCACCAGATCACCAGACACACCTTCCCCCTGCCCGCGAATACGGCCCGCCAATTGCGTGAATTGATCATCGGTCGCCTGTGCGACCTGCAACAGATCCTGCCCGGCTTCGGTGGCGGTGTAGCCGCGCGCATGGCGTTGAAACAGTTTCACGCCCAATCGCTGCTCTAACGCATCGATATGGCGGATCACCGTGGCATGATGTACACCCAGCGTATCAGCCGCGCCGCTGACAGTGCCACGGCGCGCCACCTGATAGGCCGTGCGAATTTCGTCCCAATTATCCATGAAACACCTGTGCGTGGGTAAACATCTGTTGTGGAAATTCGGCTATTTCGTTCGTGAGTGCAATAGCTACTTTACCATCAAGCGCATATCCACAGGAGAAAACATGATGACCAACACCGTTCTGCACATCGACGCATCTGGAACCACCGACGGCTCTGTCAGCCGCGCAGCCACCGCGCAACTGGTTGCGCAGCTGTCCGCGAAAACCGTCATCTATCGCGACCTCGCCGGCACCCCGTTGCCACAGGTTGACGAGACCTGGATCAGGGCCCGGCTGGTGCCAGAGGCCGAACGGACCGAAACCGAACGCGCATCGCTGGCGCTGTCGGATGCGTTGATCGCTGAATTGCAAGCCGCCGATACAATTGTCATCGGCATGCCCATGTACAATTTTGGCATGCCCTCATCGTTGAAGGCCTGGATCGACCTTATCGCCCGTCCCGGCGTAACATTTCGCTATACCGAGAATGGCCCAATCGGCCTTTTAGAAGGCAAGCGGGCAATCGTCGCCGTTGCGTCCGGTGGTGTACCTGTCGATAGCGGTATGGACTTCGCCACACCGCATATGCGTCAGGTACTGCGCTTCATCGGCATTGATGACATCGACATCCGCGTCGCCAAGGACATGGTTGCAAAAGCTGCATAGACAAATTGCACGGTGCGCGGCGTTTTCGCGCACCGTGATCATAAGGTGCTACAAAAAGAATTCGTCCGCGGTCAGCGTCTCGACACCTTCGAGAATGATCACCTTGTCGGCGATAGCGTCTGAATCCTCGTCAATCTCAAGCCGTCCATCTTCGAACCGCGCTTCGATGCCCAATAGCGGATCCGCGTCGCCAGAAAACGCGGCATCGCCCAGATAATCAACGCGCGTGATCAGCTCACCAAAAAAGATGCTGTCCACCCCTGGCTCAAAGTTCTGGATCGTGTCTGGCGCATCAACAGGACTGTCATCAGCGAAAAAGTTGTAGCGGTAGATTTCGCGCAAGTCGTCTGAGGCGACGAAGGTATCCGTCCCAATATTTCCAAAAACGGTATTGATCGGAAGCTCAACGGGCGGCGAACCGTCAGCGGCGCTGTCTGTGACGAAACCAGCCAGATCATCTGCCGTGAACGTGTCAACCCCGACAAGTTCAAATGCAAGGTCGGCCACCTGATCGCCATCCAGATCCATTTCCAAGAATCCGTCTTCGAAACGTGCCTCGGTTATGAAATCGTTGCTGGCTGAGAATGCGGCATCGCCGATAAAGATGATTTCCGCCTGTTCACCGCTAAAGTCGAAAATGTCCTGACCACTTTGAAAGTTATAGATCACATCGGGATTGGCCGGATCACTTTCCAACAAGCGCTGCACGTAGGCATAGGTCTCAGCACTGTCGTCCGAGCCAAAATAAATATCTGCGCCACTGCTCCCGAAGACAGTGACATTCTGTGCCGCACCGGTTGAGATAAAGATGTCATCACCTCCGTCGCCATTGACGACAGCCCCACCGATTAGAATGTCGTCGCCAGCCCCGCCGGTATTTGTATCCTGCCCGGTGAGGTCGACGATTACGTCGTTACCGTCGCCCCCCAAAATGCGATCAGACCCTTCACCGCCCAAGATAAAGTCATCCCCCGCGCCACCAATGATATTGTCCGCACCGGCCAGCCCGCGGATAAAGTCGCTGTTGTCAGTACCTTCAATCCGGTCCGCATCATCCGTTCCGAGAATTTCGTTGAACATGGTTGTCATTGCTGTCTCTCCGTAAGTGAGTGTCCTGCACTGACTTCGCCCCGCAGCCGTATGCATATTGCCTTATGTGCTGTCTTTTGCACAGGATGTGCCTAGAACAGTGTTGCAGTACCTGGACAGAGAGGCTCGCAAACAGGCCTGCGCGCGGCAACGGGCCGCCGAGAACCAGAGAAGTTTCGCCGAAACGGTGGTTTGTGGGGTGTTGATCACACGGATGTGAGCTTTTGCCATTCCATCATCATCAGGTATGGCATCTTTTCATATTTGACGATCCTATCCGGCGGTCCTGAACACGGTTGCGGTTCGTCGAAATGCGTGAGCGTCAGGCCCTGTGCGAGGAACCATTGGATGTAGCACGACAAAGGCCGGTGCCAGTTCTGGATGCGCAGCCCGTCCCATGCGAACCACAGCTTTTCCTCACGAAGGTAATGGCCCAAGGGCCGCAATTCCTCACCAGTTTCTGCGCAATTCCGCCGCCCGAAAGCGGCGCTGGATGTCGCAAAACTGGACAGGTTGGCCACAAGAATGCGTCCGCCAGGTTTTAGGACGCGCACCATTTCGGCGATTGCTGTTTCCGCGTCATCGATATCGATCAGCGACAGATAACTGACGACCAGATCAAAGATGGCATCTTCAAAGGGCAGCGTTTCTGCAAAGCCTTCGACATAGGTGCCATCAGGGTCAGCGCTCCGTGCCGCATCCAGCATCGCGGGCACAGGATCAATTCCTGTGGTCTGAAACCCCTCTGCCGCCATCATCCGGCAGAACCGCCCCTCGCCGCAGCCGACATCCAGCGCATGCCCGCCACCCAGCGCCCGTATGCGCGCCATCATCGGCTTGTCCAACACATGTTCGCGCGAGAAATCGCCGCCATCCTGACTGCGCGCGATCCATGCGGGTGCAGAACTGGCCCAGCCGTTCTCATCGGGGTCACGGGTGGTCATCCTGTGGCGTGTCCTGTGATGGATAATTCTCTTTTTAGCGGTGAATGAAGGGGTTTGAAAAGGGTGGACGTCACGGTTCCAGCACTATGTGACCTGCTATGATCAGAACATCACCCTTCATGACGGCCTTGCGCATGGGCCTGACCCTCGCCTTTCTCTATTTCGGCATCCGCAAGCTTATCGGGTTTCACGTGGATGTGGGCATTTACGAGGCAATCGGCTTCGGGCAATTCCCTCGCTACATCACCGGCTCTATCGAGGTGATTGGTGCAGCCCTGTTGTGGAAACGCGGGGCAGAAGGTTTTGCGGGGCTGCTTTTGCTCGGGACGATGTTCGTGGGGCTCAGCGCACTTTTAATCTGGGTCGGCCCGCCCTATTGGCATATGTTGATGCTCATCGCGGGAACGGGAACGGTGGCATGGGTGTATCGTGAACAACCGCTTCAGTTGATCCGCATTTCCTGAGACAACACCGTGCGATGAAGATTGTCCGCAATACCCCGGAGGAGCTGGCGCTCAGGTCCTCCATACCTGTTAGCACAATATGGCCCATCGCGGGCTTCCTGGTCTTTGTTGCGGCGGGTGTGTTGGCACTTTTCCAAGGTAACGCGGTCGAAGGTATCAGTTGCATCATATTGTCAGCAGTTCCTGGCTATTTCGTTTGGCGCGATGTGCGTCTGGACTTTGCGCGCTTAAACCGGTCGGAAGATGTCCTTGAGATACGCCGTTTGTCGTTGCGAGGTCATGAACGCGTGCGGCATCCTTTGGGGGACTTGAGCCATGCTTTCGTTGATCAACTGCAGTGGGGCAAAGAACGACGTAGCCGCGTCGTGCTGTATCTGGACCGCGGGATGGACGAAGGCCAGCATCCATTGATCTCTCATCATATGATCGCCACGCGAGCGCACATAGCCGCCGCGACGATCAATGCATGGCTGGGGGATGTTGACACACGAGAGCGACAAGCCTAAACGCAGCCCAACAATCCGGATAGCGACAGCTTTCCGGTCCCATCTAGTAGGGATCGCCCTCCGTCAGCGCGTCGCGCCCACGGGGGCGCTACTGCTTTATGCCCTGCATTCCTATATGCTTGGGGCAACCGAAACGACGTGAGGGCCTTGGCCGATGTTTGAAAATCTATCCGAACGCCTGTCTGGTGTTTTTGACCGGCTCACCAAGCAGGGTGCGCTGTCAGAGGATGACGTCAAAACCGCCCTGCGCGAGGTGCGGGTGGCCTTGTTGGAGGCTGACGTCTCCCTGCCGGTCGCCCGCGATTTCGTCAAAGCGGTGCAGGAAAAGGCAACCGGTCAGGCGGTGACCAAATCGATCACGCCGGGTCAGCAGGTGGTGGAGATCGTCCAC